>JAUNMW010000012.1:0-10647 GCA_030537395.1 Clostridia bacterium | reverse complement strand
CTCAAAAAGAACGCGAAAACTGGTATTATTCATAATAATACGCTGCATGACGAGCCTTGTTTCCGGGCATCCTTCTGCTATCAAGCATAAGGAGGTTTTCGCTGTGATCGAACAGGATACGGTACGTTTGCTTCGCGAATGTGATTCCGGAGCGCAAATGGGGTTGGACGCTATATGCGGCATACTGGATCGGGTGAAAAGCAATTCTATGAAAGGACTGCTGAACGAATCCCAGAAGCATCATGAGAGAATTTCAAATGAGATTCGTCATGAGCTGGATCGTTTTAAGGATGAAGGCAAAAATCCTTCTCCAGTGGCATCGGTCATGTCCTGGATGAAAACCCACGCGGAATTGGCTGCAAACGAATCTGACCAAACCATTGCCGATTTGATGACAGACGGCTGCAATATGGGTGTCAAATCGCTCAGCCGCTATTTGAATCAATATCGTGCAGCGGATGAAAAATCGAAGGATATTGCCAAGCGGCTCATCAGAATGGAAGAAATGCTGGCGGTTCATCTTCGCCCCTATTTATAAAGAAAATGCTGCAAAGAAAAAGAAAATACCAAATATGACATTTAAGCGGCCACATTGAACATGAAGAGCCATTTGTATCCAAAAACTTTTGGATCAAATGGCTTGTATTTTACCCAAATATCTGATAAAATAGAAAAGGTTTGTGATTCAGAATGCTTTATGCGTTATAAAGAATCAAATGAAATTTATAGGGGGAACCGACATGGCAGATTACAAAACCGAGAACATCCGCAATATTACCCTGATCGGTCACGGAAGCAATGGTAAAACCACTTTGACCGAAGCCATGCTTTACGCTGCGGGTCATGTGGACCGCCAGGGCAAAGTAGAAGACGGCGCGGCGACCACTGACTTTGATCCCGAAGAAACCAAACGCCATATTTCCATCAGCGCTGCGGTAGCTCCTGTTGAATGGAAGAACACCAAGATCAACGTCATTGACGTGCCTGGTTATTTTGATTTCATCGGCGAAATGATGGGCCCCCTCCGCGTGGTTGAAACCGCCGGTATCGTTGTGGGCGCCGTCAGCGGCCTGGATGTGGGCGCTGAAAAGGCCTGGGATTATTCCAAGAAGAACAATGTTTGCCGCATGTTCATTATCAACCGTATGGACGCTGAAAACGCCAACTATATGAAGGTTGTGGATCAGCTGCGCGGTAAGTTCGGCTCCTCTGTTGTGCCCATGCTGCTGCCCATCGGCGAAGGCACTTCGTTTAAGGGCGTTGTAAACGTTCTGGAAAACAAGGCTTATGAAGGCACCGGCAAGGGCCTCAAGGAAGTGCCTGTGCCCGCCAATATGGCTTCCGCCATCGAAACCGCCATGGAAGAAATCACCGAAGCTTCCGCTGGCGCTGATGACGAACTGATGATGAAGTATCTGGAAGGCGAAGAGCTGACCCATGACGAAATCCTGTCCGGTTTCCGGGCCGGCATGGCGAATGGCACCATCGTTCCCGTTGTTGCCGTTTCCGCCGTTACCGGTGTTGGCGTTGCCAAGATGCTGGATGTGATGAGCGTTTATCTGCATTCTCCCCATGGCTCCAAGGCTGAGGGTGAAAATCCCAAGACCGGCGACAAGACTGAACGCACCTGCGATAACGGCGAGCCCTTCTCCGCTTTCGTGTATAAGACGGTCGCTGACCCCTTCGTGGGTAAGCTGTCTTTGTTCCGCGTTATGTCCGGCTCCATTACGCCCGCGACCGCGCTGTACAACGCCAATGCTGATAAGGCTGAAAAGGCTGGCGGCCTGTTCATGATGCGCGGCAAGAAGCAGACCAACGTAAACGTGCTGAACGCTGGCGATCTGGGCGCCCTGTCCAAGCTGCAATTCACCAATTCCGGCGACACGCTGTGCGACGCCGCTTCTCCCATCAAATATGCCCCCATCGCCTTCCCCGCCCCCTGCATTTCCAAGGCTATTTCCGCCGCCAAGCAGGGCGAAGAAGACAAGGTGTTCTCCGGTCTGGCCCGTCTGCAGGAAGAAGATCCCTCCATCAAAGTGGAAAAGAATACCGAAACCACCGAAACTCTGCTGTCTGGCCAGGGCGAACTGCATCTGGATGTGATCCGCAACAAGCTGGCTTCCAAGTTCGGCGCTCAGGCGAACCTGAACGATCCTAAGATTCCCTATCGTGAAACCATCCGCAAGAAGGTTGCCTGCCAGGGCCGTCACAAGAAACAGTCCGGTGGTCACGGTCAGTTCGGTGATGTGTGGATCGAGTTCTCCCCCATCGGCGATACCAATATCGACTTCGAGTTTGAAGATGCCGTGGTCGGCGGTGCCGTACCCCGCAATTTCATTCCCGCTGTTGAAAAGGGCCTGCGCGAGAATATCCGCAAGGGCGTTCTGGCCGGTTATCCCATGGTGGGCCTGCACGCCAAGCTGTATGATGGTTCCTACCACCCCGTAGACTCCTCTGAAATGGCGTTCAAGACCGCTGCCCGTATTGCTTATAAGAAGGGTTGCATGGATGCCAGCCCCGTGCTGCTGGAGCCCATCATGCACGTGGAAGTGTTTGTTCCCGATGAATACATGGGCGATATCATGGGCGATATGAACAAGCGGCGCGGCCGCATCATGGGTATGGATCAGGTGGATGGCTTGCAGCGCGTTACCGCCGAAGCTCCCATGGGCGAAATGTTCAAATATGCTACCGACCTTCGCTCCATGACACAGGCCCGCGGCTCTTTCACCATGGCCTTTGAACGGTACGAGGAAATGCCTTCCGACGCCGCTAAGAAGATCATCGAAAGCGCGCAGAAGGACGAGGAAGAAGAAGAATAATCTTCTGATTGCTGCCCGGCTTTCATGCCGGGCAGTTTTTTTACATTTATTTTATATTTTCGTCATAGGATTTCCGGAAGGAACGGCGAATATATAAAAAAGATAAGTTTATATTTCTCAAAAGGAGTGTAGTAGCTGTGAAAAAATCGATCTGGGTCATTCTGCCTGTTGTAATAATTGCGGTCGTGCTGATCGCCGTATTTGTCGGCCAGCGCAATTCTTTGTCTGATCAGGTGGCACAATTGGAAACTGATAAAACCGATCTTACTCGTCAGCTGAACGAAGCGGATATCGCCGTTAAAACAGCGCAGGAATTGGCAGAAAACAGCCGTATCACCATGGAAACAAAGGTACAGGAAGCGGAACAAAAAGTACAGGAAGCTGTTGAGGCCCTTTCTGTGGTTACGTCCGAACGGGATACACTGCAAACCAATGCAGAAACCGCTTCCGAACAGCTGACTGCCGGCATCAAGCAGGTTCAGGATGCGTTGAATGTTCTGGGCGGCGCAGCGAAAGATGAAAATGACGCGTCTGCTGAACTGGAAGAAACAAAAGCTGCTCTGGCTGCTGCAACCAGCGAATTGGACGCCTTGAAAGCTCAGACGGCATCTTCCGCCGAAGAAGCCGCTGCACAGCTGCAGCAGGCGCAGGATGCTTTGGCTGCAATGACCAGCGAACGTGATGCCCTGCAGGCGGCGGTAGACGCCGCAGCGGAACAGGCTGCAGAATTTGAAGCCCTTCAGGAAAACCTGGCAGCCATCACTGCTCAGCGGGATGAACTGCTGCAGGCTGCGGAAAATGCAAAGGTATCCAAAACCAGCGCTGTAATCCTGGATGCAGAAGAAAAAGTTGTTGCTGAATTTGAAAATGTGGCCGATCTGAAACTGGATGCGCTTCAATTGGAAGCCGGTGTTTATACCATTCGGATTCTCGTATACAATGCCGCCAACGAAGAAGCCGCTCGCTACGATCTGCCTTACTTAGCCATTGGAGCCTCTACGGAAGAAGCGGTTCCGGCGCAGGAAGAAGCTGTTGAAGAAAAAACGGAAAATGATCCTGCTGCTGAAACGGAGGAAGCACCTGCGGAAGGAACCATAGAAGAAGCTCCCGCCGAGGTAGAAACCGAAGAACCCGAACAGGCTGACGCTGCTTAACTATTTAATAAAATGAACATGGCTGCTGATTTGCGGCCATGTTTTTTTTCAGTGTTTTTTCAGATCATATCGGCAAACAAACTCCGCTGGGAAGAAACGTCCCAATTCGATGGCTGTGATCTTTGCCTGAAAGGCCTGAAACTGTTTTTCGATCAATGAGAAAGCTTTGATCACTTCATCGTTTTGCCCGCAAAATAATGTGGCATGGGGAACCCAAGGAAACCCGTTTCCATAATTGCTGTCAAAAAACAAATGCAGATGATTCAAATCGCTGTTTTCAGCTGGTTCGGCAAAGAGAACCGTATGTCCGAATGTATGAAGACGCGGAAATGAAAGCGTGATTTCTTTTGTGTCCGCTGATATTTCCGCAATCCTTGAAACCAACGCTTTCTCACATTCCGGGGAATAGCTGCCAAGCGTAATATGGAAAGGAATATTCATCGTTTGTGTCCCAAGCATTCCGGAAGTAATAATGCGCTGCTGAAGTCCATGCATCAAAAGCTGCGTTTCTTCATCCAATACAGCCATTACAGTCAAAAATTTCTTTTGCTCCATATACATTTCCCCTAAAGAAATACCCGAAGTATGAACTTCGGGCATACATCATTCAACTGGCGGTGGGTTCATCCGGCAGCACTTTAGCGCGTCGTGTACGATGAGAGATCTTGGGTGCTTCGCCTAATTCCAGCGTAGGCTTGGTACCATTCTCAATCACATCTTTGGTGATGATGCACTTGCGAACATCTTTCCTGCCGGGAATCTCAAACAGCGTATCCAGCAATGCGTCTTCAATGATGGCGCGCAATCCACGGGCTCCGCTTTTGCGTTCGATGGCTTTAGCAGCAATGGTTTTCAGTGCGTCGTCTTCAAACACGAGCTCAACGCCATCCAAATCCACCAATTTCTGATATTGCTTCACAAGCGCATTCCGGGGCTCTTTCAAAATGCGAACCAGCGCTTCTTCATCCAGCGCGTCAAGCGTAACGCTGACGGGAAGACGGCCTACAAATTCAGGTATCAAACCGAATTTCAGCAAATCCTCCGGCCGCATTTCCCGCAGGATTTCCCCCACATTCTGCTGCTTCTTGCCCTTCGGATCTGCCCCAAAGCCTAGCGCCTTTTTTCCGATGCGCTGTTCAATGATGCGGGACAGGCCATCAAAAGCGCCTCCACAAATGAACAGAATATTGGTGGTATCAATTTGCAGGCATTCCTGATGCGGATGCTTTCTGCCTCCCTGGGGAGGCACATTAGCAAGCGTTCCTTCCAGGATTTTCAGCAGGGCCTGCTGCACGCCTTCGCCGCTGACATCACGGGTGATAGAAACGTTTTCTCCCTTCCTGGCGATCTTGTCGATTTCATCAATGTAAATGATACCGCGCTGAGCCGCCTGAATATCGTTTCCGGCAGCCTGAATCAGCCGAAGCAGAATGTTTTCAACATCTTCACCCACATAGCCCGCCTCCGTAAGGGCGGTGGCGTCTACGATCGCAAAGGGAACATTCAAAATCCGAGCAAGGGATTGAGCGAGATATGTTTTTCCGCAGCCGGTGGGACCGATCATCAGGATATTGGATTTTTGAAGCTCTACCCCATCCTTTTTAACCGGCGCCCCGATCCGTTTATAATGATTATATACGGCAACGCAGAGCGTTCTCTTGGCTTTTTCCTGGCCAATGACGTATTCATCCAGCACCTCTTTCATTTCGGAAGGGGTAGGAATTTCATTCAAGCCAGGAGCGGAAGACATCATATCCATATCGTCCGCCACAATTTCCTGACATAGCGCAATGCATTCATTGCAGATATATGCTCCCGGGCCGGCAATGATTCGGCGCACTTGATCCTGGGTTTTACCGCAAAAGGAGCAACGCAGTTTCCGGGAAGTCATATCATCTTTCGCCATTTTTACCTCTTTATAGCCTTCAGCCGCTGCCCGCCGTATCGGAATTCAATCCGCGCGATGAGCAGCGGCTTAAATCGGCTGCCTAAATTATTCCTTATTTTTGACGGGGCTGATAGATTTCATCGATGATGCCGTATTCAAGCGCTTCCTGGGCAGTCATGAAATAGTCGCGTTCAACGTCGTGCGCGATCTTGTCCAGAGGCTGGCCAGTCATCTGCGCCATCAAACCGTTCATCTTGTTTTTTGTGCGCAGCAGCCATTCCGCATGAATGGTCACATCCGTCGCCTGGCCGGAAGCGCCGCCAGAGGGCTGATGAATCATCACTTCGCTGTTCGGCAGGGCAAGGCGCTTGCCTTTTTCGCCCGCCATCAGCAGGAATGCGCCCATGGAAGCTGCCATGCCAATGCAAACAGTACGCACTGGGCATTTGATATAGTTCATGGTATCGTAGATCGCCATACCGGCGGTTACGGAACCGCCGGGACTGTTGATATACAGGTTGATATCAGCGTCGGGGTTGTCAGTTTCCAGGAAAAGCAGCTGCGCCACAATCGCGTTTGCTACCTGATCGTCAATCGCGCTTCCCAGAAAAACCACCCGGTCCTTCAACAGCCTGGAATATATATCATACGATCTTTCACCATGTACCGTTTGTTCCACCACATAAGGGATCAAAGACATTCGCCTATCCTCCTTCCATACCATTCATATGATATGACGGATTCTTTATGATTATTCTTTATCTTCGTCCAGGCCGGCGGCTTCAGCAGCTTCTTCCACGGCTTTGATGGTTTCGGAAGCATCAATGCGTTCGCTTTCTTCTTTTTCTTCCACCTGAGCGCTGGCAACGATCAGATCCACCACCTTGCGGATGGCAGCATTTTCTTTCAGGTATTCCTTCTGACGGTCATTCAGGGATTTCTTGAATTCTTCCACGTCACGGCCGGACCGTTCCGCTTCTTCAGCAGTGGCCTTTTCCACGTCTTCTTCGGAAACTTCCACGTTTTCAGCCTTCACCATGGCTTCCAGAACCAGCTGCATCTTTACCCGGTTCTTGGCTTCGGGGCGGTACATTTCCTTTACCTGATCCTCGGTCTGGCCGGTATACTTGATGTAGTCTTCAAACCGCAGCCCCTGATACATCATGCGCAGCTTCATTTCCCGCAGCATGATTTCGATTTCGTCGTCGATCATAGCATCGGGAATGTCGCAGTCGGAAGCATCCACTGCCTGCTGAACCAGATCATTTTCCAGCTGCACATCCGCGTTCTTCTGAGCGCGTTCCGTCAGTTCTTTCACGATGTTCTTTTTGTATTCATCGAAGGAATCATATTCGCTTACATCCGCGGCAAAATCATCGTCCAAAGCAGGAACAACCTTTGCCTGGATACCGTTTACCTTCACATGGAATACGGCGTCCTTGCCCTTCAGGTTTTCAGCGTGATATTCATCGGGGAATTTCACCTGAAGATCCTTTTCCTCGCCGATGTTCATACCGATCATCTGTTCTTCAAAGCCCGGAATGAAATGGCCGGAACCGATTTCCAGCGTTTGATTTTCAGCAGTGCCGCCCTCGAAAGCAACGCCGTCCACCGTACCGGCATAGTTCAAATTCACAGTATCGCCATTTTCTACAGCGCGGTCCGTCACATCCGCCATGGTGGTAGCTTTTTCAACGTCCTGATTGATGCGGCTGTCGATTTCTTCGTCGGTTACCTTATGCACGTACTTGGTGGCTTTCAGGCCCTTGTAATCGCCCAGTTCCACGTCGGGACGCACGAACACTTTGATGGAAAACTGCAAATCTTTGCCGACGCCGATCTGCTTCACTTCGTCCACTTCGGGCCGATCCACCACTTTCAGGTCATTTTCTTTTACGGCAGCTTCGTATTCGTCGGGAAAAAGAATATCGAACGCATCATCATAAAACACGCTCTCGCCATACATGCTTTCAATCAGCTTGCGGGGAGCCTTGCCCTTGCGGAAGCCGGGCACGTTCACCCGTCCGCGCACCTTCAGGTAAGCCTTCTGAACCGCTTCGTCAAATTTTTCGGAAGCAATTTCAAAAGCGATTTTTACTTGATTGCCAGAGATTTTTTCTACCGTGTAGCCCATTAGGAACACCCTCCATATTCGCCCTTCGGCGTGGTTGTACTTCGTGCAAAGCACAAAGCACTATCCTATATAATACCATAGGAATAAAAGAATTGCAAGCATGAACACAGGCTTAACATGGGTTCTTTTCAAATTTTCTCCATTATTTCAACTGTTTGATTGCTCCCGGACTCATTGTCTCATTCAGAAATGCTGCAGCTTCATTCAATATCCGCTTGCTGCTTTCAAACTGAAAGGCTTCCATAGCCTCATGGTATGTCCAAAGCCGGATTTCGCTGATTTCGCTCTCTTGCGCCCGGGGCTCCTGATCGTTGTAAACCGCGGTAAAATAGATGATTCTTTTCATCGTATCCGGCTTCCCTTCCCGGATCAACGGATGTTCATCCTCTGTGCGGAAACCATCGATGATTTGCACATGGAGCCCGGTTTCTTCCCATATTTCCCGCAGGGCCGTTTCTTTTTCCGTTTCCCCGGCTTCCATATGGCCTTTCGGGAAACCGTAAAATCCTTTTTTTCCACGGATGATCACAAATCGGCGCTCATTGCCGAAATTTGTGAAAACTACCGCTCCGCAAGATATTTCCTGCTGCATCTCTTTTCTCCTTCCCCAAGCAAACGGGATTTCAAAAACAATCCGATCTGCTGATTGGACGCTTTGCTTTCCTCAAAACCAAACGCTTGAAAAACATGGCACATGCCAGCCCACCGAAAAAGCTGCACCTTTACTCCACAGCGCAGCATTTGATGTTCTAAAAGCTCAGCGTCGCTGAGCAGGATTTCATGCGTGCCGCAATGAATCTGCACTGGAGGAAACCCGGAAAAGTCAGCGTATACGGGAGAAATACGTGCATCATCGAGCATGTAATCAGCTCCTGCGAAAGCGACAGCATTTTTCATCAATTCTTCCGCGTCCAGCGTCGCATCCACATCTTTCAATGATTTATAGCTGTCTCCGGTCTGCTTCAAGTCCACCCAAGGCGATAGGAGCGCGATGGCGCCGGGCATTTCTTCCCCCATTTCCCGAATACGAAGCGCCAAAGCCAGAGCAAGGTTTCCTCCGGCGCTTTCCCCCACAAGCGCGATTTTCTTTGCGGAGTATCCTTGCTCTTTCAGAAATTGATAGGCCGTCCAAGCATCCTCCAATTGAGCGGGATACGTATATTCGGGGGCCAGATGATAAGAAAACGTGAAAGCCCGCAGGCCGGACGAAGAACATATCGGAGCAATCAAAGCGCGGCACTGCAGCAATCCGCCGGACACATAAGCACCGCCATGCATATGGAGGATCACAGCGTCATCGGCTGCCGCTTTGCCCGGGCAAACCATCAGGGCGGGAAAAGGAAGGCCGCTGATCAGCTTCGCGCTTGTACCTTCCATATGAAGATGAGCCACTGCCTGAACGGGTGGTTCAATTCTCAAAAGTAAATCATTGCCGATTCTGCTTGCAAATTTTTTATGCGTTCGGATCAATTTCAGCATTCCCTGACTGCGCCTCGACGGCATGGGTTTTCCTCCCCGTGGATTCAAAATATTTCTTCGTCGCATCCATGCCGGATATCGGATGAAGCAATCGGCATGAAAACGAAAGTATCCCGCCGCAGCCATTATTTGAAGCTGCAGCGGGATTGAAAAGGGGTTTGTTAATGATCCATTCTGGAATAGTTGGGGGCTTCTTTGGTGATATAAATGTCGTGGGGATGGCTTTCGGTCAATCCGGCGCCGGTGATTCTAATGAATTCCCCCTCCCGGCGAAGATCATCAATGGTGGGCGTGCCGCAGTAGCCCATGGAGGCCCGCAGACCGCCCATCAGCTGGAACACGGTATCGGACAGCGCGCCCTTGTAGGGAACGCGGCCTTCCACGCCTTCAGGCACCAGCTTTTTGGCGTCTTCCTGGAAATAACGGTCCTTGCTGCCGTTGGCCATGGCGGCCAGGGAACCCATGCCGCGGTAAGTTTTGAAGGAACGGCCCTGATAAATCTCCATTTCTCCGGGGCTTTCCTCCGTGCCGGCGAACAGGCTGCCCAGCATGACGGCTTTTGCGCCCGCGGCAATGGCCTTGGCGATATCGCCGGAATACTTGATGCCGCCGTCGGAAATGACGGGGATGTTATATTTATCGGCTTCTTCGGCGCAGTCGGCCACAGCGGTGATCTGGGGCACGCCGATGCCCGCCACCACGCGGGTGGTGCAGATGGAGCCGGGGCCGATGCCCACTTTTACGCAGTCCACGCCGGCGGCGATCAGGTCATGGGTGGCGGCGGCGGTGGCCACATTGCCGGCAAAAAGCTGGATGTCCGGGTAATTTGCGCGGATCTTTTCGATGGTTTTCAGAACCCCCAGGCTGTGGCCGTGGGCGGTGTCGATGGAGATCACGTCCACCTTGGCGTTTACCAGGGCGGCGATCCTGTCCATCACATCATGGCTGACGCCCACCGCGGCGGCGCAGAGCAGACGGCCGTGGGCGTCCTTGGCGCTGTTGGGATATTTGGTGGCTTTTTCGATATCCTTGATGGTGATCAGGCCGCGAAGGTTGCCTTCGTCGTCCACCAAGGGCAGCTTTTCAATGCGGTGTTCGGCCAGGATCGCCTGGGCATGTTCCAGATCCGTGCCCACATGGGCGGTGATCAGGTTTTTGCTGGTCATGACT
>JAUNMW010000219.1 GCA_030537395.1 Clostridia bacterium | reverse complement strand
GTTCTTATCCGCCTGACCGATCCCATAAGTGGGGATCATTACCGTTTCCTGCCAAATTTCCGCCTGACCCATTTGATGCTTCATTTCACCATCATCCTTCCTATCATCACAGGGTTAACATAAAATCTCCGTTAGACCTGTATATCGTTATCTTTTCGTTCACTGTTTTGCCTGTCCATTCATAGCTTTCCCCCGGCTGCAAATCGGGCAAAGCCACCCGTTCATTTCCAATCATTGCATAATATCCCTGCACAGCGTACCGGGGCAGATCGTTCCGGCAGGTGAAGCGGATTCCTTTCTCAGTCCGCTCCACGATCAGCGGCGCATGTTCCCGCTGCACGGTAAAGTAGGAAGGCTTGGGGCTCCCCTTCCAATCCGCCGAGCCGTGCACCCGCCGCCGGAGCTTTCCTTCTCCTTCCTCGCCCATGTGGGTGCGGTAATCGTTCAGGCAGAAGTACACCGTGCCCACGATTTGCTCCTTGGGGCGATAGGAAGCCGTTTTCTCCAGAAAGATTTTTTCCCGGGCGGGATCGCCTCCTGCAAAGGCTGGTTCGCACAGGCCAAATTCGGAAGGAATGAATGCCCGGCCCGGGTGATCCTCCAATAGCTCCCGCCAGGCGCTTTCCTGCTCCAGGCCCTGGTGCCAAGTGCCGATGTAATCGTTGATGCAAAGCGCTTCCCCGTCCATGGCCCCGTCCTGAAAGGGCCCCTGCCAGGCGGTGTTGGTGACGTAATTCACCATCCGGCTTTCATCCAATTCCTTGGCATAGGCAACCGCTTTTCGGATATACTTCCGCACGTTCTCCCGCTGGGCGGACAATTCGTTGCCTACGCCCCAAGCAACGATGGAGGGGTGATGCCGGTGAGCACTGATCATTTCTTCCAATTGCTGTCGCACAACAGGCCACAATTCCTCCGGGTCACCCTCCGGCTGCTTGCCCCAGAAGGGAATTTCCTCCTGCACCAGCAGCCCGTGACGGTCGCACCAATCGAATACGTCGTCGTCCTGCTGCCAATGGAACCGGGTGAGCACGCTGTTGCTTTCCTTCAGCAATTTCAGCATTTTCTGTATATCTTCCCGGCTTTCCGCCGCGCCGATATCCGGATCGGACCCCGGCATCCATTCCATGCCGGGCAGGCGCACCGCTTCACCGTTCAAATACCATTTTTCTCCCTGAAGCTTCAATTCCCGGAAGCCGAACACGATCTCCCGTTCATCCGATACGGTTTCTCCGTCCGTCAGCACGGTAAGCCGCAGGGTATACAGAGCGGGCCGGTCAAAATGCCAATAAGAAACCTTCGGCAATACTTGGGGCTCCAGCGCTTCCCCATTTTTTAAAACGCCGGAGAGCAGCGGCACGTCCGCCAGGGGGATCATGCTATCCTCCGCGCCAGGATACAGCGCCCACTGCACCTGATCCCCCGGACCGGCCCCATCCAGCGTCACCCGAAAGCCGAAAACAGCCGGACCCTCATTCTGCCTTTTCCCATTAGGTAAAATCACCGGCTGCGCTTGAAGCTGAACGTCCTCAATCCGCGTTTTCCCGGTTCGGATGCATTCTACAGGCCGGTACAAGCCCCCGTCGTTGGCCCAATCGAAGCTGCGGCTGTAAGGCAGGGCGTTTTCAGAAAAGCTGTTGTCCACGGAAACGGTGATTTCCGTATCCCCCTCCGGATTCAAAAACGGCGTAATTTCCATTTCAAAGGGCGTATAGCCGCTGCCCTCATGCTTTCCAATCAGTCTATCCCCTGCATACACCGCCGCGTCCCGGTACGCGCCGCGGAAACGAAGGAATAGCCGCTCATAAGAAGGATCATGCTGCACTTTCGTGCGATACCAGCCCTTGCCCACATAGCTCTGTAAACCTTCCTCTACATTCCAGGTGTGTGGTACGGTGACAGGGGATCCATCTTTCAGGCAATCGGCGGTTTCCCCCGCGGCAAACACCCAATTTTTCTGCAGCGTTTTCATGTTTTTTCCTCCCGTCCTGTTCGATAGGCCGTGGGCGTCAAGCCCTGAGTTTTCTTAAAAGTGAGGCAGAACATGCTTTCCGAAGCATACCCAACCTGCGCGGCAATGGCCGAAACCGTCCAATCCGTATGGGCCAGCAGATACCGGGCGTGGCTCATGCGGGAGGCGATGATGTACTGCCGGGGCGTGACTCCGATGATTTGAGAGAATACCCGGATAAAATGGTATTCGCTCATGGACGCCTGCCGGGCCATTTCGGAAATGGAGGGTTCCCGTCCCGGATGCTGGTTCAATTGGGCGATGATGGCATTCAGCGCCGTTTGCCGGCTGTCCTGTTTTTCCTGCTCCATCGGCCTGCACAGTGCTGTCAATGCTTGGGTCAGCAGCAGCGTCATTTCTGTTTCCTTATCTGGAGAGGGGTCTGCCAGCATTTCATAAAGCCTTTGAATACACTGTCTTGCTTCCCCTGTTCCCGGATGATCGAGCACCGGCCCGCGTCGGGCGATCATGTCGGCATAACCCCGGGCGGATAATCCGTCAAAATGCACCCACAGCGCCCGCCAGCCTTCCGCCGACTGATAGCCATGGGGCTTATGGCAGTCCAGCAGCACGGCGTCTCCCGCCCGCGCCTGAAAGCTTCTTCCTTCCGTTTCTATTTCCGCACTGCCGGAAAGGATCACTTCCAGCAGCCAGCTATCATAGGAAGCCCGTTCCAGATGATACCCCGGCTGATAGGTGAAATCCCCCGCGCAGAGAGGATACAGCCAGTAATCCCGGGCCGTTTTGCTGGGCTCATAATTGTAATAGCTGGACTCGGGCGTGATCAGCGGTTCAGCAGGGCGCATTTTCCTCTCCCCTTTGCTGAATTGTGTCTTTATTCGTTATTATAATAACATAGAAAGAAAGCAATCTTCAAGCCTGAATCCTGCTGATTCATTGCTGAAAATTGCTTTTTTATTTCATAACTGGAAGAATAAGCTCATCAACCCGAAAAACTGGAATTTGTCGAGATGGGATACGGCGGGGCTTTGCCCCGCACCCTACCAGGGTACTGAGTACCCTGGACCCGCAATAGCGGAATTAACTTGATGAGACGAGAAAGCTTGGCTCCCGCTGTTGCGTTTAGGACGGACATCGAGGATTGCTACGCTCATGTCGCTTTCGGGCACGGCGGCTAAAAGCCGCCAGGCCGGATGCTTTGCATCCGGTGAAAATAAGCGAAAATGCCAGGGGAAAGGCCGCCTATCAGTCAAGTTGGCAAGAACCAAACAGTTTGGCAGCGGCTTTTCCCCGGGCATTTTCGCTTATTTTCATTGTGCCCGAAAGCTTGCTATATTCCGTCCCCAGCGCAGCACGCGGAAGTTGCCTGGTTTTATCCGTCGCGTATTTTCGCGTGGAGTGGGTGCAGGGGCCTCAGGCCCCTGCCGAAGAGCTCGAGAGCGAGCAGCTCTCGAATCGTCTTCCCCTACAAATCTCAATTTGCAGAGCTGTGCTTATCTTCTGTTACCGGCTCTCATGAAACGGAATCTCATCCTCATCCACAAAGGCCCATTGGGCGCTCAGCAGCGCGGCCTCCTGAATATCCGCCCGTTCGTGCAGGCCCGCCATGGCGGAGGTATCCACCACCACGTTGGTTTTCACGGGCGTGATATACACCGTCAAGGGCTCTTTCTTCATTTCCTCGGCGTAGGGGTCCAGGCGGATTTCCCAAGGGGCTCCGTTGGCCATCTGGTCCTCGATCAATTGCCCATTCAGGAACACATGGCCGATATCGCCCCGATAATTGAGGCGCAGCATGGCCCGCTTGTGGCCCGTCAAGCCCTGCGCCGGCGCGTCCACCGTCCAGCGGCCCACCCCTACCGGATGGAACGCGGCAGGACAGACCGTTATGGGCTTATCCAGCTGATAACCCCGGAAAACACCCTTTTTCAGCGTTTCTTTTCCCACCGGTACGGCAAGCGCATCCGCCGGATAGGCATCAATTTCGGCCTTTCCGCCCTCGGATTCCACAGCCAGCCGTTTTCCATCCCACAGCAAGGGCTGATCGCACAGCCAAGCGGTTTCCCGCTCTCCCATCACGATCTTCTGGAAGCCCAGGCTGTCCTTCCGGCTGAGGGTCATAATGGTCTCGGCGCCGACGGTAAACGCCTCGCCCACTTTGGCTTCAATGATTTTACCATTGACGCTGTACACGGGCTTCATGCCGTCCGGGGCCAGGAAAAACCAGGTGTTTTCCACCCGCTCCATAGGCTGGGCGGTAGCCCAATTGAGCTTTTCTTCCCCCAGCGGGATATTGAAGGGAAGAATGGCATTTTCCCCCGCCGCCAGATCGAAACGGAAGGTAATATCCCCATCCGGAAGTTGCAGGGTCACTTCCTCGTTTTTCCGATCCGCCAGGACGATATGATCCTGGAAATTGTTCACGAACAGGAAGCCGCTGCCGTCCTTGACACGGACGGAAAAGCGCAGGGGGCGCAGGTCGTCGGGCTGCAAATCCTTCAAATGTTCCGGCAGCACGGCCTTGGTTTCCTCTAAAAAGCCGGAAAACAGCTTGCAGAAGGAATGAATGGCCCGGAGCCTGCCATAGCTTTCCCGGATCTGGCCGTAAGCGCCAACGGCGGCCTGATAATCATAATTCCGCTTGCTCACCTGGCTTTCGCCCAGGAACGGAGTACGCAGCCCGGTGGGATTCACGCCGCCCTTATACATGTAATACCCCAGCAGATTGCAGCCGCTGCCCAGTTTGGTGTTCGCCAAAGCATCGATAGCCCGCATATCCAATTGGAACCGGTACTTGTAGCTGCACATCATGCCGCCCATCATTTCGCAGCAGGCATAGGGCCGGGTTTCCGGATCGTAGGAGGGCTCGAAATTGTATTCTTTGGTGACGGCGCTGTTGTGATTGTCCCGGTAAATGTATTCCGGCGTGGCGGGATGCTCCCCGCCGCCCCGGTAAAACAGCCAGGGCTGATAGGAATACCCGCCCCACAGAGGCAGCGCTTCCTCCACAGGCGTCACCGCCCCGCCCCAGGCCGTGGCGGTGTAGAAGGGGGTCACGATGCCCTCCTCCACCATGATTTTTTTCAGCGCCAGCATATAATCCAGCCCCGAGGAACCGCCGTTCACCCATTCATTGGAAACGCCGGTGGTCATTTCCCAGGGCGCGCTGGAATGCTGATATTCATTTTCGATCTGAGTGCCCACGATGCAGCCGCCCTGGCTGAAATAATGGCCGTCCATTTGCTTGTGCAATTGCCGGAACAGCTTTCTGGTAGCTTCCAGGAAGCCGGGATTATTGTCCCGCACGTCGTAGGGCTTGCCGTACAGCCAGTCCGGCAGGCCCCCGTTGCGCATTTCCCCGTGATCGAAGGGCCCGATACGCATGATCACCATCATGCCGTGCTTTTCGCATACCTCCAAAAAACCCCGCAGATTCCGGCAGCCGTCAAACCGGAAAACACCTTCTTCTTCCTCGTGCACATTCCAGAACACATAGGTGGAAATGATGTTTATGCCGCCGCACTTCATTTTCACCACAGCGTCCTCCCATTGATCCGGGGCCACTCGGGCAAAGTGCATTTCCCCGCTGATGCCGAAGAAGGGACTGCCATCCACGGTCATGTAATAATTGGTAAAGCCGATTTCTTTTCCGGCAGGATTTTTCCCGGAAAACTTTTCTCCCAGAGAATAGACTTTCTTGGGCTGAACACTTCTTAGATCAATTTGGTACATGATAAGCTTCCTCCTATCGATATTCTTTATAGGGCCCTTTAAGTTACGTAGTTAGTATCAACTAAGGGGTTACGCCGGGGTTTCAC
>JAUNMW010000218.1 GCA_030537395.1 Clostridia bacterium | reverse complement strand
AATTACATATACAGGCAAAGGACTATACAACCCTCAACTCTTAACTCTCAACTCTCTCACTGCTAAAGCGTTTCAGGAATACTTAGTTTGACAATATCGCAAAATCAATAAGCATTGGGCCAAACGGCCCCGTGGGGGAAGCATATGCAAGACAAAGAGAAGGCTAAGAAAGCAAAGAACAAACGGGCATTGGTATACAAGCCGTATTTGAAGGGGAATCGGCTGGATGGCGCTGCCCTGAAGCGCAGCCTGCGGCTGGTGGCATATTTCTTTATGTTCGCGTTCCTGTTCCTGGTGGTGGGAAGCGCGCTGCAGTTTGGCAACAGCTTTCTTAGGGTGCTGATGAACGTGCTGATGGTGCTGGTGTGCGCCGCCATCGTGTATATGGACGGGGCAAGGCTTGGCGAAACCGAGGTGGCCTACGGCGAAATCGCTTTGGGCCGCAAGGAAGCGGGCAAGCCCGTGGATGAAAAAGAAAAAGAACGGTGCTATCATCCCCTGAAGGGCGTCATGATCGCCCTGTGGGCCGCGCTGCCGGTGTTTGCGCTGTGCCTGCCCCATGCGCTGACGGCGGTGAAGCAGACGTATGCGCTGCAGTCGCTGCCCAAATGGGTGGCGGGCTTTGGCAACCAGACGGAAATTTCCGCGCCTCTGGCCTATTATCAGCAGAATATCAGCGTGACCTCCCTGGACATCCTGCACGTCATCGGCCGGGTGCTCACCTTCCCCTTTGTCAACATAGCCACTGCTGATAATAAGGACGCGCTGCTGCTGGTGGACCGGCTGAGCCCCCTGCTGGCGTGCCTGCCCCTGGTGGGCTTCCCCCTGGGCTACATGACGGGCCCCCGGTCCCGGGCTATGGTGCATGGGGATATTTCCAGCAGCAACAAACGGGTGCAGCGGCGGCAGAGGAAGGCCATCAAGGCCCGGCAGGCCCGCATACCCAAGAAGAACGAGCTGATTTGATATGCGCATCATTGCCGGAGAAATGCGTTCCCGGAAGCTGAAGGCTCCCGAGGGCATGGACACCCGCCCTACCGCCGACCGGGTGAAGGAAGCGCTGTTTTCCATCCTGCTGAACGATTTGCCGGGAGCCCGGGTGCTGGACCTGTACGGAGGCAGCGGGGCCCTGGCCCTGGAAGCCCTGAGCCGGGGGGCGGAAAGCGCCGTGATCGTGGACCTGAGCGCCAAGGCCTGCCAGTGCATCCAGGAAAACATCGACACCCTGAATTGCAGGGATCGGGCCAGGCTGCTTCGCATGAAGGATACCGCGGCCCTGGCCGCTTTGCAAAAGCAGGGGGACGCTTTTGATTTGATCTTTCTGGATCCCCCCTACCGGATGGACACGGCCCCCATCTGCGCCGCCATCATGGAAATGAATCTTCTGCGGCAGGGCGGCAAGGTGATCGTGGAGCACAGCAAAGAAACGCCCCCGAAAGCGCAGCCGCCGCTGACGCTGATCGACCGCCGGGAATACGGCGTGGCGGGCCTGAGCTTTTATAAAACAGAAGGGGAGGATGGCTGATGGGCAATTCCCGCTGCCTGTACCCCGGCAGCTTCGATCCCGTGACCCGGGGCCATATGGATATTATCCGCCGCGCCGCCAGGATGTTTGATGAAGTGGTGGTGGGCGTGCTGCACAATCCCGAAAAGCAGGGCTGCTTTCCCGTACCCAAGCGGGTGGAAATGCTGGAAAAGGCCTGCCGGGCTATTCCCAATGTGCGGGTGATTTCCTACGGCGGGCTGCTGGCCCGGTGCACGAAGGAGATGGGCATTTCCGTGGTGGTGCGCGGAGTGCGGGGCGTGGCCGATCTGGAAAGCGAAACCGCCATGGCCCGCATCAACGGCCAATTGAACCCCGGACTGGAAACGGTTTTCCTGCCCGCGTCCCCCGAAACCAACGAGATCAGCGCCAGCATGGTGCGCCAGCTGGCTTCCTTTGGGGCGGATCTGGCCCCTTATGTGCCGGAACAAGTGCTGCCGGATATTCTGGCCGCTTTTGAACGTATACCTGAGATGAATAAGGAGGGCTGAACATGGCTTCTAACAACAACCGCCTGATGACCTTTGAATTGCTGGACCGGATGGAACTGATGATCACCGAAGCCAAAACCATTCCCCTGTACAAGCGGATCATGCTGGAAAAAGAGGAATTTGCCAGCCTGATGCGCCGCCTGGAGGAAAGCATTCCCGCCGATTTGCAGAAGGCCAAGGCTATTATCGAGCAGGAAGAAACCATCCTGAACGAAAGCAACCGCATCGCTTCCGAAACCACCCAGAAGGCCAGCCGGGAGGCTCAGGAAACCGTTGACAACGCCCGGAACCAGGCCCAGATCATGACCACCAACGCCCAGAACCAGGCCAACGACACCCTGCGCTCCGCCACCGACCAGGCCAACGCCATGGTGGCCGACGCCCAGAACCAGGCCAACGCCATGATCGCCAACGCCCAGGCCCAGGCCCAGCAGATGGTGGCCGACAGCGAAATCATCGCCCGGGCCCAGGCGGAAGCCCAGGAAATGCTGGAAAACGCCCATCGGGAATGCGATGAGTATTCCGCCCGGGTGCATGGCGCGGTGCACCAGATGATGGAAAACGCCGACATCGCCCTGGCCCAGCAATTGGATTCCCTGCGCGCCATGCGGAACGATTTTGCCAATCAGTGAAAAAGTTCCCAATGGCATTGATTCCGGCCCAATGGATGCCGGAGGGGAAGCGTAAAAAATTTGGAAAATCACTTGACATCAAGCCCGCCGATGGATATACTATAATGGCTGTTTTGTGGTGTAATCGATCACAACGCGCCAGATAAAATGCCTACGGCATTTGGAATTTAGAAGGAGTTGTTGCCGTCATGAAACGTACTTATCAGCCCAAGAAGCGCCAGCGCAATAAGGTTCACGGCTTCCGTGCCCGCATGAGCACCAAGAACGGCCGCCGGGTGCTTGCCCGCCGCCGCAATCGTGGCCGCAAGGAGCTGACGGTCTGATCCGTCGGGCCCCTTGTCTTTCTTGCATGGCTTAGCCCGCCCCCGCCGCTTGCCAGAGAGCAGAGAACCGTGGGGCGGGTTTGCTATGTGCCGAGAAATCGGCCCTTGACGGACGGGGACGCCGCAGAAGCGGCTATCCTTATCCGCCCGGCGCGCTGAAATGCAGGAGTGCCGGAGATAGGGGGCAGCATCGGCCCAGGCAAGCACAAGCCCTGGAGGAAGCATGGAAAAGCAGTATCGGCTGCGGAAAAACGGCCAGTTTCGCTACGTGTATAAAAAGGGAAAAGGCGCCGCCTGCCGGGAAATGGCGCTGGGCTTTGTGAAGGGGCCCAGGCTGCTGGCTGGCTTTGCCGTGAGCAAAAAAATCGGCAACGCGGTGACCCGGAACCGGGTCAAGCGCCGCCTGCGGGAAGCGTTCCGGCTGGAATTGCCTTCCCTTAAAAAAGGCATGTATGTGATCACGGCCCGGGAAGCGTCCGCCCAGGCGGACTACCATAAGCTGGAAGCCGGAATGAAGTATCTGCTCCGCAAGCAAGGCCTGTATCGGGAAGAAACGAAATGAAGCGCATCCTGCTTTTTCTGATCCGGTTTTACCGGCGGCAGATCAGCCCGGCCACGCCGCCCCGCTGCCGCTACATCCCCACCTGCTCGGAGTATGCCCAAACGGCCATCCAGCGCTTCGGCGCAGCCCGGGGGGGTCAGATGGCCCTGCGGCGCGTGCTCCGCTGCCATCCCTGGTCCAAAGGCGGATACGATCCCGTGCCGGAAGCCCCCGGCGCAATCATTAGGAGGGACGAAAATCCTTGAGTGTCATCAATAATTTCATGTACAACGTGCTGGTGGGCATCAACAGCATCATCGGCAATTACGGCCTGTCCATCATCATGTTTACACTGCTGGTGCGCCTGATCTGCCTGCCCTTCGATTACAAAAGCCGCAAGGGCATGCGCAAGATGAGCGCCATCCAGCCCAAGCTGAACGAACTTCAGCGCAAGTACGGCAACGACAAACAGAAATTCCAGCAAAAGCAGGCGGAACTGATGCGCAAGGAAGGGTACAATCCCCTGTCCGGCTGTCTTCCCCTGCTGCTCACCTGGCCCCTGATGATCGCCATGTTCTACGCCATGCGTTCCATCGCCAATGAACAGCTGGCCATGCAGGCCTTCAAGTATCTGGCTGGCGAAGGCGAAATCGTCACCGCCGCCGAACGATTCCTGTGGGTCAAGAATATCTGGATGACCGACTCCCTGTTCGCCCCCGCCGCCCCCAACGCCCAGGCCCTGAACCTGCTCACCGCCGATGTGTGGCAGAAGGCCTACAGCCTGCTCAGCGAAAGCCAGATCCAGGCTGTTGCGCAGAGCATCGCCGCCGTGTCCGAAACCGCGCTGGATTTCAGCGCCAACGCTTACCAGACCAGCGTGGCCAGCATCGTGGCGGCCCTGGGCAACGTTCCCGCCTACGTGGAAGCGGTACAGCCCGTTTCCGGCTGGAGCGGCCTGAACTTTTACCTGTTTTCCATCACCCTGTACCAGCATTACAACGGCCTGCTGATCCTGCCCGTGCTGGCGGGTGTGACCCAGGTGCTGCAGTACAAGTACAATCCTCAGATGCAGGAACAGAACAACCAGCCCTCCGCCAGCGGCCAGGCCAATGGCATGGGCAATTTCATGAAGTACTTTTTCCCCATCCTGTCCGTTTTCTGGTGCCTGACTTCCAACGCGGGCTTCGCCGTGTACTGGGTGTCCTCCACCGTGATCATGTGGCTGCAGAGCGTGCTGATCACCAAATATATGGAAGCGCAGGATAAGAAGAAGGAGAACTCCGTTTCGGGAGAGGGGTCTGTAAAATAATGAAAGAATACGAAGTATCCGCCCGTACCATTGAAGAGGCGATTTCCCAGGGCCTGGAGCATCTGGGCGTATCCATCAGCGACGTGACCGTGGACGTGCTGGAAGAAGGCAGCAAGGGCCTGTTCGGCCTGTTCGGTTCCCGGCCCGCCAAGGTGCGCCTGACCATGAAGGAAGAAGAAGAATCCGAAGAAAACGTGGCCAAGGCTCTGCTGGCCGACGCGCTGAACGACGAAGAAGCCAAGCCCAAGAAGCAGGAGCCCAAAGCCCCCAAGGCTGAAAAGCCGGAAAAAGCGGAAAAGAAAGCCGCGCCCAAGGCTGAAACGGCTGAAAAGCAGGAAGCTGGCGACGCGCAGCAGGCTGAAAAGGCCGAAAAGCCCGCACCCAAGCCCCGGAAGCCCCGGGAGCCCAAAGCCCCCAAGGAGCCCAAGGAACCCAAGGAAGCCGCTCCGGTCAAGGAAATCGTGCCCGCCGAGCAGGCGGACCGGGAAACCGCTGCCGGCCGCGCTCAGGAATTTTTGCAGGAGCTGACCAAGCTCATGGGCGTAAACGTATCCGTGGCCGTGGCTACTGACGAAGAAGGCAATGTGCGCGTGAACATGGAAGGGGACACCCTGGGCATCCTGATCGGCCGCCGGGGCGAAACCCTGGACGCGCTGCAGTACCTGACCAGCCTGCAGGTGAACAAGGGCCAGAACGCTTACACCCGCGTGACCCTGGACACCGAAGGCTACCGGGCCAAGCGGGAGGAAGCGCTGGTGCGCCTGGCCAACCGGATGGCCAACCGGGCCCAGAAGACCGGCCGCAAGGTCAGCCTGGAGCCCATGAATCCCTACGAGCGCCGCATCCTTCACTCCGCGCTCCAGGATCATCCAGCCGTGACCACCCATTCCGAAGGCGAAGAACCCAACCGGCATGTGGTCATTACCCTGAAAAGCAACTGATTTCATCCGCAGCCCTTCGCAAATGAGGGCTGCGTTTTTTTGCCTTGGAATAGAAATTTGAAACTGCGGAAAAGAGTTGAGAGTTGAGA
>JAUNMW010000217.1 GCA_030537395.1 Clostridia bacterium | reverse complement strand
AGCGTTCAAGCAACAACTGAACAGATGCCAAAAATCAATTATTTGGAGGAATCAGGATTATGGATCGCATTTACATGGATAACGCCGCCACCACCGCCATCTGTCCCGAAGCGCTGGCCGCTATGCTGCCCTGCTTCGCGGAGCATTTCGGCAACGCGTCCAGCATTCACGGTACGGGCCGGGACGCCCGGAAGGTGCTGGAGGAGGCCCGCCGCAAGGTGGCTGGGGGCCAAGCCCGCGGAAATTTATTTCACCTCCGGCGGCTCGGAAAGCGACAACTGGGCCATCAAAGGCGCGGCTTTCGGCAACCGGCGCAAGGGCAACCACATCATCACCAGCATGATCGAGCATCACGCGGTGCTGCACACCTGCCAGTGGCTGGAAAAGCAGGGCTTTGAAGTCACCTATCTGCCGGTGGATGAATTTGGCCTGGTGAACCCCAAGGACGTGGAAGCGGCCATTACCAATCAGACCATTCTGATTTCCATTATGGCGGCCAATAACGAGATTGGCACCATCGAGCCCATTCCCGAAATCGGCCGGATCGCCCATGAGCACAAGATCATTTTCCACTGCGACGCGGTGCAGGCCGTGGGCGCCATTCCCGTGAACGTGGATTCCTGGAATGTGGACATGCTGTCCCTGTCCGGCCATAAGTTCCACGGGCCTAAGGGCGTGGGCGCGCTGTATATCCGCACCGGCACCAAGGTGGATCAGTTCATGCACGGCGGGGCCCAGGAGCGGGGACGCCGGGCCACCACCGAAAACGTTCCCGGCATTGTGGGCATGGCGGCGGCGCTGGAAAAGGCCGCGAATAATTTGGAGGAAAACGGCATCCGGCTCACCTATCTGCGGGACAAGCTGATCCACGGCATCCTGGACACCATCCCCTATACCCGACTGAACGGCCATGCCCTGCAGCGGCTGCCCGGTAACGTGAACGTGTCCATCCAGTACATCGAGGGTGAAGCGCTGCTTCTGCGCCTGGACCTGGCGGGCATTGCCGGGTCCTCCGGCTCCGCCTGCACCAGCGGCAGCCTGGACCCCTCTCATGTGCTGCTGGCCATCGGTCTGCCTCATGAAGTGGCCCACGGCAGCCTGCGGCTGTCGCTCACCGACACCAACACCGAAGAAGAGGTGGACGAGGTGCTTCGGGTGCTGCCCCAGATCGTGGAAAACCTGCGGGCCATGAGTCCCATGTACGATGATTTCATCAACGGGAAGAAATAAGTAAGTGTGGAGTTTGGAGGGTGGAGAGTGGAGTTTTATATGATTTGTCCACCGATCCGGAAACGCAAATCTTGGTATATGCAAAATATAACTCCACACTCCACTCTTCACACTCCAAACTTTCCTGCTTTTGTTTTGTAAATTTCTAAAATTCGATCAACGATGAGGAGGAAATATTACTGTGTACAGCGAAAAAGTAATGGATCACTTCACCAATCCCCGCAATGTGGGCGAGATCCCGGACGCCAACGGGGTGGGCACGGTGGGCAACGCCAAGTGCGGCGACATCATGCGTATGTATTTGAAGGTGGAAAACGGGATCATTGAGGACGTGAAGTTCAAGACCTTCGGCTGCGGCGCGGCCATCGCCACTTCGTCCATGGCGACGGAAATGGTGAAGGGAAAAACGCTGAAGGAAGCGCTGGAATTGACCAACAAAGCCGTGGCGGAGGCCCTGGACGGGCTGCCCCCGGTAAAGATGCACTGTTCGTTGCTGGCGGAGGAAGCCATCCACGCCGCGGTGGAGGATTATTTGAAAAACCATCCGGAGGAAGCGCCCAAGGATTAAAGCGCCCTTCCGGATGCGCAAGGAGAATTCATGCCGGAAGTACATGGAAATATAACGGGCATCCGGGATAGCCAATTGGCGGAAATCCAGGCCATCTACGACTGCCCCTTTGAATGGAATGAATACGCGCCGCGCGAGCTGATATTGGAGCTTGCGCGGCATTCGTGCGCTTTGAACCGGGAAATCGCGGTGTATGTGAGCCGGGACGGGGACGTGCTAGACGTGACGGTGGGCGAAATCGACAATGTGCCCCTGCTGGACCTGCGGCTGCGCCGGAACAGCAAGAGATTGTCCTTCGTCCGCTGCATCCACACTCATCCCGGCGGCAGCGCTCGGCTGTCCGACGTGGACATCGCCGCCCTGCGCTCCCTCATGCTGGACAGCATGTGCGCCATCGGCGTGGGGGAGGATGGACGGGTGACAGGCGTCAGCGCCGCGTTTTTGACGGAAAAGGTAAACGGCATGCCGGGGGTGGAGCTGTCTGAAATCTATCCCCTGAAAAAACTACCCCAGGAGCAGTGGATGCAGGAAATCCTTGTATCCGAGCAGCGGGTGCTGCAGGGAGACGAGGGGGATATGCTGGACGCCCCCGAGCGGGCCATGCTGGTGGGCATCGACACGGAAAAATCCTTGGACGAATTGGCCGCGCTGGCGGAAAGCGCCGGGGCCCAGGTGGTGGGACGTTTTTTCCAGAAGCGGCCCAAGCCGGATACCGCAACGTTCGTAGGCAGCGGAAAAGCCCAGCAATTGCAGCTGGACGCCCAAGCCCTGGAAGCGGACCTGGTGATTTTTGACGATGAGCTCACCGGCTCCCAGACCCGGAACCTGGAAGAAATCATCGGCGTCAAGGTGATCGACCGCACCACCCTGATCCTGGATATTTTCGCCCAGCGGGCCCAAAGCGGGGAGGGCAAACTGCAAGTGCAATTGGCCCAGCTCAAATACCGCTCCAGCCGCTTGATCGGCCAGGGCCTGATCCTGTCCCGTCTGGGCGGCGGCATCGGCACCCGGGGCCCCGGCGAAAGCAAGCTGGAAATGGATCGCCGCCGCATCCGGGAGCAGATCACGGCGCTGAAGCGGGAATTGGACGAATTGCAGCGTCAGCGCCAGCTTCGCCGGAAAAACCGGGAAAAGAACGCCATTCCTATCGTATCGCTGGTGGGGTACACCAACACGGGTAAATCCACCCTGCTGAACACCATCACAGGGGCCGGGGTGTATGCGGAAAACAAGCTGTTTGCCACCCTGGACGCGGTGAGCCGCCGGGTGGAATTGCCTGACGGCGGAGAATTTTTGCTGGTGGACACCGTGGGCTTTATCAGCAAGCTGCCCCATGACCTGGTGGAGGCTTTCAAGTCCACCCTGGAGGAAGCGACGCTGTCCGATCTGCTGGTGATCGTATCCGACGGTTCGTCGCCGGATACTCCGGATCAGCACCGGGTGGTGGAGGAAGTGCTTGCCGAAATCGGGGCGGACACCCAGCCCCGGATCGACGTGCTGAACAAGTGCGATTTAGTGCCGCCGGAAGAGGATATTTTGCCCATTATGCCGGGGGCCTTGCACATTTCCGCCAAAACCGGCGCAGGCATTGATCGGCTGCTGGCCGCCATTGCCAAGGAACTGCGCAAAGCGGAGCAGCAATTGACCCTGCTGGTGCCCTTCGCCCAGTACGGCGTCATCGCGGAGCTGCGGCAAAAGGGCCGGGTGCTGGAGGAAGCTTACGAAGATACCGGCAGCCGGGTCACCGTGATGCTGCCCCAGGACGCCGCGGGGCAGATTGCGGCGAAGTACGGAAGCATGATCGTTTCCTGAAAAGAGAGTGAAATGCAGGGTGAAGAGTTGAGAGCTAAGAGTTGAGATTATAGAATGATTTATCGTTCATGATGAGCAGTCTTTCTTTCGTTTCTGATACATGAGTAACCAATCTCAACTCTCAACTCTTAACTCTGCAATCTCCACTTTTCACCGGAGGATTCTATGGTACCAAAGTTATTGAGCCTTTTGCTGATGCTTTTATCCCTGACCCAGGCGGGCCTGAACGCCTATGTGGACGAAATGAGCCTGGGCGGGAACCTGTTTTTGGTGAATCGGGAATTTTCCATTTCCGCTTCCTATGTGCCCAATGATCTGACGGTGCCCAAGGTGCAGGGCGGGGGAGAAAACACCAGGATGCGGGCGGAAGCGGCGGAAGCGCTGGAAAACATGTTTTTGGCAGCCCAGGAGGAGCAAGGGTTTACCCTGATCGCCGTTTCCGGATATCGCAGCTACGGGCAGCAGGCCTCCATTCACGAACGGAAGGCGGCTTCCGTGGGAAAGAAGGCGGCGCTGCGGGTGTCCGCCCCGCCTGGGTGCAACGAGCATCAATTGGGCCTGGCCATGGACTTGGGCTGCAAAAACAGCACGGCCCTGACCAGCCGCTTCGGCGATACGCCGGAGGGAGCGTGGACAGCGGAAAATTGCTGGCGCTTCGGATTTATCCTGCGGTATAAAGCCGAGTGGGAAGAAATAACGGGGTACATGTACGAGCCCTGGCATTTCCGGTATGTTGGCCTGGAACACGCAAAACGCATCCATGACCTGGATATTCCCTTTGAATACTACATCGCCCAGCTGCGCCAGGCCCAGGCCGCGCAGGGGAACGCAGGGGAGCAATGAACATGAGAAAGAGGCTGACCATCTTTTTTCTAATCCTGGCGCTGCTGTGCGCCTGTTTTGCGCTGGCGCAGGCAGAGGGCATGCCGGAATGGGAATACCCCCTGGAGCCGGAGATTTTGTACGATTTTAATATGTACATCACCCTCGCCAACCGCCAGAACCTGCTGGATGGCGATTATGAGCCCGCCGATCTGGTGAACACCACCTGCAAAAAATCCGGCGACGCAGGCTCCCCACAACTGCGCCAGGCCGCGAACGACGCCATCAACGCCATGTTTGCCGCCGCCCAGGAGGACGGATTGACCCTGTACCTGAAAAGCGCCTATCGCAGCTACAAAACCCAGAAAACTATGTACAACAACCGCCTGGACAAGCTGGGACGGGACGACGGTCTGGTATCCTATCCCGGGGCCAGCGACCATCAAACGGGCTTGGGCGTGGACATTCTGAACTATGAATGGACGAAAAAGGACGGCATGAACAAGGACTTCGCCAACACCAGGGAAGCCCAATGGATGGAAGCCCATTGCCAGGAATTCGGCTTCATCCTGCGCTACATGGCCGACAAAGAAGAAGTGACCGCTATCAAGTTTGAGCCCTGGCATTTTCGGTATGTGGGCGTCGAGGCGGCCATCTATATCATGGAAAACCACATGGCCCTGGAGGAATTCACTGAGGAATGGCAGGCCTACGTCGCTTCCTGGGAAGCTACCGGGGGCAATTTTGAGGAATTGATCCGGGAACGCGCCCGGGTGAACCCCGTCCGCATCGTGGACGTTTCCGAGGATGGGGAAGAGGAACTTTCGATCTTTTAAAATAATGAACAGAGTACAGAGTTCAGAGTACAGTTTATATAGCTGTCAAAAGAAGTTACTATCGAAAAAGACAAAATAATCTGTACTCTGCACTCTCTGACTGCCCCCCGGAAAGGAGGAGGTTTTCCCCATGCTGTCCCTGCGGGACAAGTTAAAGGCCACGGCGGCGCCCAAGCCCGCCGCGCCCAAAAAAGCGGCGCCCCAGGACTGCATGATCCAGGAAATCCGGGTGCCGCTTGAAAAATTTACGTTGCCGGAGGAAATCTCCGGGGCCTCCCTTACGATGATGCAGGGAAAGGATTTTCCCGACTGCAAAAGGGAGAATATTTGCTTTCTGGATACGGAAACCACGGGCCTGTCCCACGGGGCGGGCACGGTGGCCTTCCTGGTGGGCGTGGGCTTTTTTGACGAAGCGGGCTTTACCGTGCGCCAATATTTGATGCGGGATTACGACGAAGAAATGTTCCTGCTGTCCCATGTGGCGGAGGATATGCAAAAGAGCGCCATGCTGTGCACCTTCAACGGGGCCACCTTCGATTTGCCGCTGCTGGAAAACCGGTTTATCATGAACCGGATGCGGGATCAATACTGCTTGCGGCCCCATGTGGATTTGCTGCCCAC
>JAUNMW010000216.1 GCA_030537395.1 Clostridia bacterium | reverse complement strand
ATCGGCATTCCCAATATCGGAAGGCGCACAGCGAGGGATTTGTCCGCTGCTTTTACCACCCTGGAGGGGGTTCGGAACGCCGCCATGGAAGCCCTGCTGGCGATTGATGAAGTGGGGGAGATCGTGGCCCAAAGCGTGATCGACTTTTTCTCTTTCCCGGAAAACCAGCGGATGATCGACCGGCTGCTAGCAGCGGGCGTGGCCCCGCAAACGGAAGCGAAAACGGAAGGCGGCGCATTTACGGGCCTCACCATGGTGGTTACGGGTACGCTGCCCAATTTCTCCCGTCAGGAGGCGGAAGCCTTTATTCGGGAAAACGGCGGCACGGCGGCGGGGTCCGTCAGCCGGAAAACCAATTATGTGGTGGCGGGGGAAAACGCAGGCAGCAAGCTGACCAAGGCGCAGTCCCTGGGCATCCCCGTCATTTCAGAGGAGGAGCTTCGTCGGATGGCCCAAAACGGCTGATTTGGTATTCCATTCAAAAAGGCTTGACAGGGCCGCATTTGCCTGTATAATTTGTAGAGAGGCTTGCAGAAACACAAGAAAACAGCTCTGCAAAAGAAAAGCGCTCCCAATGTGTTCAAGGAGCGATTACGGAAACGAAGGGGGAGAAGCGGGTTTTGTTCAGAACGAGCACATGCCGGGTAGAACGCTGGTGTGATAAAACGATGAGCGTGATGCGGGAACAGCAATTGGAGGCGTGCCAGGACAGATTGTCCCGCTGCCCCGCCGCCGGTATTTTCAGTGAATTATGCGAAGATGAAGCGCGGGATTTATTCTGCATTTCCTATTATTCCACGGAGTGCCGCGCTCATCTTCCGGATCAGAAGACGCTGCGGGAAATGGTGCTGCATTATGCGGCCAAAGAAGCCTGCTTCCTGTCGCCCCGGGAGGATGATTTGGTCAAGCGCATGATCATGGGCGGCGGCGAAGCGTATTTGGACGATTGGGACGAAATCACCGCGGCGGAGGCGCTGATTTCCAGGCTGTGGTGCACGCTGCAGATTGTGGACGAGGAAAGCGCCCGGCTGTGCCTGGCCCCGGAGCTCATGGAACCCATCACCCAGGCGATGCTTTCCGAAGAATATATGGCTACCCGAGCCCGGCTTTTTTCCTTTGACGCCACGCTGCACAGCTTATTGTATCTTTCCGGCTTTCTGCACGCGTCCGTGCCCATGACGCATTTTTACGCCGATCAAAAGGACAGGATGGATTCGGATACGGAAATCATGATCGCACGGTATCTGCGCTCCACCTTTGATTATACGGAAACGCCGGAGGGGGAAATTTTGCTGCTTCATCCCGGCCTGGCGGATCCGGAGCATCTTTTGTATATGCTTTCCCAAATGAAGCCCGCGGAAATCCATTTGACCCGGGAAATGATGCTGGGCGGCATGAACGGGGTGCTGCCTGAAGAAGTGGCCTCCTGCGAAGCCATGCGCGGCGCACTGCACGGGGCCGTCCGCCCGGAATACGACGAGGAAGAAGCGCTGGAGGATCTGCGCATGATGGCCAAGCAGGGCGCGGCCCTTTCCGAAATGCGCGAAGTGATGGAAAGCATGCTGTGCGTGCTGCCCACACCCCGGATGAACCACGCCCTGGAACAATTGCACCTGCAAACGGTGCGGTGGCTGGGCATGCCCTCGGCGGTGGTAAACTGATGAATGTTTACGAAGCGGTGGTGACGCCCCAGGCGGAAGGCTTGAGCGCAGATATGTATACCGCGTTCGCCTTCTGTCCTTTCCTGCCGGAGCATGTGATCCGGGACGCGTTCAAGGCCCGGGATGTGAAAATAAACGGCAAGCGGGTCAAAGGCGACGCGGAAGTGGAAGCGGGCGCTTTGGTGCAGATTTATACAGGCTATCACGCGGAGATTCCCGTTGTCTATGAAGATGACCGGATCCTGCTTGTCAATAAGCCTGCCGGGGCCATTTGCTGTGATAATGAATATGGCGGTTTGTCTGTGCTGAGCATCATGACGGATCGGGCAAAGGGGGATTATGCGCCCCGGCTGTGCCATCGGCTGGATACCCAGACCACGGGGCTGCTGCTGCTGTGCAAGGATGATGAAAGCGAAAGCATTCTGCTGGACGCCTTCAAAAACAGGACCCTGGAAAAAATCTATCAATGCCTGGTCCGGGGCGAAATGCGGCCGAAAGCGGATACCAAAACCGCCTATCTGATCAAGGACGCGGAAAAAGCGCAGGTGCGCATCGTGACCCACCAAACGCCCGGGGCTCTGCCCATTGCCACCCAGTATGAAACCTTGGATTTCGACGGCACTCTGTCCCGTTTGCGGGTGACGCTGCTCACGGGCCGCACCCATCAGATTCGGGCGCATATGAGCTTTCTTTCCCATCCCCTTTTAGGCGATGACAAGTACGGGGACCGGGCCTTGAACCGGCGGCTGAAAGCCGGGAATTTAAAGCTGTGCGCTACGGAACTGACCCTACATGTGGGCGGGGCCCTTTCCTATTTGGATAACCGGCATTTTGAAATTGATCCGCCATTCTGAGGAAAAAACGGAACGAACCGGGTTCTGCAAGGAGAAATACATGGATCATATGCCCATTCGCCTGATCGCTACGGATATTGACGGTACACTGCTGAATGGAAGCGGCAGAATCCCCGAAAGGAATCTTCGGGCCATTCATTCAGCCCAGGAAAAAGGGATTACCGTGGCGATTTCCTCCGGCCGATTTCCTGAAAACGTATATATCCTGCTGGAGGGATACGGCCTGCGGTGCCCCATCATTGGAGATAACGGGGGCAGACTGACGGATGAAAACCTGCATGTATTGGCGGATCATGTGATGGATACAAAGGCCGCGCAGCGGGTGCTGGAAATTCTGCTGTCCTTCGGGTCGGATTATTTCATTTTCGGGGATCGGATGATCTGTACCAGCGATGACAAGATCGTTCATCATTCAGAATTGTCCCAAGGCAGCAGGATGCGGGAATTGGGCTTTACCTATTTCCACGGCACAGCGGACGCGCGTCAGGCGGTCCTGCAAAGCGTGCATAAATTCTTTGTGTGCGATAATGTTCCGCTGGAGCCCGTGCGCCTGGCTTTGCAGCAGGTGGACGGCATTTTGCTGACCCGATCCGGCATTCATAATATTGAAATCATGCCTGCCGGAGTGGATAAGGGGTCCGGCATCCTGGACATGGCCAGGCTGCTGGGCGTACCCATGGAGCAGGTAATGGCCCTGGGCGATGAAGGAAACGATATTCCCATGCTGAAGGCCGCCGGATATGGCATCGCCATGGGCAACGCCAGCGAAGAAGCCAAGGCCGCCGCCCGATATGTAACGGATACCAATGAAAACTGCGGCTTTGCCAAGGCCATCGAACGCTATGCTTTGGAAATGGATAGCTGGAAGGAATAGAAACGTTTGTTTTATTGCGCTGCGCCCCCGGAACTCACTGTCCTGGAAGTTTCCCTATACAGCAAAAACCGGCTGAGACAGCCGGTTTTGCTTGCCGAGGTACGAAACGCTATTGGGTTTTGTCTTTCTTGAAAAGCTTTGCCAGTAAAGGTTTTTTCGCCTTTGCGGCATCCTTGCCGGCATTGCTGTCCTCCGGATGGAAAACGGAGCGGTACTCCTGGATCATTTCCGTTTTGCCGCGCTTGCGCAGGCTGTTGTAGATCAGCTTTCGGGCGATATCGTAAATCACGGCGAAAAGGGGAACGCCTACGATCATGCCGGAAATGCCCCACATGCCGCCGAACAGCAGGATGGCGAAGGTGACCCAGAAGCCGGACAAACCGGTGGTGTTTCCAAGGATCCTTGGCCCGATCACGTTGCCGTCCAGCTGCTGGAGGATCAGGATAAAGATCACAAACATCAGGCAGTGAATGGGGTTCTCCAGCAGCAGCAGCAAACTGCAGGGGATGGCCCCGATGAACGGCCCGAAGAAAGGAATGATATTGGTAACACCTATGATCACGCTGATCAGGGGCACGGAGGGAAGCTTCATGACCAGACAGCCGGCAAAGCACAGTACGCCCACAATGGCGCTGTCCAGCAGCTTGCCCATGAAAAAGCCATTGAACATCCGGTCCGCGTAGGTGACTTCTTCCTCGATCAGCTTCACCCATTTTTCGGGGCATACGCCGTTCAGAAAAAGCTTGGCCTGTACCAGAAAATGCTTGCGGGAGGCCAGCAGATAAACGGTGATCACCACAGCCACCAGCAGATTCTTCAGCAGCGTGAGGAAGCCTGTTACATAGGATGCCGTGCCGCTGAGCAGCGATTGGGCCAGGGGCATAACGCCGTTGACCCGGAAATCTTCGATGCTGGCAGAAATCTGAGTACTGATCCCCTCCCACCAGTTTTGCAGAACTGGGTCCTCGAAAAGAATACCTTCCTCCATCCGATGGCTGAATTCAATGATCTGCCCGGGTAGCGTGTTCATCAGGCTGACCAGACTTCTGACCGTATTAGGAATAATGATCAGACAAATGAGGGAAATGATCAGCAGAGCAATGATGACGGACAGCAGAATGGCCGCCCCTCCGCACAGCTTTGCATGTTTTCCATGAAAAAGCTTCAAAAAAAGCGATTCCAGCTTTCCGCAAAGGGGGGACAGCAGGAAGGTAAGCACGCCGCCATAAATGAAAGGCTGTAAAATGGCGGTGAGGCCCTGACCCAGGGCGCTTACATCCTCAAAACGGTACAGCAGAAAAAAGCATACCACAGCCACGATCAGCACGATGGACGCTGTGATCCCGGCTTTGATAAATACTTTGTTTTCTTCGCGCTTCATTGTATCACCCGCTTTTATCAATTCAGCCTGCGTAAAACGGAAGGATGATATGCTGCATCAATCCGGCGAACGCCCGCCGCACAGATAAAACGCGGTGAGCAGGCCGGGTCCGGTGTGCGCGCCGATGACAACGCCCAGGCTGCCGATGGTGATGTCGCCCACATCGGGCCGCGCGGAGCGCACCTGATCCCGCACCCATTCCGCATCCTGCTTGCAGTCGGCGTGTAGGATCAGAAAATCGGTGCCCGCGGAATCGAATTTGCTCAGATCGTGCAGGATGCCGTCCCGAATGGCAATCAGGGCCGCTTTCCGGCCTCGGGCCTTTTTCACCACGTCCAGGGTACCTTCATCCGGCACGTACAGAACGGGTTTGATGTTCAGCAGGGTGCCCACCAGCGCGGAGGCGTTGGATACCCGCCCGCCCCGTTTTAAATAATTCAGATCGTCCACCGTAAACCGGTGCGCGATTTTCAGTTTGTTTTCCTCGCCCCAGGCGATCACCTGATCAAAGCTGTCGCCCGCTTCCATCCGGGCCGTCATTTTCATAACCAGCAATCCCAGGCCGCCGGAGATGCAGCGGGTATCCATTACATAAAATTTTTGGTTCGGAAATTCCTTCCGAACGGCCTCAGCTGCCTTTGCGGCGTTTTGAAAGGATACGGACATTTTTTCGGACATATCCAGGAATATAACATCTTTTCCACCTGAGAGCAGCTGCCGGAAAAAATCCTTATAAACCGTTTCATTGATCATGGAGGTTTTCAGATCGTCTCCCTGCCGCATGCCTTTAAAAATGGCGGCCCGGGCTTCCTCCCGGCAGTCATCCTGACGGAGCGCGCCGTTTACGGTGAAATTATAGCTGATAAAAGGAATTTGGTGCGCATCCAGCCAGGTGCGGGGCAGATCGGCAGTGGAAGAAGTGGCGATGATATAATCATTCATAAAAATCCCCTCCATTTGGAAGATTGAAAAAATTTGACAGGAAGGATGATTTTCTGTCTCTTTAATTATCTCAGGTATTTGGCATATTTGTCAAGTATTCCAAACCATTCCCTGAAAAAACAGTTTTTGCGCAAAAAAAGCCCCCGGCATGTTCCGGGGGCGTACGTTTTTGGCGATGCG
>JAUNMW010000215.1 GCA_030537395.1 Clostridia bacterium | reverse complement strand
ACTCTGTACTCTGCACTCTGTACTCTCATGCCCACCACTGTTTTGTTCAGGCAGTTCAATTAAGATCTCACGCATGAAAGGGCACGTCTTTGGCAATGTCGATGTTTTTGCCCGTCAAGCCCACGTAAGCGCCTTGGGCGGCTTCGCCGGATTCGGGATGGGCCAGCAGCCACTTGTTCCGAGCCCAGAGGGATTTGTCGAGCACGTTCTTGCCCTTGCCGGGGCGGTAATCCGTGTTGGTGTTCAGGGGCAGGGCCACCAGTACCCGGAAGCCCTTTTCGGGATCGTTGTGGCAGGGGGCATAGTGCAGGGTGGTGGCGTACACCTCCACCAGCACGCCCTTGGGAACGAAGAACGCCTTGGCCTTGGCGGTGTCCAGCACGTCGTTCTCAATATCGTCTATTTTCGCCAGCAGCAGGATAAAATCCTCCGTGCCCAGGTTGAATTCGCTGTCCCGGTGATATTCCAGGCAGTTCAGCTTGGTATTGTGGCCGTTGCAGCAGCCCAATTGGAAGGGCATGCCGCCAAACAGCGCTTCGCCCAGTTCTTCCGCGCCCTCCGCCGCGTGCAGGGAATCCAGCCGGGGGAAATATACGGTATCGGCAGGGCAGGGAGTGGTTTCCTTGAGGGCCTTCAATACGCCCGCTGCGTCATAGCCTTCCACGATGCGGCCATAAGGGGCGAAGGATTTGTCGGTAACCGGTACGATTTTCATGGTTGCACCTCCAGATTTTTTTAGTGTGGAGTGTGAAGAGTGGAGTGTGGAGTTTTATATAGCGCAAATTTACTCAGTCCCGGAAAAACTCGCGCCGGGCAGAGAAATTTCAAAACTCCACCCTCCACACTCCACGCTGCTTTATAGCTGCGCCAGTGTATGGAATTCGTTCTTGAGGTCCAGATAAATTTTCTGATACAGGTCGAAGTAGGGCTCATAGGCCGCGTGACGTTCCGCGTCAGGCAGCAGGGGTTCGCTTTCCTTCAGGATTTCTTCGCAGGCGGAGGGCACGTCCTTGTAGATGCCCGCGCCCACGCCCGCCAGAATAGCCGCGCCCAGGGCGGGGCCTTCGGTGTTCTGCAGGGTGGCAACCGGCATATTGAACATATCGGCCATCATCTGCCGCCAGAAGGGGGATTTCGCGCCGCCGCCGCAGGCCAGCATGGCGTTGGGGGCCACATGCATGCCCCGCAGCACGTTCAGGTTATGCCACTGAGAGTACATGACGCCCTCCATCACGGCGCGCACGATGTCCTTTTTCGTGTGCATGGCGCTAAGGCCGAACAGCACGCCCCGGCTTTCGGGGTCCAGGATGGGGGAGCGCTCGCCCATCAGGTACGGCAGGTAGATCAGCCGGTTGGCCCCAATGGGGCTGCGGGCGGCCTCCTGATTCATGAGCACATAGGAATCGGTGCCCATTTCCCGGGCCACTTCGATTTCGGACTGGAAGAAGGTGTCCCGGCACCATTTCAGGCTCATGCCCGCGGCCAGGCCCACGCCCATGACGATGTACTGGCCCGGCACGGCGGCGCAGAAGGTGTGCACCCGGCCCGCGGGGTCGATCTGTACGGAATTGGAATGGGCGAACACCACGCCGCTGGTGCCGATGGTGGTGAAGGCCTTGCTCTCCCGCACCACGCCGGTGCCGATGGCGGCGGCCATGTTATCGCCCGCGCCGGCGGCCACGGGCATGCCCACGGGAAGACCCGTCAGGCGGGCGGCTTCCTCGGTGATACGGCCCGCCACGTCGCTGCTTTCCACCAGGGGCGGCAGCATGTCCATGGGAATGCCGGTCTTTTCGCAGATTTCCTGGCTCCAGCAGCGATTGGGCACGTCCAGCAGATTGGTGCCGGAAGCGTCGCTCATATCCATATGGTATTCGCCGGTGAGCTTTAGGCGCACGTAATCCTTGGGCAGCTGGATATGCCGGGCCTTGGCCCAGATTTCCGGCTCATGCTCCCGCACCCACAGCACCTTGCCCGCCGTAAAGCCGGTCAGGGCGGGGTTGGCGGCAATCTGGATCAGCCGTTCCCGGCCCCCCACCAGGCGGGTAAATTCCTCGCAGCTTTCGATGGTGCGGTTATCGCACCAGATGATGGACCGGCCCAGGGCATTGCCGTTTTCGTCCGTCAGCACCAAGCCGTGCATCTGTCCGGACAGGGACAAGCCCGCGATGTCCTTGGAATCCACCCCGCTCTTGGCGATCACGGCCTTGATGGTGTTCATGGCCGCTTTCCACCAATCGTCCGGTTCCTGCTCCGCCCAGCCGTTATAAGGCTGATACATGGGATACTCTTCCAGCGCGGAAGCGATTTCCTTGCCGTGAATATCAAATAATACGGTTTTCGTGCCGGAGGTGCCCAAATCCACGCCAATCAAATATTGCAAAATTCATCCTTCTCCCTTCAAAGAAAAATATGGGAAACGATTACTATTATTGTAGCCGAAAAACAGCGAAAATGCAAGGAAAAACCGAAACATTTTGTGACGAAATGTTCCCATATTTTGCGGTTTTCTTCAAGAAAGCATTATGCTTTTTTCTCTGCTGTCAATTCCTGATACAGCTTCATCAAATGGGCCACGCAGGAGGATTCGGTGGTGCCTTTGACGGGCAGGCCGTAGGCCTCCATGACGGCCTTATCGTTCTGCTGGTGGGCGGTGCGCAATTCCGGCGGCATGGTCAATTCGTCGTACAGGTCGGCCAAAGAGGAATCGGGGTACAGGGCCCGGGCGTCCAGGATGGCCTGGGCAGTTTGCTCGATTCTCGCTTTTTGGGCGTCGGTGGGGTGGGCCAGGGGAAGTTGTTGTACATGGCAGGAGAATAGCTATAATCGCTCTTCAATCGACCACATACAGTTCTCATCCATGACATATGAATATTTGAGATAAGAATAGGATCACCTGCTTCTTTTGTTTTCCAATCTATTATAATGAATGGAAGCATAGAAAGCAAACAATACTTTTTAAAGCGAAATAACTCGGGATTGTGTTATCAGCAAAAAAAGGATATAATAGGAATTGCAAGAAGGCAAAAAGGGGGCACAAATATGATGTATCCATTCATGACCCTGGACGATGGAACGGAAATCGTTCATTCGGAAATGAAGGACAATGGCAAAGTAAAGGTTTATGTGGAAAAACCGGATGAAAAGGATTGTTTTCATCATGCCGTTTGCTGGATCCCGGGGTATCAGTGGGAAGATGTAAATGGGTTTGATGAAAAAGCTTTGGCGCGGTATGAAGAGGTTTTAAGAAGCACCGCTCATTTGATTTTGCAGTTCTCTCAGGAAGGCGGATTTGAACATGCCGCAAATTTTTAAAATTGGTTCATATTGGGTCTTTTTCTGGGCCAACGAAAATGAGCCTCTGGAGCCGGTACACGTTCATGTTGCCCAGGGGGCTCCCAGGCCCAACGCGCCAAAGGTGTGGATCACTTCCCGGGGAAAATGTGTTCCAGCAGGAAAACAAACGGAAATACCGGATCGGGTTTTTCGCAACATTATGGCGATCATTGAAGCACGGAGCGACGAGGTGATTGCCAAATGGAAAGACTTTTTCGGCGAAGCGGATTTTTATTGCTGATCAGATGACGATGTTGAAATACGGAGGATATTGAAATGCGTCCTTTTGATGAAATGACCCTGCAGGAGCTGGTTCGGCCCGAAGGCTACGAGTGTGCCTGCGGGAAAAAGCACGTTTGCGCCATGGATTTTCTGGAAATCGGGCCGGGGGCGATCCGGAAAGCGCCGGACATGGTACGGGCCATGGGCAGCAAAAAGCCCTTGATCGTGTGCGACCAAAATACTTATGAAGCCGCGGGACGGCAGGTGGACGAACTGCTGACGGAGGCGGGGATCGATCACAAGCTGTACGTCATTCCCTGCGCGGGGCAGAAGATCGCCCCGGCGGAATGGGAAGTGGGCAGCGTGATGATGCACTTTGACCCCGCCTGCGATCTGCTGCTGGGCGTGGGAAGCGGCGTCATCAACGATATTTGCAAGGTGATCGGCAACGCCATGGGCTTAAAGAGCGCCATCATCGGCACCGCACCGTCCATGGACGGGTACGCTTCCAATTCCTCCGCTATGGAAATCAATCATGTAAAAATGACCCTGTTCAACCGGGCCCCCAAGGGCATCCTGCTGGATCCGGATATTCTATGCCGGGCCCCCATGCGCATGCTGTGGGCGGGGCTGGGAGACATGGCCGCCAAATATATCGCCCTGTGCGAATGGCGCATGAGCAACATCGTTACCGGCGAATATTACTGCGAGGAGGTGGCCCGGCTCATGCGGGCGGCCCTGAAAAGGGTGGTGGACGCGGCGGAGGGCATTCCGGAAAGGAAACCGGAGGCCATTCAATCCATCGCCGAGGGTCTGGTGATTTCCGGCATCGCCATGGCTTATGCTGAAATCTCCCGGCCCGCCTCCGGCACGGAGCATTATTTCTCCCATATGTGGGAAATGATGGCGCTGGAAAGGAACCGGCCCTACGATCTGCACGGCGTTCAGGTGGGCATTGGCACGGCGCTGATGATGAAAATGTACCGGAAGTTCCGTACCATTCAGCCCAGCCGGGAGCAGGCGGAAGCCTACTGGCAGGAAATGACCCCCGAAAAATGGGAAGCCCAAATCAAGCGCATTTTCGGCAAAACCGCCCCGGAAATCATCGAAATGGAACGGCAGGGAAAAAAGAACGATCCCGCCGCGCACGAGGAACGGATGAACCGCATCATCAATCATTGGGATGATATTTTAGCCGCCGTGAATGAGGAACTGCCCGATGAAGACAAGCTGCGCGCCATCATGAAGAAAACGGGCATGCCCCTGAAACCTTCCCAAATCGGCATTTCCCTGGAGGATACGGTGAATGCCTTCGTGGGGGCCAGGGACGCCCGGCTCAAATACCTGTGCGCCACATTGCTGTGGGATCTGGGCTTGACGAATGAATTCGCGGAATATCTGCGCCAGACGGCGGAGGAATAAAGAGGAAAAAAACGTGAAAATCATTGCCCGCATTCAGAATGATTTTACAGCGAAGTTCGGCATTCCCCGGCAAAGCGGCCTGGCCCCCTCGGTGCTGAGCCGCATCGTGTTCGAGCCGGAATACCGAAACGCCGACGCCCTGCGGGGGCTGGAGGATTTTTCTCATTTGTGGCTCATTTGGGAATTTTCCGAAGCGAAACGGGATTCCTGGTCGCCCACCGTGCGCCCGCCGCGGCTGGGGGGCAATGCCCGCATGGGTGTGTTCGCCACCCGATCCCCCTTCCGACCCAATCCCATCGGGCTGTCCTGCGTGGAACTGAAGGAAATTCTTTGGCAGAGCGAAAACGGCCCGGAATTGATCGTAGCCGGGGCGGACTTGATGAACGGCACGCCCATATACGATATCAAGCCCTACCTGCCTTACGCCGACAGCCATCCGGACGCCCGGGGCGGCTTCGCTTCCGGCGTATGGGAAAAGCAATTGCGGGTGGAGTGCGGCGACGAACTGCTGGGCCAAATTCCCGAGAATCACCGTCAGGCGGTGCTGGACCTGCTTTCCCAGGACCCCAGGCCCTCCTATCAGCACGACCCGGAGCGGGTGTACGGCATGGAATACGCGGGCATGGATATCCGCTTTTCCGTGGATGGAGATGTGCTGCGCGTGCGGGAAATCGTGCGGAAAGAATGATACGGCACGCAGCGCTGATCCATCGGCGCTTTTAAAAGCGTAAAGAAAGAGAACAGAGCGCAGAGTACAGATGATACAGTCCATACAAAACAACGCTGAATCAACCTCAGCCTGTTTCATTGATTTCATGTCATGGACTATCTAATCTGTACTCTGCGCTCTGAACTCTGTTCTCTATTTACTAGAGTGTGTTTCTAAACTCATAATGACATAACAAAAGCGAAAAAAGATGCA
>JAUNMW010000214.1 GCA_030537395.1 Clostridia bacterium | reverse complement strand
CATATCACTGCTCGCAAATGGATTGTGTCTTGCTTTAATTAGGTAATAGTATTAGCTGATAAAAAAGTACAAAAAATAGCCATCTGTCTGCAACCAAAACAGCGGACGCCCGAAAGCGTCCGCTGAAATAGGGATTGATGAATGATCAATAGGTTTCCTGGAGCTCGATGTTCTTGTAGCGCTTCAGGCCCGTACCGGCGGGAATCAGCTTGCCGATAATAACGTTTTCTTTCAGGCCCAGCAGCGGGTCCACCTTGCCCTTGATGGCGGCTTCGGTGAGCACGCGGGTGGTTTCCTGGAAGGAAGCGGCGGAGAGGAAGGAATCCGTAGCCAGAGAAGCCTTCGTGATGCCCAGCAGGATGCGCTTGGCAATGGCGGGCCGTCCGCCCTCCATGATGGTCTTTTCGTTGGCTTCCTCGAATTCGTAAATATCCACCAGGCCGCCGGGCAGCAGATCGGTGTCCCCCGCGTCCTCAATGCGCACCTTGCGCAGCATCTGACGCACGATAACCTCGATGTGCTTATCGGCGATCTTAACGCCGGAAGAATAGTAAGCGGACAGAACTTCCTTCAGCAGGTATTCCTGCACGGCCCGCACGCCCAAAATGCGCAGCAGGTCGTGGGGGTTCACGCTGCCTTCGATCAGTTCCGCGCCGGCAGCCACGGTTTCGCCGTCAGCCACCTTCAGGCGTGCGCCGTAATGGATCTGATAGGTTTTCTTTTCGTTGGGGTCCTCTTCGCTGGTGATGATGACCTCGCGCTTCTTCTTGCTTTCCACGATCTGCACCGTGCCGGAAATTTCCGCCAGGGTGGCGTCGCGCTTGGGCTTACGAGCTTCAAACAGTTCTTCCACGCGGGGAAGACCCTGGGTGATGTCGTCCGCGGAAGCCACGCCGCCGGAGTGGAAGGTACGCATGGTCAGCTGGGTGCCAGGTTCGCCGATGGACTGGGCTGCGATGATGCCCACGGCTTCGCCGATATCCACCTGGCCGCCGTGGGCCAGGTTCATGCCGTAGCAGCGGGCGCATACGCCGTGTTCGCTGTGGCAGGTGAGGACGGAGCGCACGTTCATCTTGGTGATGCCGGACTTCTTGATCACCTGAGCCTTTTCATAGTCGATCAGCTCGTTCATGTGCACCAGCAGCTCGCCGGTGATGGGATGATACACATCCTCGGCGGCATAGCGGCCGCGCACCCGGTCGTCAATGCCCTCGATTTCGCCGATGGGCTGCACGGTGATGCCGCGCACTTTTTCGCCCCGGGTTTCAAAGCAGTCGATTTCCCGAACGATAACCTCCTGGGCCACGTCCACCAGACGACGGGTCAGATAACCAGAGTCGGCGGTACGCAGAGCGGTATCGGCCAGGGATTTCCGGCTGCCGTGGGAGCTCATGAAGAATTCCAGCACGTTCAGGCCTTCACGGAAGTTGGCGCGGATAGGCACTTCGATGGCGCGTCCGGAAGGAGAAGCCATCAGGCCGCGCATGCCGGCCAGCTGAGCCACCTGGCCCGCGCTGCCGCGGGCGCCGGAGCCCGTCATCATGCTGATGGGGTTGTAGGTGGGCAGCACTTCCATCACTCGGTTTTTCAGCCTGTTGGTGGTGCTCTGCCAGGCGTCGATCACCATGCGGTAGCGCTCATCCTCGCTCATTTCGCCGCGGCGGTACTTCTTGTTGATCCGGGCCACCAGATCGTCGGTTTCCTTCAGCCAGGTCTGCTTTTCGGGCGGGATAATGATATCGCTCACGGACACCGTGATGGCGCCGCGGGTGGAATACTTATAGCCCAGGTTCTTGATGGCGTCCAGCACGGCGGCCGTCTGGCTTTCACCGTGGGTGTGGAAGCACTTTTCCACGATCTGGCCCAAGTCCTTCTTGACCACCTTATGGTCGATCTCCAGCACAAACTGGTCGTCCAGGGTGTTGCGGGGCTTGAAGCCCAGGTCCTGGGGCACCACGTCGTTAAAGATCAGCAGGCCCAGGGTGGTATCGATCACGCGCCGTTCGGTCACGCCCTCCCAGGTGCGTTCCACGCGCACCTTGATGGGGGCCTGCAGGGAAATCTGCGCGCACTGATAAGCCATCATGGCTTCGTCAGGGGAAGCGAACACGCGGCCCGCGCCCTTGGCGTCGTCCCGGGTGATGGTCAGGTAGTGGCAGCCGATAACCATGTCCTGGGTAGGAGAAATAACGGGCATGCCGTCCTGAGGCTTCATGATGTTGTTGGCGCACAGCATCAGGAACCGGGCTTCCGCCTGGGCTTCCATGGAAAGCGGTACGTGCACGGCCATTTGGTCGCCGTCAAAGTCGGCGTTGTAGGCGGTGCAGGCCAGGGGATGCAGCCGGATGGCCTTGCCTTCCACCAGGATGGGCTCAAAGGCCTGAATGCCCAAACGGTGCAGGGTGGGGGCGCGGTTCAGAAGAACGGGATGCTCCTTGATCACCTGCTCCAGGATGTCCCACACCTCGGGCTTCACCTTTTCCACCATGCGCTTGGCGGATTTTACGTTATGGGCGATGCGCAGGCTGACCAGCTTTTCCATCACGAAGGGCTTGAACAGTTCCAGCGCCATATCCTTGGGCAGACCGCACTGATACAGCTTCAGTTCGGGGCCTACCACGATAACGCTGCGGCCGGAATAGTCCACGCGCTTGCCCAGCAGGTTCTGACGGAAACGGCCCTGCTTGCCGCGCAGCAGGTCAGACAGGGATTTCAGCGGCCGGTTGCCGGGGCCGGTCACGGGCCGTCCGCGGCGGCCGTTGTCGATCAGGGCGTCCACGGCTTCCTGCAGCATGCGCTTTTCGTTGCGCACAATGATATCGGGGGTGCCCAATTCCAGCATTCGCTTCAGTCGGTTGTTGCGGTTGATCACCCGGCGGTACAGATCGTTCAGGTCGGAGGTGGCGAAGCGGCCGCCGTCCAGCTGCACCATGGGGCGCAGATCCGGCGGGATCACGGGGATCACGTCCATGATCATCCATTCAGGCTTATTGTGGGAAAGGCGGAAGGCTTCCACCACTTCCAGACGCTTGATGGCATGGGTGCGCTTCTGGCCTTCGCTTTCCCGATCCCGTTCTTTTTCGATCAGATCGGCAATTTCCTTTTTCAGGCTTTCGCTGAGCTGATCCAGGTCCAGCGCCAGCAGCATTTCCTTGACGGCTTCCGCGCCGATGCCGGCCTTGAAGTCGCCCCGTTCCTCCTGGTTCATGGCCATGATGGAGCGGTACTTGGAATCGGTGATCAGCTCGTTGCGGCTCACCTTGGTAACCGCTTCATTGCCGGGATTGAGCACGATATAAGAGGCGAAATACAGCACCTTTTCCAGGGCGCGGGGGCTCACATCCAGCAGCATGCCCATCCGGGAGGGGATGCCCTTAAAATACCAAATGTGGCTGACGGGAGCCGCCAGGGCGATGTGGCCCATGCGCTCACGGCGCACCTTGGCGCGGGTGATCTGCACGCCGCACTTGTCGCACACCTTTTCCTTGTCCTTGAACTTGACGCGCTTATACTTGCCGCAGGAGCATTCCCAGTCCTTCTGGGGCCCAAAGATGCGTTCGCAGTACAGACCGTCCCGCTCGAGCTTCAGGGTGCGGTAATTGATGGTTTCCGGCTTGCTTACCTCGCCGTAGCTCCAGGCCAGGATCTGCTCGGATGAGGCCATGCCGATTTGAATGGAATCAATATTGGTTTGTTCAAACATGTATTGTAACTCCCTCCGCTAAGACCGCTATGAGCGGCGCAGCCTGTTCTTCGCAGGCATGCGGCGCGCTCTGTCGAGTGAGGAGTGAAGAAAGGGAAACCAGGTTTCTTTTATCCGCCAAAGTACGCGGCACAAAAGAACCTCCTACCTCCTGCCTTCTACTTCCTACTTTCATTCAATATCGTCATCGTCGTCCAGCTTCAGATCGTCCAGAACGTCGTCCACCTCAAAGTCGGCAAAATCGTCGTCCAAGCTGATATCCTCGTCCAGATCCAGTTCATCGCCTTCGCCCAGGGAATCGGATTCTCCGCCGAAATCGTCCTCAGGCAGGGCTTCGCGTTCAGCGGGCATGCTGTCGCCCGTATCCTCGTCGTCGTCCTCCAGCTCGCGGATCTCGATTTCGTTGTGGTTTTCATCCAGCACCCGGATATCCAGCGCCAGGGCCTGCAGTTCCTTGATCAGCACCTTGAAGGATTCGGGAATGCCGGGGGTGGGAATGTTTTGGCCCTTCACGATGGCTTCGTAGGTCTTGACGCGGCCCACGATATCGTCGGATTTCACGGTCAGGATCTCCTGCAGCGTATTGGCAGCGCCGTAGGCTTCCAGGGCCCACACTTCCATTTCGCCGAAGCGCTGGCCGCCAAACTGGGCCTTGCCGCCCAAAGGCTGCTGCGTGACCAGGGAGTAGGGGCCGGTGGAGCGGGCGTGCATCTTATCGTCCACCAGATGGTGCAGCTTCAGGAAGTACATCACGCCCACGGTGACGGGGTTTTCAAAGGGATCGCCGGTGCGGCCGTCGTACAGAACGGTTTTGCCGCTGGGATTCAATCCGGCCTTCACCAGACATTCTTCAATGTCTTCCTTGCTGGCGCCGTCAAACACGGGGGTGGCGATGTGCCAGCCCAGGGTGCGGGCCGCGATGCCCAGGTGAACCTCCAGCACCTGCCCGATATTCATACGGGAAGGCACGCCCAGGGGGTTCAGCACGATATCCAGCGGAGTGCCGTCGGGCAGGAAGGGCATATCCTCTTCGCGCAGGATGCGGGACACAACGCCCTTGTTGCCGTGGCGGCCGGACATCTTGTCGCCCACGCTGATCTTACGCTTCTGGGCGATGTACACGCGCACCATTTCGTTTACGCCGGGAGACAATTCATCCTTGTTTTCGCGGGTGAAAATCTTCACGTCCACAATGATGCCGCCTTCGCCGTGAGGCACCTTCAAAGAAGTGTCGCGCACTTCGCGGGCCTTTTCGCCGAAGATGGCCCGCAGCAGCCGCTCTTCCGCGGTCAGCTCGGTTTCGCCCTTGGGGGTTACCTTGCCCACCAGAATGTCGCCGCTGCGCACTTCCGCGCCGATACGGATGATGCCGTTTTCGTCCAGATCCTTGATGGCGTCTTCGCCCACGTTGGGGATATCCCGGGTGATTTCCTCCGGGCCCAGCTTGGTTTCGCGGGCTTCGGATTCGTATTCTTCAATATGAATGGAGGTATATTTGTCTTCCTTGACCAGCCGTTCGCTGATCAGCACGGCGTCTTCGTAGTTATAGCCTTCCCAGGTCATGAAGCCGATGAGCATGTTCTTACCCAGGCCGATTTCGCCGTTTTCGGTGGAGGGGCCGTCCGCCAGCAGATCGCCCACTTCAATTTTCTGGCCCTGGTACACCCGGGGACGCTGATTGATGCAGGTGCCCTGGTTGGACCGGGCAAACTTGGTCAGATGATAGCTGTGCTTTTCGCCCAGTTCATCCTGAATCACGATCTCATCGGCGGCCACGGAGTACACCGTGCCGGCGTGCTTGGAAAGCAGCACCACGCCGGAGTCATGAGCGGCCTTGTATTCCATGCCGGTGCCCACGATGGGAGCCTCCGGCACCAGCAGCGGCACGGCCTGGCGCTGCATGTTGGAGCCCATCAGGGCGCGGTTGGCGTCGTCGTTTTCCAGGAAGGGGATCATGGCCGTGGCCACGGATACCACCTGCTTGGGAGAAACGTCGATATAGTCCACATCCCGGGCGGGCACTTCAATGGTTTCATCCTTCCAGCGCACCACCACGCGCTGATTCACGAAATGGCCTTCGGCGTCCAGGGGTTCCTTGGCCTGGCCCACTTTGTAATTGTCTTCCTCGTCGGCGGTCATGTATTCAATGATATCCGTGACCTTGCCGGTGGCCTTGTCCACCTTGCGGTAGGGGGCCTCGATGAAGCCGTA
>JAUNMW010000011.1:19643-34589 GCA_030537395.1 Clostridia bacterium | reverse complement strand
TGCGCTGCGGAATGGAGCTTCACTTGATTATGGGGATGGCCGCGCAAAAGTATTTGATGCTAAATGTCCAGACGGGGGAAGAGTTTGTATTCATGGAGAGGTTTTAGATTAATAAATTGCAATTTGTCTCTTGACTCTCCTCCAAGGGGAGTCTCTATGATGTGTGCTGAGGAGAGGAGGCTGACGGCGTGCTGAAGATCGGTGAATTCTCCAGGCTGTCCCATCTGACGGTGAAAGCCCTTCGGTTTTATGAGAAGGAGGGCGTCCTGCTTCCGGCGTCCACGGACAAATGGACAGGATACCGCCTTTATGAAACCGCCCAGCTGGAAGCGGCCGCAAGCGTCAAAGCCTACAGGCAGCTCGGACTGTCTATCGAAGAGATCAGGGCAATCCAGGCCGGGGCCGATGTCAGGCAGATTCTGACCGAAAAGGCCAGAGCGCTGACCGAAGAGAAGAGCAGGATCGACAGCCGTCTCTCCATCATTCATCATATGCTGGAGGACAGAGAGATGAAGTACCAGGTCACAGAAAAAACGATTCCGGAGATGATCGTGTATTCTTCTGAAACCGTTCTGGAACAGCACATGGACATCATGCGGTGGATCCCCTCCGTTGGGCAGGAATGCCTGAGGCTGAACCCTGAAATGAAGTGCGCCGATCCACCCTATGAGTTCTGCGAATTCCTGGACGGGGAGTACCGGGAGACGAACGTGAGGGTCCGACACAGCGAAGCGGTCACCGCCATAGGAAAAGAAAACGACCGGATCACATTCCGCCGGCTGCCTGCCGCGAAGGTGCTGAGCGTCTTTCACAAAGGATCCTATGACAGCATCGGTGAAGCCTATGCCTTCCTCATGCGGTATGCGGAGCAGAACGGCTTTCACGCTGCGGGACCAGCCCGGGAATGCTACATCGATGGTATCTGGAACAAGGAATCGGAAGAAGATTGGCTGACCGAGATCCAATTGCCGATTGAGTAACATATTCCAGGTTCATGGGATATGTGACAGTCGGCAAGGACAAGACACTGGTGTTCACGCTGCTCGGCGGAACAGAGATGAAAGCCTGATCATTTCATTGAGATCTGTATTCCGACGGCGTCATCCCTGCATACTTTTTGAACACCCTTGCAAAATGGCTTTGGGATGAAAAACCAAGATAGTTACTGATCGCGATTAAACTTTTGTCGGTGTAAGCGAGCAGGCGGGCTGCCTCCTCGCTTTTTTTCGTCAGAATGAAATCGGTGAGTGTCATGCCGGTTTCTTCTTTGAATTTTCTGGAGAGATGCGGCCGGGAATAATGAAGCTCCTGTGCAAGATTTTCAGTATCTATTGGTTCGCTCAGATGCCGTTGTACCCAAGCAGAAACGTCAATTGCCAAAGGCGTAGGCTGAATTCCTTCCCGTAGGCGTTCAACCTGCTCTGTATAGGTCAGCAGCATATTAATTTGCAAGCGCAGAATGCTCTGCACATCCTGGAGAGCTTCACAATTGCGAATCAGCAGATCGCTGGTGGACAGGGCTTCTTCCACGTTCATGCCGCCACGGATGGCGGAGCGGGCGGCCAGGGTGGTGGTTACGACAAAGGTATTTTTGTATTGCCGCAAATGCTCCTGCGCCATAGGCCCTGCATGAACAGCGGGCGCGCTGGCAATCCAAGTCTTCAAGGCATCCGTATCACCCTTGCGGATCATGTTCATTAAGGTTTGTTCGATAGCCAGGGTCGTATGGCTTTCCTCATAAACAGCTTGTTCATTGTGCGCCTTTTGGGGAGCGGGAGAAATCTGTTTCTCAGCGGGTTCGTTCAGTGCAATATCCCCCAGAGAGAGCTTTTCACCATTTATCACATAATTCATGGTACATAATATCTGCTGCAGGCTTTCCAATGGCATGGGAACCAAAGAACGCATGGCCTGAATAAAATCATTTGTATCGTCAGATGGTACATTGCTCATAAAAGCCAGTTCCCGAAGCTGTTGTTCTGTGGCGGGAAGCTGCCTGGTTGGACCCATAATCAGCCGGACTTCGTCGCTGCGCACCACGCCATAGAAATAATAGCGGGGTGTGATGTAAGTCCCCACATGCTCTGTTAATGCGAACAAGTCTTCCTGAAAGGAAACCATAGGGTCATATTTCAAGCCGGAATGATCCACCTTGAAAACCAGTTTGTCTCCCTCGTACAGCCGCACAGGAAAGCCGCAGAGACTGCCAATCGTGCCGCAGAGATAGGAAAGATCCAGTTTTTTCACTATATTTCCACCCTTCTGTGTTAAGCCGATACAATTATATATCAAATATCACAATTCTGCAAGACTTTTGGTAAGCGTTTATTATACAATCAAACCGTCGCAAAAGTTTGTTCTTTCCATGTCGTGCGAGGAGGCATCCCATGGATATTGAAAGCATTCTGAAACAGATGACCGTTGAAGAAAAAGCAGCGCTGGTATCAGGCACTAACTTCATGTATACCAATCCCATCCCGAGATTGGGGATTCCGTCTCTCTGCATGTCAGACGGCCCGCATGGCCTTCGGAAGCAGACAGAAGGCGGAGACAACGGCATCAGCAAAAGTGAACCAGCCACGGCCTTTCCCACTGCCGTGGCCACCGCCTCCGGGTGGAATCCGGATAATCTCAAAAAGATGGGTGCGGCCATCGGTAGAGAATGCCGTCATTATGGTGTGCACACCCTGCTGGGCCCCGGGGTGAACATCAAGCGGAATCCCCTATGCGGGCGGAATTTTGAATATTTTTCCGAAGATCCTCTGTTGGCAGGCGTCATGGGCGCTGCTGAAGTGGAGGGTGTTCAGAGCCAGGGTGTGGGCGTATCGGTGAAGCATTTTGCCATGAACAACAGCGAAAACTATCGTTTCATGGGCATCTCGGTGGCGTCAGAGAATACCATCCGGAATCTGTATCTGAAGCCCTTTGAATATATCGTGAAGCATGCCCATCCTGCCACACTGATGTGTGCTTACAATCAGATCAACGGGGTGTACTGCTCCGAAAACAAGTGGCTGCTTACCGATATTCTTCGCAATGAATGGGGCTTTGACGGGGTGGTGATGACCGACTGGGGCGCGGCGCATGACCGGACAGCCGGGATCAAAGCAGGACTCGACCTGGAAATGCCCGGCGATACTGCCATCTGCCGCCGGCAGATTCTGGACGCAGCACAGGACGGATCACTGCCCATGGCAGACCTGGATCAGGCCTGCTGGAACGTCCTGAAATGGATCGAACAATATGTGAAGCCCGCTGATACGACTCCAGTGGATTGGCAGGCGCATCATGACCTGGCCGGGGAAATTGCCGCCGACTGTGCCGTGCTGATGAAGAACGATGGAACGCTTCCGCTGACGGGCAGAGAAAAGCTGCATATCACAGGCGAGCTTTTTGAAAATATGCGCTACCAGGGCGCGGGCAGCTCCATGATCAACCCGACGCAGGTCACGACGGCGGCGGAAGCCTTCCAACGGCGCGGCATCCGGAGCGTTTCCCTGACGGAGTGCGATACCATCCTTGTCTTCGCCGGGCTGACGGACGAATATGAGTCTGAGGGCTGCGACCGGGAGAATATGCGCCTGCCGGAAAAGCAGCTGAAGATGATCGATGATATGATCGCCACGGGCAAAAAGGTTGTGGTGGTCCTCTTTGGCGGCAGCGTGGTGGAACTTCCCTTCAACGATCGGGTCAGCGCCATTCTGAACATGTTCCTGCCGGGGCAGAACGGCGGCGAAGCCACAGCGCAGCTATTATTCGGTGAGAGGAACCCATCCGGTAAGCTGGCGGAAACCTGGCCCATGAAATACGAAGACGTGCCCAGCCATGAAAGCTTTGGGAAAACCTTGCAGGAGGTTTATACGGAGGGGACGGAAGTGGGCTACCGGTATTATCAGAAGCACGGGATAACCGTTCGCTACCCATTCGGCCACGGCCTGAGCTATACTACCTTCACACACAGCGAATGGCAAAAGAATGGAAATACCTATACCCAGACCATCACCAACACCGGTTCCCGCTTCGGAGGTGAGGTGGCGCAGCTCTATGTGGATGGAGAACTGAAAGGCTTCGACAAGGTGTATCTGCAGCCCGGCGAAAGCAAAACTGTCACTATCATCGTGGAGGAAAAAGAAGAGAAAGCATGGCCTGACACCTATATCGTTCCGAATTTGCCTAAATCATACCCGATCACACTGGAATCCCGGTTTACTGACCTGCAGCAGTCCTTCATGGGCCGGATCCTGTTCAACGCGGTCTTGTCCGTCGCAAAGAAACAGATGAAGAAAGCGGATAAAATGCCGGATAGCCCGGAAAAGGAAAACGCAAAGAAAGGTGCGCTGTTCTTAAAACGCATTCTGGAAAGCAATTCTCTGCGCTCCATGTCCATGTCCGCCGGGCAGAGCATGCCCTGGCACGTTGCCAACGGCATGATGGAAATGGCGAACGGTCATTTATTCAAAGGAATCAAATGCTTCCTGTCACCCGTGAAAGTACCCAAGCTGCCAAAGGAGGAGAACGCGCAATGAAGCTGCCTGCAAGTCTGGTTCGATCCGATACCGTCACCAAGAAAGAAAAATGGCTGGGCTACCTGCTGGGCCCTGCCGGAGCGCTGCTGCTCAACGCGGTGCTGGCCACCTACCTGAACGTTTATTATACCGACGTGCTGAAGCTGACTCCTTTGTGGGGCGGCGTGTTTCTGACGGTCTTTCCCATCGTGTCCAAGGTGATTGACGCCATCACCAACATCATCATGGGTCAGGTGATTGACCGGACGCGGACGAAGGAGGGCAAGGCACGGCCCTGGCTGCTGCTGTCCGCGCCATTGGTGACGATTACCGCCATTCTGCTCTTCACCGTGCCCGAGGGCAGCGATACGGTAAAGGCGATTTGGGTGATGATCTCCTACAATCTGTTCTACTCCTTCGCTTACACCATCTTCAACATGAGCCATAACCTGATGGTGCCGCTGTCTACCCGGGACGGCACCGCCCGGGGCGGCCTGAGCGTTTTCAACCAGATCACCACCATCATGATGAGCGGCATATTGGTTGCTCTGGTATTCCCCATGGTGATCATGCCCATGATCGGTGTGGACAAATCCAAGTGGATCACACTCATGTCCATCCTGGCTATCATCGCCCTGCCCTTGACACTGCTGGAATACTTCTTCACCAAAGAGCGGGTGACGGAGGAAAATGCCGGGAAGGAACAGGAGAAAAGCCAGCTCACCTTCAGTCAGCAGATCAGGATCCTCTTCACGGATAAATACATGGTGCTCATGTATGTGTATTTCCTGGTCTACACCATTGGCACCACCCTCAAGAACCTGGGCCTGGTGTACTACTGCAACTATGTACTGGGCACCTACAACGACGGCTTCACGCAGATGCTGGTCTCCGTCATCGGCGGTGTTCCCATGGGCATCGGCATCTTCGCCGTGTGGCCTCTGGCGAAGAAGTTTGGAAAGCGGAACGTGACCATGGCGGGCTTCATCCTCTACGCCATCGGCAGCCTGATCTGCTGGATGTTCCCGACAAATCTTGTGATTGTTCTCATCGGTCAATTTATCAAAAACATCGGCGGACTGCCCTGCGCCTATGTATTCATGGCTCTGTTTGCGGACTGCCTGGACCACCTGGAGTGGAGGAAGAACATTCGCATGGACGGTGCGGCCATGTCCATCTACAACATCATCGCGGTGGCCATGGTTGGCATCATGACCGGCGTATTCAACTGGATGCTGGCCGGGGCAGGCTACGCGGCGCCCATCACGGCTGGCAGCGTGGCGGAGGCTTCCTCCTGGCTGGCAGCCAACGGCCAGACCGCCCAGGTGGCCCTGGAAAGCCTGAAGCCCGCAGCGGACGGTGTGCTGACCGTGGCGCTGCAGCAGCCTGATTCCGTCAACTGGGTGATCTCCTTCGCCTTCGTGGGGCTGGAGGTATTCACCGGCATCATCCTGGCGGTGATCCTGTGGTTCATCAACGTGGAGAAGAACATCGCAAAAGAGCAGGAAGAGATCAAATCGAGGAAAGCATGAGAAAAGCGATGATGATTGTTCTTGCTGCTGTGTTGATCGTCCTGTGGCTGGCTTTCTGCGGCTTTCAATGGAGCTGGGGGCCGTTCTCAGGCCTTCATGATCTGAAAACACGGAGCCTGCCGGGCAACGCGTCCGCATATGCCCCAGAGCATGTTGAAACGCTGCCGGAGAGCCCGCTGAAGGGGAAGCACATTCTGTTTCTCGGCTCCTCCGTGACTTTCGGCGCGGCGTCGCAGGGCATCTCCTTTGCCGATTACATCACCCGGTACAACGGATCAGTGATGACCAAAGAGGCTGTATCGGGTACGACGCTTGTGGATTCCGGTCCGGACTCCTATGTCGCACGCCTGAAGCGCCTTGACCCCGGCCTGTGCCCCGATCTGGTCATTTGCCAGCTGTCCACTAACGATGCGACGCAGCAGAAGCCGCTGGGCGGGATTTCCGAAGCAGGGCCCTTTGACACCCGGACAGTAGCGGGTGCCGTGGAATTCATTATCCAATATGTGCAGAATACCTGGCATTGTCCCATTGTCTTCTATACCAATCCCAGATACGACAGCGAAGCTTATGGGAATATGGTCGATCTGCTGCTGCAGATTGCGGAGAAATGGGATGTACCCGTGATAGACATGTGGAACGATGCCGCGTTCAACACTGTCCCCAAAGAGAAACGCATCCTGTGGATGGCAGATCCCATCCATCCCACGCAGGCCGGCTATCTGGAGTGGTGGACACCGTATATGGAGACCACGCTGTACCGCATCGCCGGGGAATGACATTCGAATGGAGGAGAAATCGACATGATTGCGATCCGCCTGAGAACAGAGTATCTGCGCAATCCGCTGGGCATAGACCTGCAGCACCCTCGCCTCTTCTGGAACTGCGAGGGCGGTATTCGCCAGACCGCGTACCAGATCGCGTGCGACCAATGGGACAGCGGCAAAGTGCCCTCCGACTCCATGTACGCGGATTATCCGCCGAACCTCGCTGACCGTGAGCGGGTAACCTGGCGTGTGCGCCTGTGGGACGAGCATGATGAGCCCGGTGCATGGAGCGAACCTGGCTTCTTCGAGATGGGCATCAGCCGCTGGGACGCGGTCTGGATCACCGGCAATTACAGCGTAAACAAAAAGCACTGCTATCCCGTGGATTGCTTCCGGAAGGCTTTCTCTGTGGCTAAGGCCCGGAAAGCCCGACTGTACATCACCGGCTGCGGGTTATATGAAGCCGTGCTGAATGGCCGACGTGTGGGTGATTTCATCCTGGCTCCCGGTATTACCGATTATAACAAGCGCATCCAGTACCAGACCTATGACGTGACGGATCTGCTGATTGAAGGAGACAATGTGCTGACCGTGCAGCTGGCGGACGGCTGGTATCGGGGCAGCACGGGAGCCTGGGGACTGAAAAATCAATACGGTACGGAAACCGCTCTGCTGTGTCAGCTGGAAATCACCGGTGTCGACGGAAAGACACAGACTGTATGCTCAGATGAAACCTGGGATTGGAGCAATGACGGCGCTATCCGCTTTGCGGACAACAAAGATGGCGAGATCGTGGATGCTGCCCGGAGGCCCAGCTATGGAGGGAAAGCCAAGCGCACCTCCAGCGCCATTGTTCCAACAGCTTCCAACAATGTGCCCGTCCGGGAGCATGAGCGATTCACGCCCGGGCTGATTCATACGCCCAGCAGAAAAACGGTGTTGGATTTCGGGCAGAACATCGCCGGTTACGTGTCCTTCCAGGTGCAGGCAAAGGAGGGGCAGAAGATCACGCTGACCCACGGGGAAATGCTGGACAACCAGGGCGAATTGACCCTGCAGAACATCCAATGCAGCAACAAGAAAATCACCACTCCCCTGCAGAAGATCGAATATACCTGCAAGGAAGGCCTTAACGAATACAAGCCCCGTTTCTGCATATTCGGCTTCCAGTATGTGCAGGTGGACGGCGATATCGAAATTAAGCCCGAAGATTTTGAAGCGATTGCCGTTTATTCGGACATGGAAGACACTCTGACCTTTGACAGCTCTAATGACCTTTTGAACCGCTTCGTCTCCTGCACCCGCTGGAGCACGAAGAACAATTCCGCCGACCTGCCCACCGACTGCCCCACCCGGGAACGCCATGGCTGGACTGGGGACGCTCAAATCTTCTTTGGTACTGCGGCCTACCTGTTCGATTACGCTTCCTTCTCCAGGAAGTTCCTGAATGACATGTACGACTGGCAGCGGAAGGATGGCTGTCTGCCTCAGATCGCCCCGGCGGGCGGCGTGGATTTCTACATGAACACCATGAACGGCTCCGTAGGTTGGGCGGACGCGGGCGTGATCATCCCGTACCGGTTCTGGAAGCAGTATGGAGACGAGCGCATCCTTACCCGGTATTATCCCGGCATGAAGAAGTATGCCCATTTTATGATGAAACGCTGCGGCAAATTGGGCTTGCTGGCCAAGCCCCTGGGGCTCCATGGGGAGAACAGGAAGTATGCCGTCAATGCGGGCCAAAGCTATGGGGAATGGGCTGAGCCTGCCGAGGTACATCCCAACAAATGGACGGACATGGTTGCGCCTCATCCTGAGGTATCAACCGCTTACACGGCCTATGTGATGGGCCTGATGGCGGAGATTGCAGAGTATCTGGGAAAAACAGAGGACGCAGACCTGTACCGCCAATACGAATCCGGCTGCAAAAAGGCCTATCAGGAACTGGTGGAAAAGCCGGATTTCTCCCTGGACACGGATCGCCAGGCTGTGCTGGTTCGCCCATTATATATGCACCTGCTGAATGAAAAGCAAACGGTATTTGCAAAGCATCGTCTGCTGCAAGCGGTGAAAAACTATCGTTACCGGGTAGGCACCGGCTTCCTGTCCACACCGCTGATCCTGGAGGTGCTGGACGATATAGACTTGGATGCGGCCTACAGGATGCTGGAAAATGAGGAGATGCCCGGCTGGCTGTTTATGCCCAAGGCGGGAGCTACCACCGTATGGGAAAGCTGGGAAGGCACCCAGGCTCAGGGCGGCATCGCTTCCCTGGATCACTATTCCAAGGGCGCTGTGTTGGAATGGGTGTTCCGGGTCATGTGCGGCGTGCAGATGGATGGAGAAAACCATTTTCTCATTGTTCCTCGTCCGGGCGGTCACTTTGAATACGCGGGCGTGAAATACAACAGCGTTTTCGGACAGGTGGAAAGCGGCTGGAAGCGCATAGCGGGTAAAACAGTTTATACCTTCTCCATCCCTGCTAATTGTACGGCTACTGTGATCCTGCCCGGACGGGAAACTCAGGAGTTGACGGCTGGTGTTTATCAGATGGAAGTGTAAGGAGGAGCAGCATGAAGGTTTGTATGATCGGCGGAACGGGTTTGCTGGGCAGCGAAGGAGCCAGGGAGTTGATTGCACGGGGGCATCAGGTAAAAGCAATTGCACTGCCACCGCTGCCGCAGGGTGCCGTACTGCCGCCTGAAATGGAGATCACTTATGGCAATTATCTGGAAATGACCGACGATGAAGTGCGTGCCATGTTCGCCGGCTGCGAGGGCTTTGTGTTCGCCGCCGGTGTGGATGAGCGGGTGGAAGGTCCGGCACCCATCTATGATCTGTTCAAGAAATACAATATAGATTCCCTGAACCGTCTGCTCCGCATTGCCAGGGAATGCGGCGTGAAGCACACGGTGGTGCTGGGTTCCTACTTTTCCTATTTTGCCAAGGAATGGCCGCAAATGCGACTGACGGAATACCATCCCTACATACGCAGCCGCATTGATCAGGAAAAGATGGCTTTGAACTATGCGGGGCCAGACTTCGATGTGGCCATTTTGGAGCTGCCGTACATTTTCGGCACACAGCCGGGCCGCAAGCCCGTGTGGATATTCCTGGTGGAAAACATCCGCTCCATGAAGGGCGTCACCATGTGGCCCAAGGGCGGTTCCACTATGGTAACAGTCAAACAGGTCGGCCAGGCCATTGCCGGAGCACTGGAAAGAAATCATGGCGGAAACTGCTATCCCATTGGCTGGTACAATCTGACCTGGAAGGAAATGCTGCGGATCTGCCATAAATACCTGGGCTGCCCGGAGAAGAAGATCGTGACGATCCCTAACTGGATGTACGCCATCGGCGGAAGGAAGCTGAAAAAGGAACAGCAGCAAAAGGGTATTGAGGGTGGATTGGATATGGTGAAGTTTACTGATCTGCAGTGCTCCAACCAGTTCATCGACAATAGCCTGGGCTGTGTGCCTCTGGGGGTAAAGGAAGACGACATTGATGCTGCCATCGGCGATTCTATCCGGCTGTGCGTGGATATTCTGGACGGAAAAGCCAAGAACATCGTTGCCATGAAGGGAGAATGAGCATGAAAACGGTTTTCGTGACCGGCGCGGGCGGCGGCATGGGGTTTGAAAGCTTCAGGCAAATGCTGCCCGACATCGGGGAAAAATATAACGTTACGCTGCTCTTACGGGATTCTGAAAAGAACAGGAACCTGTTCGCTCCGTACAAAAGCCAATCAGGCCTTCGCATCGTCTGGGGCGATCTGACCAATAAAAAGGACGTAGCCGCCTGTACGGAGGATGCGGATGTTGTGCTGCACATCGCCGCGTTCGTCTCTCCCGCTGCCGATTATTACCCAGACAAAGCCATGAAAAACAATTATGGCTCTACCAAGAACATCATCGAAGCGATTCAGCAGCAGGGCCGGAATGACACCACCAAATTTGTGTATATCGGTACGGTAGCTGAAACCGGCGACCGGATGCCGCCCATCCATTGGGGCCGGGTTGGCGATCCCATCAAGCCCAGCATGTTCGACTACTACGCTGTTTCCAAAGTTGCTGCAGAGCGGTATGTGATAGAAAGCGGCCTGAAATATTGGGTCAGCCTGCGTCAAACAGGCATCATTGGCCCGGCGATGGCGAAGATTCGGGATGCGATCCAGTTCCACAACTGCCTGGACAATGTGCTGGAGTATTGTTCAGACCGGGACTCCGGCAAAGCCATGCGCAACCTGTGTGCCTTTGATGCAGAGGGGACTTTGCCGGAAAGTTTCTGGGGCCATATTTACAACATTGGCGGCGGAGAAAGCTGCCGGGTGGATACCTATACTATGTATCAAAAGATGTACGGTGAAATGGGCTTTACGTCCCTTGATCCCGTGATCGATCCCCGTTATACCGCCACCCGGAATTTCCATGGCCATTATTATCTGGATTCAGACAAGCTGGAAAACTACCTGCATTTCCGGTCAGACAGTATGCAGTATTTCTATGACGCCTACCTGAATGAAGTGAAATCGGTCAAGGGCATGGCTCGGGTGATCTGCAAGCTGCCCGGCGGCCAGAAGCTGATGGGCAGCATCATCAAAAGCACATTTAAGAAGCTGATGATGAGTGAACACGGCACCATGCGCTTCATCAAAGACAATGTGGAAGATCACATCGACGCTTACTGGGGCAGCAAAAAGGCCTGGGAAGCGCTCCCTGAAAAGGTCAGCCAGATGGAGCACTTTACAGATTGGGATACGGTTGTGCCGATTGATCATGGTTATGATGAGAGCAAGCCTGAAAGTGAATTGACGCTTGCGGATGTGAAGGGTGCAGCAGAATTCCGGGGCGGGGCGTGCCTGTCGGAAGCCATGCAAAAGGGTGACTGGAAATCCAAACTCCAATTCCGCTGCGCTTTCGGCCACACCTTTGAAGCCAGTCCCAGGCTGATATTGGAAGGGGGCCATTGGTGCCCGGAATGCGAGCGGAAGAGCTGGAACTACGGAGCGAGGGCGAAGGTCGATCCTTTCTTCGCGCAGGTATGGAACCCTTTGCACAGCCCGGATGAAATGCGGGAATATCCTAAGCAAGTGACTGAGCTGGATATATAAAGCATGAATCATGCTGAATATAGACATCGAGGGAGGAGACGAAACCATGAAAACCAACAAAAGAGGACGGCTGATTGCCATCGCGCTGCTGCTGATTGCCGCGTTGGGGGTCAACATCGCCTGTGCCAGCCTCAATCCCATGATCACGTCCTGGATGGGCGTGAACCTGAACCCGCTGTTGACAGGCAAAAAGTCTGTTGAAAGTGCGGAAATCCTCAGTGTGGCCGACGCCACAGAACAAAGCTTGCGCATGGCGGAGCGGCTGGAAGAAGAAGGCATTGTGCTGCTGCGCAATGAAAACAAGGCGCTGCCCCTTGCCGCAGGAACAAAGGTGAACCTGTTCGGATACGCCTCCGTTGACCCCATCTATGGCGGCACAGGAAGCGGCAGCGGCGACACCTCCGCCAACGTGGACGTGGTGAAGGGCCTGACCAACGCCGGTCTGCAGGTGAATGAACAGCTTGTGAATTTCTACAAAAACAGCGGTGTCAGCCGCGCCAAGCAGGGTGGCTATTCCGGTTCCAACTTCACCCCCGCCGAGATATCCGCGGAGAAATACACGGACGGCTTGCTGAAAGCCGCCCGGGAATACGCCGATACAGCCATCATCGTTCTGTCGCGTATTGGCGGCGAGGGCGGAGATTTGCCCATGGATATGTTTGCCGCAGGTTACAGCAAAACAGACGACGGACGGCATTATCTGGAATTGACCCAGGACGAAGAAGCTTTGCTGAACCTGGTGAAAGGTCAGCAGTATGAAAAGGTCATCGTGCTCATCAACTCCTCCAACGCCATGGAACTGGGCTTTGTTGAAGGCGTGGACGCCTGCCTGTGGGTGGGCAGCCCCGGCGCGGTGGGCTTCAATGCGGTGGGCAGCGTGCTGACCGGCGTTGTGAACCCTTCCGGCCGCCTGACGGATATATATGCTTATGATCTGACCACTGCTCCTGCCTTTTACAATGCTGGCAGCTTCACCTATGGCAATCTGAAGCGCAACTATGTGGAATATGCGGAAGGTATTTATGTGGGCTACCGTTACTATGAAACCGCCGCGGCGGACAGCTTCATTGATTATGACCAGACCGTGCAGTATCCCTTCGGCTATGGGCTGAGCTACACTTCGTTCTCCCAGGCCATCGAAAGCTTCGTGGACGGCGGCGGGAACATTATCATGCAGGTGAAGGTGGAAAACACCGGGAGCGTACCCGGCAAGGACGTCGCCCAGGTGTATTACACCGCGCCGTACACTCAGGGCGGTATCGAAAAAGCCCACGTAGTGTTGGCGGGCTTTGGAAAAACCAAGCTGCTGAATCCTGGCGAATCTGAAACCCTGACCATTTCCTTCCGCGAAGAGGATATGGCTTCCTTTGACACCAAAGGCGCGGGATGCTATGTGCTGGAAGCGGGCGATTATGCCATCAAGCTGATGAGCAACTCTCATCAGGTGATCGACAGCCGCATCCATACGGTAGCAAAGACTGTTACCTACGGCGAAGGGAATGCCCGTTCCACGGATCGATCCGCTGCTGTGGCCCGGTTTGCCGATGTGGAAAACAGCCAGATCACCGGGTATCTGTCCCGCGCTGATTGGGCGGGCACCTTCCCCAAATTCCGTGTGGACGGCAAAGAAGCCTCCGCACAGGTGGTGGATGCCTTCACCAACAAAGCTCCTTACGCTGTCAACGCCAATGACGCCGCAGTACAGTATGCCGACAATGGCCTGACCCTCACCGACATGGCGGGCTTGCGCTGGGACGACCCCAAGTGGGAACAGCTTTTGCAGCAATTGTCCGACGAGGACATGGCCAAAATGATCTTAAATGGCGGCTGGTCTACCCCTGCTGTGGACAGCGTGGGCAAGCCTGCCACCTCTGATCTGGACGGGCCTGCGGGCATCAACTCCCTGGTCAGCTCCCTCCGGGGCGTTTCCTTCCCCAGTGAAGCCGTCATCGGCGCGACCTGGAATGTGGAACTGGTCGAAGAATTCGGCAAGGTGTTTGGCGCGGAAGCGATTGCCAACGGTGTGGTTGGTTTGTATGCGCCTGGTATGAACATTCATCGGACTCCTTTCTCCGGTCGGAACTTTGAATACTATGCCGAGGACGGCCTCCTATCCGGTAAGCTGGGCGCTGCCCAGGTGAAGGGCGCTGCCACGCAGGGCGTGTACCTGTATGCCAAGCACTTCGCCCTGAACGATCAGGAATCCAATCGCTTGAGCATTTCCGTTTGGGCCAATGAACAATCCATGCGTGAAATCTATTTCAAGCCTTTTGAGATCACTGTGAAGGAAGGCGGCGCTACCGCTGTCATGTCCAGCTACAGCCACCTTGGCACAGTTTGGGCTGGAGCCTGCCGCCCTCTGCTCACAGATGTGCTGCGCGGTGAATGGGGCTTTACCGGCATGGTGGTGACAGACTCTGCCATGGCCAATACCTCCTGGATGGATGCCAATCTTGCTGTCCGCGCAGGGAATGATATGATGCTGTGCCTTATGGGAGCCAGCATTGATTCCTCCAATAATACAGCGCGTCAGGCGATGCGTGAAGCCTGCCATAATATCCTCTACACCCAGGCCAACAGCGCAGCCGTGCAGGTGGAAAGCGATAATACCCCTTACTGGTACGGACTGGTTGCTCTGTTCAACGCCATCGTGCTGTCCGTAATCATCAGCCTGCTCCTGAACATCGCAGGAAAGAAAACGGGATGGAAGGGTCTGCTGATCTTCCTGCTGATGCTGGCGATTTCCGTCGCGGTACTGTGGTTCTGCTTCCTCCAGCCCAAGCCCAAGACGAAGGCTGTGAAAGAAGAAGCGCCTGCCGCAACTGTGGAAATCCAGACCACTGAAACTCCTGCTGCCACAGAAACGCCCGCGGTTGATGAAACTCCCATCATTGCCGAAGAAAAGACCATTTCTCCTGAGAATGGCATGGAGCTGTACGACCTGGCGGACTTCTGGCTGGGCTGCCACGTAAACATCAATGCGGACAATACCTTCACCGTGGCTTACGATTACAATGCCGAGAATTCCGGCATCG
>JAUNMW010000011.1:0-19543 GCA_030537395.1 Clostridia bacterium | reverse complement strand
GCGGACAATACCTTCACCGTGGCTTACGATTACAATGCCGAGAATTCCGGCATCGTGTCCCTGACCGGTACCTGGGAACGGGTATCTGAAATTGAACTGACATTGAAGCCCGAAACCGGCGATCCTATCGCTGTAACGCTGGCAGACAGTGCCTGGGCCTGCGAAGTCACCGAACCCAACACCCAGACCAAGTGCCATCCCAAGGTGGAAGTCGGAGCGGAAGAAGTCGCTCCTGCGGCTGCCATCACGCCCGAAACCGGCATGGAGCTGTATGACCTGGCGGACTTCTGGCTGGGCTGCCATGTGAATATCAACGCAGACAATACCTTTACCGTAGCTTATGATTATAATGCCGAGAACTCCGGTATCGTGTCCCTGACCGGTACCTGGGAACGAGTATCTGAAACTGAACTGACCTTGAAGCCCGAAGCCGGGGATTCCATCTCTGTAACGCTGGCAGACGGTGCTTGGGCCTGCGAAATCACCGAGCCAAACACCCAGACCAAATGCCATCCCAAGGTGGAAGTAGGCAGCACAGAACCAGCAACTGCTTCGGCAGTGCCTGAAAGCAAAAACTATACTGTTCTCTACACGGACAAAGAAGGCATTGAATACGCCAAGGTGGAAACAAAGGACGCTTCAGCGCTTCCCGAAGTGGATATTCCTGTGAAGGATGGCTTTACCTTTGCCGGATGGCAGACCCGGCCTGATGTAACCAAGGACGATCTCATCTTAGGCGTATCCCCCTATGAAGTGGCTCCGGGTGCGTCCAGCCTTTATGGCGGTGCCGGGATGGCCATTGATCAGCTGGAAAGCACAGAAGGCACTTCTGTCACCGTGTATGCCCGTTGGGTGGAGCCCACGGAAATCCACAATGCGGAAGAGTTGAAAGCCATGGCGCAGGATCTGTACGGCAATTATATGCTGGCAAACGACATTGATCTTTCCGGAGAACAATGGATCCCCATCGGTATGTACTTCTCCACCTATGAAACCGTGAACGCTCCCTATTGGACCTTTGCCTTCCGGGGCACGCTGGATGGCGCGGGCCACAAGCTGACCGGGCTGAATATCGGCAATTATATTGCGGACGTGTCTGCCTGGGAATCCGCCGCGTCAGTTTGGCGGAACGACGGCGTTTACTCCGGCAGCGAAGCCGCCCTGTTCGGCGCGCTTGCCAAAGCAAACATCCATGACCTGATCATCGAAAAGCCCCTACTGAACATTGCCTCGGATGGCGACGCTACGCCTTATGCGGCGGCTTTGGCTGGCTTTGATATTGGCAGTCAGCTGACCAACATTACCGTCAACGAACCGAGCGTTTCCGTAACGGTCAGCGACCAGAACGCTCAGAGCCGGACTACTGCCTGGGCGGCAGTGAGCGGCCTGGTGGCGGGTGGCTGGAGCGATGTGATCAACAATTGTACCGTCAATAACGCAAGCATCACGCTGAATGCCGAAACCGTTCGGTCCCACGGCGGCGAATTCTATGTGGGTTCCATGCTGGGTGAAGGCTATGCTTTCATGGACGGAAACTCCGCGACCTACGAAATGACCGTGAACGCGGAGGACAAGAGCACTGCCCTGACGGACGCGGAACTGATCGTGAATGTAGGCGGCATGGGCGGCACCAACACGACGCAGACCAATGGCAGCTTTACCGGAAAAATGAATGTCCGCGTGGTGAAGCCTACCGGTGCCGCTGCCATTTCCATCGGCGGGCTGACCGGTTCCCAGCGCTATCAAGTGGCGGAAAAGAATACGATTAAAGCGGATATCACCACGGACTGCCAGCTTGATCCCGAAAACGGCAGGCTGTATGTGGGCAAGGTGATCGGCAGCACCAACATTCCCTACTGTATCATTCAGCTCATTTTCGCCGCTCCGAACTCTGTGGACTATGCCGGATGCAGGGCCAACAATGCCTCTGTCCTCCATAATGGGGAAGAAGTGACTGCTCTCAAAGGCGAAGCCCTGACGGTAAACGATCTGCCTTTGACCTATATCGCCAATGGTGATATTACAGCGGGTGATGCGGTCTATCCTTCCAATATCAATGAAGTTATCGCCAAGTTCGGCTCCGCTGTGCCCGCCTCCTTCCTGCAAAAAAGTGTGATCGTTTTCGTTGATGAGTGATTTTATAGTCAAATCATTGTTAAATTAGCTATGTATGCCCTTCCCAACTTTTGTGGGAAGGGCAGTTTTATAAATCATTTTAGGAAATTTGGAAATAAAAGCTTTCAATAAAATGTTAATTCTTTGAGGAAAGGAGCAACTAAAAAACAAAATTATCTATCCAATCTGAGAGTCCGAAGCGATGCTTCGATAATATTATATTCCCGATCGTGTATAATTCCAATGGCATATTAAATTCCCGATCGGGAAGAACCATTGATCATACAGAACATTTTTCCCGATCGGGTGTAGTATTATATAAGAAAAAAGATATTGAGATGGAACCACTGATTCATGGCGGTGTCAGCACTTCCCTGTATCGAAGCGGCAGTCCCGCCGTCAGCCTGGCGGCATCACTGGCTGCCGCTCTGAAAGAAACACTGACAGAATTTGAAGACAGCCACAGAAAAGTACAGGCTCTCAATCAATATCTTCGTATTGAATTGGCAAAAAGAAATATACAAATACACAGCCCGAAAGACGCGATTCCGCACATCCTGAACGTAGGAATCGATGGAATCAAGGGATATGAAATCCGGGACCGGCTGAACGCGCATGGCGTATGCGTTTCTGTAAAATCTGCCTGTTCTGTTGAGAATACGCCGTCCCGCGCTGTGTATGCCGTGACTGGGAATCGCCGGCAGGCGCTTGAAAGCTGGCGGATCAGCCTGAGTCACCTGACAGCCATGGAAGAACTGAATGATTTCCTTGGAATTCTTGATCTGATTCTGGAGGACAAAAGAAAGTGAGCAGAACGTTTACGCCTGTGCAGCAGGTGGAACAAAGCATTGTCAAGCGGTATCACGAGGAACTCTGGTCTCCTTTCTGCAAAGCAATCAGGCGCTATCGATTGATTCTGCCAGGAGACAAAATCGCGGTTTGCATATCCGGCGGGAAAGACAGCATGCTGATGGCTAAAATGATGCAGATGCTCCATCGGCATACCGAAATCCCATTTGACGTGGAATACTTGATTATGGACCCCGGCTATAACGAAATCAACCGGAAAAAAGTGGAGAGCAACGCTCGCTTTCTTGAGATCCCTTACACGATTTTTGAAAGCGATATCTTTGAAGTCGCTAACGCACAGGACAGGAATCCCTGCTTTCTCTGTGCCAGAATGCGGCGGGGCTGCCTCTATAAAAAAGCGCAGGAGATGGGCTGCAATAAAATCGCCCTGGGGCATCATTTTGACGACGTGATCGGCACCACTGTGATGGGCATGTTTTATGGCGGCCAGCTGCAGGCGATGCCGCCGAAACTGCGGGCGAAGAATTTTCCTGGAATGGAGCTGATCCGTCCCCTGTATATGGTGCACGAAGAAGATGTTATCGCATGGAAAAACGCCAATGAGCTTTCCTTTATTCAGTGCGCCTGCCGATTTACGGAGAACTGCACGATGTGCGATAACGGCCAGGGCGGTTCCAAACGGCAGGAAATCAAGCAGCTGCTGAAAAAACTGAAAAAAGAGAATCCCACCATTGAGGACAATATCTTTGCCAGCATCCATACATTGCAGCTGGATACCATGGTTGGCTGGAAATACCGTGGGCAGGAGCACTCTTTTCTTGAATTATGTGAAAAAACGGAGAATGAACCATGCTGAACCAGTTTTCCAGAACCCAGCTTTTGTTCGGCCCGGAAGCCATGGAGCGCCTTTCCCAATGCCGGGTTGCCGTATTTGGGATCGGGGGCGTAGGCGGATACGCGGTGGAAGCGCTGGTGCGCTCCGGCATCGGCGCGCTGGATCTGATCGACGATGACCGGGTATGCTTGACCAACCTGAACCGGCAGCTTCACGCCACCCGGAAAACCGTTGGGAAGTATAAGGCCGATGTGGCGGAAGAAAGAGTGCATGAGATCAACCCGGACTGTATCGTGACGGCCCACAAGACCTTTTTCATGCCGGAAACCCAGGCACAGTTTGATTTTTCTCAGTATGATTATATCATAGACGCCATTGACACGGTCAAAGGAAAGCTGGCTCTGGTGGAGCAGGCACAGGCGTCCGGCACCCCGATCATCTGCGCCATGGGGGCGGGAAACAAACTGGACCCAACAGCGTTCCGCGTGGCGGATATTTACAAAACGTCTGTGTGCCCTTTGGCCAGGGTCATGCGAAGCGAATGCCGGAAACGCGGCATCAAGCATCTGAAAGTGGTTTATTCCACAGAGCAGCCGACCCGGCCGCTGGAAGATCCGTCCATCAGCTGCCGGAAGCACTGCATCTGTCCGCCAGGCACCCGAAAATGTACGGTGCGCAGGGATATTCCCGGTTCCACGGCTTTCGTTCCGTCTGTGGTTGGACTGATTATTGCGGGAGAGGTGATCAAAGACCTTTGCAGGAGGTGATTGCGCGGTTACACTGGTCTTGTGATGGCCTTTGAAAATAGTTTCGTTTTGAAAAATTCTAAATAATGTATGTGCTAAACTGATGTGACCCAAGGGGAAAAGAAGACTCCAAGTGTGATAAAATGGAATTGCTACAAACCACATCACAACAAAGGAGTCTTCCATGAACAGGATAACACAAGAGGCGAAGAAAAGGCAAGGGGCAGTTTTGTGGGGAATACGGCACGGGAAAAGGGACGCTGCGAGAAAGTATGGAGTAAGCCTGTCGAGCATCAAAAGGTGGAGCAAGCGGTACGACGGGACATGGCAGTCATTGAGGGAGAAATCGCACCGCCCCCATCACAGCCCGAGACGGCATAGCACAGCGGAGGAAGACCTGCTGCGAGAAGTATTCGTAGAGAAATATTTGCGGTACGGATGGGACGGAGTATACACAGAAGCGCAAAAACGGGGCTATCAGCGAAGCTTACTCTTCCTGCACCCCTTATTTCCACTTCTTTGTCAAGTGGATTTACCTGTAACACTAACTTCCACTCTCCCCCTTTGGCTGTGGAATTTAGTTTTACACTTCAGCGCACAAATTACTACCGATCCTATTCTTGCAATGATTTCCTAACAATGATATAATGAATTTGTTCTATACACTAAAAAGGCTTTTCCGGGAAAATCCAGCCTCTGCGCTTTTTCAGAACAGACGCGCACTTGCGCTCTGAATATACCAACGAGGAGGAAAAACCAAGATGAAAGGAAAAGGCATCTTTCGTGCTTTGACCGCAGTAGCCGTGTTCGTCCTGGTTGGCTCTCTGGTAGCGGGTCCCATTATGGAATCCTACCGTCAGCCCATCGACACATACTTCGGCGAAACCAGCTACCGCATGGAGGGGTCAGGTCAGGCCGAATGGATCTACCAATCCGAATTCAAGAACCAGACGGAAGCCATCGAAGGGCTTCGGGCTTTCGCCCTGCAGGAGGCGCTGGAGAGCTTTGTTCTTTTAAAGAACGAAGAAAACGCCCTGCCCCTGAATGAAGGCGCGAAGGTGACCCTGCTGGGCCTGCGCAGCTATGCGCCGGTGTATGGCAACAGCATGGGCGCGGCCCCCGATGCCACCGTGATCGCGGACGGCAACCAGTCCTATCTTGCCATGCAGAAGGCCGGGCTGGATATCAATCCCGCCGTGACCCAGAAGTATAAGGATTGGGTGAAAGCCAACGGCGGCAACCTGACCCCTGCCGGCGAGCTGTATGCTGAATATGCCGGCGCGGGCAGCTCCGGCCCCAGCGAGAGCGGCGATTTGAATTTGACCGGCACCGATAAGGCCGCGGAAGCCAAGCTCGCCGACCTGGGCCTGACTGCCGCGGATTACGAAGGCTATCAGGACGCGGCCATCGTGATCGTGGGTCGTCCCGGCGGCGAGAGCAAAAACTACGTCACCGGCGGCACAGACAGCACCACCACCAACATCTTCGGCCTGTCCGCGGATGAAAAGGCCGTGATCGCCGAAGCCAAGGCCAACTTTGACAAGGTGATCCTGCTGGTGAACTCCGTCAATCCCCTGGAGCTGAAGGAAGTAAAGGAAGACGCCGACGTGGACGCCATCCTCTGGATCGGCTATCCCGGCGCTTACGGCTTCTACGCCGTGCCCGACGTGCTGTGCGGCAAGGTCGCTCCCTCCGGTCACCTGGGTGATATCTACATCGCCAACTCCGCCGTTTCTCCCGCCATGGTGGCCTTCGGCGGCAATGGCAACGTGGCCTGGTCCAACGCGGCGGAATTTACGCCCGACGACAACGTGAACAGCTATCTGATCAACGAAGAAGGTATTTACGTTGGCTACCGCTACTTTGAAAGCCGTTACGCCGACGTGGTGGCGGGCGTGAACAACGCTGCCGCGGCCAAGGCGGGCACCTACACCAACCCGGACACCACCGTGGCCACCGCGGACGGCGCCTGGACCTATGAAAACGAAGTGGTGTATCCCTTCGGCTACGGCATGAGCTACACCACCTTCGCCCAGACCCTGGACAGCGTGAATGTGGCGGCGGATAAGAAGACCGCCGACGTGACCGTGACCGTCACCAACACCGGCGATGCGGCGGGCAAGAGCGTCATTCAGGTGTACGCCCAGAGCCCCTACACCGATTACGACAAACAGAACAAGGTGGAAAAGAGCGCCGTGCAGCTGATGGACTATGAAAAGACCAAGCTGCTGGCTCCTGGCGAAAGCCAGACGATCGCCATGAAGATCGACCTGGCGAACCTGGCCTCCTACGACGCCAACGGCGCGGGCACCTTCATCCTGGACGCGGGCGACTATTACTTCGCCATCGGCGAGGACAGCCATGACGCGCTGAACAATATCCTGGCAGCGCAGAGCCAGAACGTGACCGGCGACGCCGCCAAGACCTTCACCTGGAACTGGGCCGAGCTGGACGCCAAAACCTTCGCCGTTTCCAAGACCGGCGCGGCCATCGGCAACGTGCTCACCACCGGGGATTATTCCATGGACATCAACAGCTTTGACGGCTATCAGGACACCGCCCATTACATGAGCCGTCAGGACTGGAACGGCACCTATCCCACCCTGCATGCGGGCCTGGCCGCCACCGGCCGGATCGCCACCCTCCTCAAGAACGACGTGATCCCCCTCACCGAGGGCGTGGAAGGCTATGACTGGGGCGTCAACAACGACATGAACATCTATCAAATGATCGGCGCCGAGTGGGACGATCCCCGCTGGGACAAGCTGATTGATCAGGTCACGCCCGATGAATTCGTCACCTTCGCCTCCAACGCATTCCATAACATTCAGGGCATCGAATCCGTCAGCTACGCTGGCCACAAGGCCGACGACGGCCCCGGCGGTTCCGACGGCGGCACCTACGCCAACGACGGCCAGTATCAGGGCAAGATGTACAATACCATGGACGATTTCGACGCGAGCAAGGGAGGCTACGGCACCCGCGTCGCGCCCACGCCCACCAACCTGGCCTACACCTGGAACAAGGAGCTGGCCTTCCGCAACGGCGAACTGATCCTGGGCGAATCCACCCTGATGTTCAATTATCCCATCATGATCGGCCCCGGCGTCAACCTGCACCGGCATGGCTTCAACGGGCGCGGCGCTGAGTATTACAGCGAAGATCCCATCCTGTCCGGCTACACCGCCAGCGCAGTGGTGCAGGGCGCGCAAAGCAAGGGCACCATCGTGAACCTGAAGCATCTGGCCTTCAACGACCAGGAAATCAACCGTTCCGGCATCGCCGTGTTCATGACCGAGCAGGCGGCCCGCGAACTGGAACTGCGCAACTTCCAGCAGGCCATCGAAGCCAACGGCAAGCCCGCCTCCATGGCGGACAACGCCAACATCTACAATGAAGGCGCGCTGGGCGTGATGACCTCCTTCAACCGCATCGGCGCGGTGGCCCCCAGCGCCAACAAGGGCGTCTGCCAGGATATCCTGCGCGACGAATGGGGCTTCAAGGGCTACTCCGTCACCGACTTTACCGGCGTGTCCATGAAGGCCATGCCCAAGGAATCCGTACTGTTTGGCACCGTGGCCTTCTGCGGCTTCGGCGGCGCGGTGGATTACTTCAACGGCGCCACCCTGATGGCCGATCCCCAGATGGCGGCGGCTATGAAGCAGGATATCAAGTACATCCTGTACCCGCTGGTCAACTCCGCGGCCATGAACGGAGCCGACCCCACCACCCATCGGGTAGAAATCGAAACCTCCTGGCGCGCGCTGTATCACAACATCCAGCTTGGCTCCGGCATCGCCACCGGCGTGTTTGCCCTGGCCTGGATTGCCTGCGCTGTGCTGGGCGGCAAGAAAAAGAAGGGAGCGAACTGAGATGGCGAAAAATACCAACGCTTTCGGTAAGATCCTCTGCGTCTCCGGGCTTCTCGCCCTCGCTGGCCTGATCGTGTACCTGATCAACACGCTCAGCGGATACATGGCCAGCCTGCATACCACGGTTGCCCCCCTGGTCGTTATCCTGCCCGCGGCGGTGATCCTGTGCGCCCTGTTCCTGACCATGAAGCCCAAGGCCCTCAAGGGGCTGACCGGCATCGCCACCTTCGTGCTGGCCGTGCTGATGGGCGTGGCGACGGTGTTCTTTGTCAAGGAACGGGTGGACGTGATCGGCGACATGCTGAACCCCGTCAACCATCCTGATACCCAGAAAACAGCCGTGACCGTTTCCATCGTCGGCATCGCGCTGTATTTCCTGTCCTTCGTGGGTCTGGTGATCACCACCGGCAGCGATAAGCTGGCGAAGGAATAAGCCATTTTCTGCCCCCACAGCGTCCCTAAAAGCGCTGTGGGGGACTTTTCGCTTCATCGAAATCTTTTCCCTTGGAGGACAGCGACCATGCGCCCGGAACACAAAAGCCTTTCCGTCCTGCTGCGCGAATATGCGGCGTCAGAGCCCAATCGGCGGCTGCTGGGGTCTGAAAACCGGTGGTACACGGCCGGGGAAATGCAGGCCCATGCCGCCGCTGCGGCGTGCTGGCTGAGGACGCAGGGAATCAGGCCGGGCGATTTTGTGGCCCTTTCAGCGAGGCGCAACGCTTCCACCGCGGTTTGCCTGTTTGGCCTGCGGCTGCTGGGCTGCGCAGCCGTGCTGACAGACCCCCACGCAACCCCCGAAGCGTTCCTGGCAGAGTGCGCCGCGGCCCTCCCTGCCGCCGCTGTGCTGGAACCCGGGGCGGATGGCCGCGTGACCCTCCGCAGGCAGGGTGAGGCCATCGCCTTCGATCCGTTTTCCCTGCCCGCTGCTGACGCCGCGCTGCCGGAAGCGCCTTCCGATCAGGCGGGATATGTGATTTTCACCTCGGGCTCCACCGGGCAAAGGAAAGCAGTGCTGCTCAGCGACGATCAATTTTACAATAACCTGCTGGATTCCCAGCCCTTGGGCAAGTATCGGGGGGATGACATCGCTCTGGGCATCCTCCCCCTGGAGCATGTGTTCGGCCTGGTGCTGCTGTTCGGCGCGGCAGCGCTCCGATACGCGCTGTTTTTCCCCGGGAAAACCGATCCCGATTCGCTGGTGAACGCCATCGAAACGCAGGGGATCACGCGGATGAACGGGGTGCCCAGCCAGTATATCGCCCTGGCGGAAGCGAAAGGGGAGAAGCCGCTGCCCACCTTGTCCGCCGGGTTCATCGGGGGCAGCCCCCTTGCCCCGGACACGTTCATCCATCTGGAAAAAAGGCTGGGTATGAAGCTGATCCCCGTGTACGGCATGAGCGAATGCGTCGGCATCAGCTGCGCCTCCTGGGAGGATTCCGTGGAGGTGCGCGCTCAGACCGTGGGCCGGTTTTACAGCATGAATCGCGGCGTGATCCTGCGCGAGGACGGCAGTGCAGCGCAGACGGGGCAAATCGGCGAAATCTGCGTGGACGGCCCCTCCCGCATGCTGGGCTATTACGGCGCGACCGAAGCGCGGGAACGCTTTTTCAGAACCGGCGATCTGGGGTATTTGGATCAGGATGGGCGGCTGCATCTGACAGGGCGCAGGAAAGAAATCATCATCCGCAACGGGAAGAATTTGTCTCCCGCCCGCATCGAACAGGCGCTGCTGCGTTTGCCCCAGGTAAAGGCTGCCGCCGTGGTGGGCCTGCCCGATGAAAAGGCCGGGGAGGTGCCCGGGGCCGTGGCGGTGTGCGAAGGGGCCGAAACGGAAGACGATTTATTGCAGGCCCTGGCCCCGCTTCTGCCCAAGAACGAGCGGCCCGCGGCTTTGCGCGTCGTGAAAGAAATCCCCCTGCTGCCCACCGGCAAACCGGATAAAATGCGAATTCGGAAGGAGCTGCTGCAATGGCTGAATCGGTCATCCTGACGCTGCCCATCGTCCTTGCGGGCTATGGGCTGGCGCTGCTGCTGCTCCTTACGGATTTCATCCGGAAGCCCGCCGGGGGCGCGCTGCGCTTTGCGTCGGCGTTTCTGGCGGTGGGGGCCACGGCCTGCGGCCTGCTTATGGGCGTATCCCTTTCGGAAGCCGCCCTGGCGCTGACCATGTTTCTGCTATTGAATATGGGGGTGAGGAAGTGAATTTTAATTCCCTGGCCTTTCTCATCTTCCTCCCCATTGCGGTGGGCTTTCACTGGCTGCTGCCCCATCGGGCGCGGAAATACTGGCTGCTGGCGGCTTCCTGGTTCTTTTATATGTACTGGAACCCGCTGTTCATTTTCCTACTGCTGTTTTCCACGGCGGTGGATTACTTCTGCGGCCGGGGCATGGCGCGCTGGCGGGAGCAAAAAAGGATCAAACGGCTGCTGCTTTCCGTCAGCATGGTGATGAACCTGGGGCTGCTTTTTTTCTTCAAATACTGGGATTTTTTCGGCGGCATCATGAACGGCGTGTGGGCGGCCCTGGGCCTTTCCTTCCGCACGCCGGAGCTGAACCTGATCCTGCCGGTGGGCATCTCCTTTTACACCTTCCAGACCATGAGCTACACCATCGACGTGTACCGGGGGAAATTTGAGGCGGAAAAGGATTTCGTCACCTTCGCGCTCTATGTTTCCTTCTTTCCCCAGCTGGTGGCCGGGCCCATCGAAGCCCCGGGCAATCTGCTGCCCCAACTGAAAAAAGAGCGTCGGTTCCAGCGCGAGGACGTGTCCGCCGGGCTGCGGCTTTTGCTGTGCGGTTTTTTCCGAAAGTGCGCGGTGGCGGACCTTTGCGGCGTGTATGTGAACCGGGTATTTGCCCAGGCGGAGCAAGCGTCCTCCTTCGCCATCTTTTTGGCGGGCGCGCTGTTCTGCTTCCAAATGTACTGCGATTTCGCGGGGTATTCCGAGATCGCCGCCGGGTCGGCAAGGCTCATGGGCATAAGGCTCATGAAAAACTTCGATCAGCCCTACCTGTCCCAGAGCTACGGGGAATTCTTCCGCCGTTGGCATATCAGCCTGAACCGCTGGTTCACCAGCTATGTGTACATTCCCCTGGGGGGCTCCCGGCGCGGGACCGCCCGCAGGATGGCAAACACCCTGATCGTATTCGCGCTGTGCGGATTATGGCATGGGGCCCGGTGGAACTATGTGCTCTGGGGCCTGTACGCGGCGTTTTGGGTTTGCGTGGAGGGCCTGCTGGAACAGCCCACGGGAAGGCTTGCGGAAAAGTGGAGGCTGCCATTGTCCGCCCCCTGGTTCGTTTGGCTTCGGCGGGGGATCATGTTTCTGATTTTCGTACCCGCCGGGCTGATTTTCCGCGCCTCCTCTCTGGAGCAAGTGGGCGTTGTTTTTCATCGGCTGCTTAACGCCCCCGGCAGCGCTGCCGCCGCCCTGCAGAGCATGGACCTGACCGGCCTAAACGCCCTTCGTTTGATTCTGACGCTGCTGGCCATGGCGCGGCTGAGGCCCTGGGGCGAAGCCGATCTGCCCGGTGCGAAAACCGGCCGGGACAGCGCCAGGAAAATGGTCAGCGCCGTGTATTTTCTGCTCATCATCGCCTGCGCCTGGCTAGCCCTGCTGGCTACCCAGGACGCGGCGGAGTTTGCTTATTTCCAATTTTGAGGAAGCTCCATGAAAAAGAAAACCGTAAGGATCGTATGCGCGCTGCTGCTTGCGGCGCTCATCCCCCTCAGCCTGATCACAGCCGACCTGCTGCTTCCGGATTATTACAGCGAAAGCTACTATGCGGCGCTTTCGTCCATGGTGCGCAGGCTGGACAGCGCCCCGGTAAACAGGCTGATCGTGCTGGGAAACAGCGACGTGGCCTTCGGGCTGGACGGGGCGCTGCTGGAAGAGATGCTGGCTGAAAAAGGGCTGTCCTATACCGTTTGCCCCTTTGGGCTCTATGGGGCGGTGGGCATGTCCGCCATGCTGTCCCTGTCCCAAGGCGCGCTGAAAAAGGGCGATGTTGTGGTGCTCGTCTGCGAGCCGGTGTCGGACGCGCTGTCCGCTTACTTTGGCGCAAGCGCTTTTTGGAAATGCGCCGAAAGCAGCCGCTGGCTCCTTCCCCGGGTGGGGGAGCAGCAACGATCGGCCCTCTGGGGCAATTATCTTTCTTATCTTCAGGAGAAAATGGCGATCGCATCCAGCGGGGAGGCCCCAAGGCCCTCGGGCGTTTATGCCAAAGCGGCTTTTGACGGGCGGTGCGATTTAACGTATCCACGGCCCGGGAACGCGCTGCCCCTGGGCTACGATACGTCTTCTCCCGTTGATTTGCGGGAAGCGCGGGTATCGGCGGACTTTGCCGCCCAGATCAAAGCCTACTGTGAAGAAGCAAAAAAAGCCGGAGCGAAAGTGTGCGTCAGCTTCAGCCCGGTCAACGCTTTGGCGGTCCTGGACTCTTCCCCCGAAGCGGTAAAAGCATTTTTCGACGAGATCAACCGGGCGTTTCCCTGCCCCGTCATCAGCGACCCCAACCGCTATATCCTGGACAGCGGATGGTTTTACGATACCAATTTTCATTTGAACACAGCCGGAGCCCGGCTGCGCACCTGCCTGCTGGCGGAGGAGCTTTTGCCGTACCTTGGCTGCTATTCTCCGGTTGCTTATGAACGGCCAGCCATGCCTCCTTCCGCCGCCGCTCTGCCCCAGGAAGGAGAGGACGACGGCAGCTTCCTTTTTGCCGCAACGCCGGACGGAAGGGGATGGCTGATTTGCGGCGTTTCGGAAGCGGGGCAGAAAAAAGAATCGCTGTCCGTTCCCGCTTTTCACGAGGGCCTGCCTGTGGCGGGCTTTGCCGACGGCGCGCTGAAGAACGCTGGAAGCATGGCGGAGCTGCGGCTTCCGGCCTCCATCGAGGATCTGCCGGACGGTGTGTTCCGCGATTGCGCGTACCTCAGGCTGGTCGTTTTTTCCCATCGGGAAGCGCCCTGCCGCGTTCATCCGGACACCTTCCAGGGCACGGCGAACCTGCGCGTGTTTGTGCCCGACACGGATTACGTGCTGTACCGGGACGGCGTGGGCTGCGAAGCGAATCCCTGGGCGGAGCACCTGGACCGGGTCTTCCGCTACTCGCTTCAAGATGAATGAGTAACCAGTGGCCCGCTATTTTTCCGGCGGATGATTTTGAAGCTGCCGCTCGATATCCTTGATCCATTGCTCCGTGTTGTGGTAAGCCTGCGGCGTGAGCAGATGATAGTGGGTATCATAAAAATCCCTGGAGGTGTATAAGTAATCCTGCAAATCGGAAATCATCACCGGGCCGTCCATGTCCTGAACCGCTTCATGGAACCGGCGGTTCATTTCCGGAATGCGCGCTTTTTCTTCCTCGGTCAGGGCGTCCGTATCCAGGCAGGCCCAGGAAACGAAAACGGGCACGCCCTTTTGAATGAACGGCGCATACGCCGCCGAAAGGTTTTTGAGGCCATCGGAAAAAATGCCCGGGTCGAGGGTGACGGTATCCTCCAAGCGGGTTTTTCCCTGGGTGCGGATCAGGGGAATGCTGCCCGTTTCGTCCAGATACGCGTTGCCGCTCGCGTCGCGGTAGCTGTCAGCATAGCTGCCGCCCGGCTTTTTCACTTGCAGGTAATGGCGCCAGCTGTCCAGAACGCCGGGAACAGTCCTGATATCTACATAAGTAAACAAGTCGTAATTGTATTCCAGCCCGGCCCAGAGCATATCGTCGCCCGCGTCCATGGAAGTATCCAGCAGCAGCTGCTGGGGGCTTGAAATCTCCGGCGCGTGGAAAAGAATATCCCCGGGCTGGGCCAATTGGGCCAGGATTTCCATTTGCAGCAGGCTGTTCACGGTACCGTTGAGCCCCATATTGACGACCTGATAATCGGGGAAACGCCTGGCAGCCTCGGACCCGATCAGGTTATACCAAACGTTGCAGCCGCCGTAGAAAATCATTTTTTTCCGTCCCTGCGCGGTCAGAATCAGGTCTGCCTTGTCGGCGAATACGCTTTCCCGGCGATATTGATACCCATAGGGGTCCGTAGCGGCATTGACACGCAGAGTTTGAAGCTGAGCGCAGTCTTGGAAGGCGGCGTCGGAAATTTGCTCGATGGCGTCAAACAGGGTAATTTTCCGAAGGCTGGAAGCGGAAAACGCGCCGTCGGCGATTCGTTTTAACGAAAGGGGGAAAACGATTTGCTCTGCTTCGCAGCCCCGGAACGCTTTTGCGGCGATGGAAACGACGGGCGTTCCTCCCAGCGCGGCGGGAATGACCAGCTTCTTTTCAGCCCCGGTATAGCCCGTTATTTCCGCCCCGTCCTCAACGGGTTCCCATGCAAAATAACGGGCATCGCTCCATTCCGCCCATTGACCGTATAAGCAGAGCCCTTCCCGGGGAACGGTGACGCGGCTGCCCAGCCCCACCCCTTCACCTGTGCCGTCCGGGGCGGTATTCCACCCCGTCAGCGTATAGCCGTCACGGTGGATGTCCGCGCCGCTATGCGTATTGGGCCGGGGGTGGATGAGGATGCCGTAGGTTTCCTCAAAGGGGGCTGATGTGCCGTCGTTGGGATCATACAGGATGGTCCTGAAATTCCTCAGCTTTGCGGCTTTCGCTTCGTTGATTTTCTCCGCCTCGATCACAACGCGCGATGGGTACGCAACCTTCAAAAGCGTTAAGGAAAAAGCCCCTTCTCCCGCATTCAGCAGATAATCGCCGCTGTAACGCACCGAAGCGACCGTATAGCCGGTATCTGGCACCAGCACGAACGCGGCGTCATCCCCCGGACGGATCCATTTCCCGTTATCCTGAACGGAGATATGCGCTGTTTCTTCAATAAATACAAGGATCTTTCCCGCCGTATCCTCCTGGGCAGACGCGGGGAAGATCAAAAAGAACAGCCACAGAAGGCTTGTCAAGAATAAATAACGGCACATAAGCTACTCTCCAAAACACATTTCCATGGATCATGCGGTGAAAAAAATAGTAGCATAAGAACCAGCGTTTGTCAAACTTCCATAAAGCCAATCAAAACAAAAGGAAAACGTGACCGAAATATCGAATGATAAAAGAAACGTTTTTGACGCATGTACATCTGAACGCCAAAAAACGATGGAGGGGAACGCCTATGAAAATCACCTTGAATCAGAGCAACTACCACGATTTTTCCGTCTATGAGGTGAATAAGCTGCCGGGCCGCAGCTACTTCATTCCGTACCCGGCCCGCGCGGAAGCGGACAAAGTATCCCCCAAGGAAAAGCGGTATCGCTCCTCCAAGGTACTGTGCTTAAACGGCGATTGGGATTTCAAGTTTTATCCCATCCCATCCGACCTGCCGGAGGATTTCGACACCAATCAGGTGAAATTTGACACCATCGACGTGCCCTCCTGCTGGCAGTTCCGGGGTTACGACAAACCCTTCTATGTGAACATCCGCTATCAGTTCCCCTTTAAGCCCCCTGTCATCCCCACCACCGAGAAGGTGGGCACGGTGTTCAGCTGGCTGGGGGTGGATCAGAAGGTGATGCCCCGGTGGAAGAAGCCGGATGATCAATACAATTTTGTGGGCGTTTACCGCCGCTTCCTGGATATTCAGGACGCGTCCAAACGGTGCACCATTTCCTTCCTGGGCGTGGCCAGCTGCCTGGACTTGTATGTGAACGGACAGTTCGTGGGCTATTCCGAGGGCAGCCACAACACCGCCGAATTCGATCTGTCGGGCATCCTGACCCAGGGGAAAAATGAGCTGGTGGCCGTGGTGCATCGCTGGTGCAACGGCACCTACCTGGAGGACCAGGACATGTTCCGCAACAACGGCATTTTCCGGGACGTGCTGCTGCGGATCGACGAGCCTGCGGATCTGTGGGACGTGAACGCCGTTACTGAAAAAACGGGGGGCATCTACAGGCTCACCCTGACCGCCGAAGCCTACGCCGACACGGAGGTGACTTTCGTATTTGAAGGCCACGGCATTCAGGAAAAGAAAACCGTACGCACCCAGGACCGCAAAGCCGAGGCGGTGTTTGAAAACCTGCGCGTGACCGAATGGAACGCGGAAGCGCCCACCCTGTACAATGTGTATTTTGAAACGCCCACAGGCTGCGTGAAGGAATCCATCGGCTTCAAGACCGTGGAAATCCAAGGGGACGTGCTGCGAATCAACGGGAAAAAGATCAAGTTCAAGGGCGTCAACCACCACGACACCAGCTGCCGGAACGGCTACACCCTGACCCCGGACGAAATCGAAAACGACATCCTGACCTGCAAGCGGTTCAATATGGACACCATCCGTACCTCCCATTATCCCCCGGACCCGCTGCTGCTGGAACTGGCCGACCTCCACGGCATTTACATCGTGGATGAAAACGACCTGGAAACCCATGGCACCTTCGCCATGCAGATCACCGGCACCTACAACACCATCAGCCATGACCCGAAGTGGCAGCCCCGGTATCTGGACCGCATCGCCCGCCTGTACCAGCGGGACAAGCTGCACGCTAATACCAGCATTTTCATGTGGAGCCTGGGCAACGAGGCGGGCGGCTACAACAACACCGATGCCATGTACGATTATCTGAAAGCTCATTCCGCTTTGCCGTTGCACTACGAAAGCGCCGTGCACTGCAAGCGGGTTGCCTACGACGTGGGCAGCGAAATGTACCCCTCCGTCCAAAAGGTGCATGAGGTAGGCGAGCATCGGCGCAAGCAAAAGCAGCTCAACGACCGGCCCTATTTCCTCTGCGAATACGCCCACGCCATGGGTGTCGGGCCTGGTAACACGGAGGCGTACTGGCAGGAGATATACAAATACGACAACCTCATGGGCGGCTGCGTGTGGGAGATGGTGGACCACGCCGTGCTGCATCCCGACGGCTCCTACACCTACGGTGGCGACCACGGCGAATGGGAGCACGACGGCAATTTCTGCGTGGACGGGCTGTTCTATCCCGACCGTTCCTCCTCCACCGGGGCAAAGATCATGCGGTTCATTTACCGGCCCATCCGGGTGAGTTATCAGGGCGACGGGCAATTTGAAATCTTCAATACTACCGCCTTTACCAATGCTGACCAATATGAACTGACCTTTGCCTGGAACGATGGCACGGTGAGCACGGTTTCCCCCGACGTGGCCCCCATGACCAAGGCGGTATTGAGGCTGCCCCTGGGAAAAGAAATCGGCGGGGTGCAGACTGCCGTGGTCACCACCCGGAAAAAGGGCAGCGCTGAACCGATTGCAGAAGAACAATTGATTCTTTCCTTGAAAGTGCCAGATGTGTCCGCCGACCGGCCCCTGCCCGAAGGCTGCGAAATCCAGGATGGGAAGCTGCGCATCAGCTTAAACGACAAAAAAACGCTTTCCTCCGCCGAGGAAAGCACCATCCTGTACCGCGCCGGAACGGACAACGACACTGACCCCTTCTTCTCAGACACCATGAAGCCCTTCGCCGCCCAGCAGGAGCAGGTGATTTTCACAGAGCAAATTCCCTTCGGATACAAGGTCGTTTCCCAGGTATCGAATAAAAAAGCCTCTTTCACCGTCACCGATACCTACGAGGGATGCGAGCAGGGCATCCTGGTCACCAGCAGCATCCACCTGACCAGGGGCGGCGGCATTCTTCCCCGGTTCGGAAAGACCTTCTGCCTGGATGCTTCCTTTGACCAAGTAGACTACACCGGCCGCACAGGAGAAAGCTATATCGATATGAAGGACCAGTTCCCCATCGGTCAGGTTTCCTGCCAGGTCAAGGACATGACCGAGCCCAACCTTCGTCCCCAGGAAAGCGGCAACCGTTGCGACTGCTCTCGGGCCAGCGTTTCCGATGGAAAGACGGCGGTTTCCTTCCTGGCCGTGGACAAGCCCTTTGAATTGGGAATCAAGCCCTATACCGACCGGGCTTTGCTTTCCATGCGCCACCGGGAGGACGAAAAGCGCACCGGCACGTACGTCACCATCCAGGCCTTCCAGCAGGGCATCGGCACCGGGGCCTGCGGCCCGGCCATCGCCAAAGAGCACCAGTTCAGTGCGAAGCAGGATTATCAATTGAGGTTTATTGTTCAGCTTCACACCCAGGAAGAAGAGTCATAATAAACAGAGTATTTGCAAACATTTCCCCAAAAACCGGGCAAAACAAATGCTCATTCTCGATTCATTTGATCTTTTTTCTGTTGCTCTGCCCGCTGCTCCTGGATGCGTTTCTGCTCTTTCAGCACTGAATCAATCTGCGCCTTGATGCGGAAAAGTTCTCTGGATGCTTCCCACTGCTGCTTCAATTTTTGATACATTCGTTTACTTCAATCATGATTCATTCTGGCCTTTGTATATGAAAGCGGAAAATTCTACGGCTTCCGTTTTCGTTCCTATTTGTGCCGGTGCCGCACTGGTATGGGGATTATCAGGGAAGAAGTCACCAATACTTTGTAAACAAGCAGCCGCTGACAAGATCACACCGATCCTGACAGCGGCTTTTGCATATGTGGAGTCATGACTTTTAGAATAACAAGAGACGGATATCATTTTTTATGCCTTCTGCATCTGCCATCCGGGCGATCATCCATTCCATGCGATCCCAGCAGACATGGTCAGTTTCTGCCAAATGCTCATACAGCTTGCCGGACTAAATCAGACGAATGTATAGTCCGGGACGATGCTCTTCCAGGTAAGCTTTGCGCATTCGGCCATAGTGGCCGATGGCCTGATGGGATTCCTCAGGTGCCTCCAGATCAGAAAAGTAAAAATTTCCGTGCAAGGTGTAGTGAATGCCGTTTTCTGTCATTTCGATGGGGAGCTTCTGCTTCATGGTGAGATCCTCCTTATGAAAGTCAGTCGAGTTTGTTTCTTACCCAAACCGTTCCTGATTTGGGTATTTGACACGAAATACCGCAGAATCTTCACCTGATCATACCCAAACCGGAATTATACATCATTCTATTTGGGTATATAACAATGTAAATTCCGGCCATAAAACTATGCCAAATTGATTGAAATTAGACGATTTTTCATGATTTTGAGAGCAATCGGGCAATTCAAGTCCTGTTTCCCGCACCACGAAACCCTTGAGAAATCAAGGGTTTCTTCATTTTTGGAACCCCTCATACGCCAACCGCACGCTAACCGTTTTATACTATTACCCAATTAGAAGTGGACACAAGATAAAGAATGTGATATAATA
>JAUNMW010000213.1 GCA_030537395.1 Clostridia bacterium | reverse complement strand
TACCGGCAGTACGATATCATGTACGCCGCCAGCATCATGCTGGTGGTGCTGGTGCAGATCATCACCATGACGGGCACGTTCCTGTCCCGGAAGCACGATCACAGAATCCGGTGAACATACGGCGTTATTTAAGCGAAAGCTTGAATATAAAACCAATTTTATTATGGAGGTAACTATCATGAAAAAGGTTGCTGCGATCCTGTTGGCTCTGGTTCTTTCTCTGAGCGCCGTTGCCGCGCTGGCTGAACCTCTGGCGATCATCGCCACGCCCGAACCCCATGCCCAGATCCTGGAACTGGTAAAGGATGATCTGGCTGCCCTGGGCTTTGAACTGGAACTGGAAATCAACGAAGGCTATCTGGTAGAAAACCCCTCTACCGCCGCGGGCGACACCCAGGCGAACTTCTTCCAGCACATCCCCTATCTGACCCAGTACAATGCCAGCGTGGCCGAAGATCAGCAGCTGGTGTACGTGGTGCCCACCCATTTTGAGCCCATGGGCCTGTATGCCGGCACCAAGGCGAATCTGGATGAAATCGCCGAGGGCGACATCATCGTGGTTCCCAACGATCCCGTGAACATGACCCGCGCCTTCATCCTGCTGGCTGACGCCGGTTTGGTGGAGCTGCCCGAAGGCACCACCCTGGACAGCGTTGTGACCAAGTATGACATCGGCAATCCCAAGAACCTGGAATTCCAGGATGTAAACGCTGAGCTGGCCCCCACCATGCGGGACGGCGCGGCCTTCGTGGTCATCAACGGCAACAATGCTTCCCTGGCCGGCCTGATCCCCGGCAAGGACGCCGTGTATTATGAACAGCCCGGCTCCCAGGCCGCCGAAGCCTATGTGAACATTTTCGCCGTGAAGCCCGAGAATGCCGAGGCCGATTTCGTGAAGGCCCTGGAGCAGACCGTGTACACCCAGAAGGTGTACGACCTGATCGTGAACAGCGGCTTCGTGCCCGTGTTCGAGGTCAAGGACGCTCAGTAATTCTAAAGCGCAATAAAATCCAAGCCGCGTCCGAAGGGGCGCGGCTTTTTGCGTGCTTTTCATACTGTTTCGCGTCTAATCCTAATCCCCATGCCGGTGCGGCACCGGTATGGGGATTAGGATAAAATATAGAATCTTCGGGCGTCTTTTTCGCCCTGTCTGCGCATCATTCTCGGAAATCACAGACCGCCTCCCGATCGTACTTCCGTGTCATTTACGTTTTCTTCCGTCAGCACCTTGATCCCGTTTTCCCGGAGCAATCGGGCGGCGAAGCCGTCGCCGGGAACGAGCGTGCCGGAAAAGCAGCCGTCGTATACCAGGCCGCATCCGCAGGAGGGGCTTCTGGCTTTGAGAACGGCCAGTTCGCAGTGGAATAATTGACAAAGGCGCAAAGCTTCTTCCGCCCCTTTTTGATACTGGGCCGTCACATCCTGCCCCAAGCGGTTGATGACCCGATCCCGCTGAATTTCGGCAGGGGGCCGGGGCGTAGGCAGGCCGCCCAGCTGTTCGGGACAGACGGGGATCAATTCATGCTTTTCCGCCAGACGCAGAACCGCTTCATTCCCCTTGCTTTTTCCGTCGTATCGGCAGCATACGCCCAGCAGGCAGGCGCTCACCAGGAGCTTCACGCGATTTCCAGCGCGATTTCCATCATCTGCGTGAAGGTTTCGCGCACCTCCTGGGGCGCCAGGCTTTCGCCGGTGAACACGTTATCGGAAATGGACAAAAGGGCCAGCGCGTTTTTGCCCGCCCGGGCAGCGTTCAGGTACAGGGCATAGGCTTCCATTTCCACGCACAGCACGCCCAAATCCTTTAAGATGGCAGCGGGCTTGGGCTCGGATTGATCGTAGAACGTATCGGTGGAATACACGGGCCCTACCGGCATTTCCACGCCCATGCGCCGGGCGGCCGCCACCGCTTTTTCCAGCAGCTCGAAGGAACAGCAGGGGCCTAAGTTTCCCTTGAAGCCGAACTGGGCTCCGTAATTGGAATTGGAGTAGGCGCTCATGCCCGCCACAACGCTGCGCAGCCGCAGCTTGGGGGAAATCATGCCGCCGGACCCCACGCGGATGATGTTCTGCACGTCGTATTCGTTGAACAGCTCGTAGGAATAGATGCCGATGGAAGGAATGCCCATGCCGGACGCCATCACGGATACGGGCTTTCCTTTGTATTCGCCGGTATAGCCTTGAATGCCGCGGATGTTGTTCACCAGTCTGGTGTGTTCCAGGTATGTGTCCGCGATGAATTTGGCCCGCAGGGGATCCCCGGGCATGAGCACGGTGGGGGCAAAATCGCCTTTTTGAGCCTCATTGTGCAGGGTGGGCATGGTTGTTTCCTCCTCTGTTAAAAAATCTCATTTACTTTTCTCCGGTGGAGCCGATACCGCCCCGGTCCGGCGCGGACAGGAATGCCACCGTATTTATTTTCACATCGGGCATTTTTTTCATCAGCCGGAACTGGCAAATGCGGTCGCCTTTTTCGATATGCGTATCCCGCAGGGCTACGGCGGAAAAATACCACAGGTCGTTGTCCCCGCAGTAGCTTTCATCGATCACGCCCACGCTGTTGGTCATCAGGATGCCCCACTTTTTGAAGGTGGAGCTGCGGGGGGCCACATGGGCTTCGTAGCCCTGGGGCAGCTTCATGGATACGCCCAGGGAAATCAGACGGAATTCCCCGGCTTTCATGTCCAGCGTTTCCGCGGCGCGCAGATCGATCCAGTCCCCCTGGGGCAGTTTTTCCAGCGGCGGAATATCGGCGTGATAGCGTACCTGAATGGTCAAAGAAGCGTTTTCCGGCATGGCTGTTTCCTTTCTGTAAGCGCGGATAATAGTGTGGATGTTTTCTTCGATCGGTTTTGCGGCATTTAATCGTAGAATGGGGCAGATTAACGACTGCAAACTGTTTTCTACCATGTCCTCTGTACGGGCTGCTGCTTTGGAACGGAATTGTGATTGCTGTTCAAACATATCCCCGCCCGGCAGCACCCGGCTGCCAAATTTACGGATTTCCCGCTCCTCAATGCGCCGCATTCGCAATTCTGCTGGCGCGGTGAGAACAACAGCCAGCGCCAAATGATCATTGATCTCAGATCCCCATTCGTTTGCCCGAACACAGGATAAAATGAAGCGAGGATGCTTTTTTATGTCTTCCAGTAAAAGAGCCTTCACTTCTTCTTTGGTTCGGCTGGAAGAATAGGGAATGATTGCGTCTTGAAAATAATAGTCTTCCACGTCCATGGAGTAAAAGCCTGTGGCTTCCGCCAAAGCCCGACCCAGCGTGGTTTTTCCGCAGCCGTTCAAGCCGCAAATCACAATGCCTTCCGCTTGGCTCATCCGTTGTATTCCTCCGAGAGCAAATTACCCGATATCAATATTATAACATAACAGATCAATACAAGCAAATATAGATTTCACAACAGACCTGTTTGCGGCAATATGATTTCGATGCTAAACAATTTTTGCGTTGTAGACCATGGGGAAATATGGTAAAATATAAGCAAAGTTCATTCTTTTGGCCGCAAAACCGAATTTTATGCAGGAGGAAGCCATGAAACTGTCATCTTACGACGAAATGCTGGTGCGTCTGACCATCAAGGACGGCATCATCTTTGAGGGAACATGCGAATGGCTCCCCGCTGAATACGGCGATATGGAATACGGCAGAAATGAAGAACTGCTCCAGATCGACGATTGGCTGTTTTTCAAAAAGGATATCCGAAGCGTTGAAAGAATCGAGCCCAAGGAGACGTATCTCTGGATGAGCAAAACGGAGCATCATATGCGATTGAATCCTTCTCCGTACAAAATGATCGAGGAAGGAAAGAAAACCGTGGAGCTTCGGCTGTACGATCAGAAACGGCGGAGAATCCGCGTGGGGGACCTGATCCGCTTTGAAAATACCGAAGATGAAACAGAGGTGCTTCGCTGCGAGGTAACGGAGCTTTGCCGGTTTTCCTCCTTTGCGGAATTATACAATAAATTGGAACTGACGGAATGCGGCTACACCCGGGAAACGCTTTCTTCTGCGCGGCCTGAGGACATGAACCAATACTATTCTCCCGAGGATCAGGCGCGCTTTGGCGTGGTGGGGATCAGGCTTCAGCTGTTTTGAATTCTATCCATCGAAACTTCTATTTTATTTGTCGTATTTGGTATAAAAATTTTTCTTCCAGCCAAAATTGCCTTGACAAGGGGAAAAGCTGCCGATATAATAATCACAGACGGAATAACGTCAATTCCATATTTCTACATGAGGAGGTTTTTCCTATGAAAAAGTTTTTGGCTATCCTGCTGGCAGCCATGATGGCGCTTTCCTGCGCTGTGATCGCCCATGCGGAAGACCGGGTGGGCGCGGATCCCGCTTTGGTGGAAGCGGCCAAGGCCGAAGGCGAACTGGTTGTATACGGTTCCTGCGAAGAAGAATACCTGCAGGCTGCCTGCGATGGCTTTGAAAAGCTCTATGGCATCAAAGTGACCCATCAGCGCCTGAGCACCGGCGAAGTACAGGCCAAGATCGAAGAAGAAAACGGCAATCCTTCCGCTGACGTGTGGTTCGGCGGCACCACCGATCCTTACAACGTATGCGCCATGGAAGGGCTGCTGCTGCCCTATGAAGCCCAAAACGCTTCCCACCTGCTGGGCTCGGCTTACCGCGATGCGGACGGCTGCTGGTACGGTATTTACAAGGGCATCCTGGGCTTTATGGTCAACACTGAAGAACTGGAACGCATGAAGCTGGAAATCCCCCAGGATTGGACCGATCTGCTCAAGCCCGAATACAAAGGCCTGATCTGGCTGTCCAACTACAACACGGCCGGCACCGCCAAACTGGTGATCAACACCATGATCCAGAAGTACGGCCATGATGAAGGCATCCAGTATCTGGTGGATCTGGACAAGAACATTCAGGTTTACACCAAGTCCGGTTCCGGCCCCTCCAAGAACGTGGGCACCGGCGAATGCGTTATCGGCATCGGCTTCCTGCATGACGGCATCTACCAGATCGTAGACAACGGCTACGACAACATTGGTTTGGTGATCCCCTCCAGCGGCACTTCCTTTGAAATCGGCGCCACGGCCATCTTCAAGGGCGCCAAGCACGAAAATGCCGCCAAACTGTGGATCGAATACGCCCTGAGCCCCGAATGCGTGGAACAGGCTGACGAATTCGGTTCCTATCAGTTCCTGGTGATCGACAATGCGGAACAGCCCGCTCAGGCCGCTGAATTCGGCCTGGATCCCGAAAACGTGATGGACTACGATTTCGAGGACGCCAAGCAGAACATCACCACCTACATTGGCCAGGTAATGGATGCCCTGGGCGCTGCCGCCGACGATCGTTTCCAGACCAAGTAAAATATCAAAACGCCGATCCATCGGGGGATGGTGCCCTGCACCGTCCCCCGTTTTTCAAAGATAATTAAAAGGGGGCTGAGCTTATGGCCAAGGGCCAAAGCGCATCGCTGGACAGAAAAAAGCTGTTCGCTGATCCTGTGATGATCACAACGATTGCAGTTTTGATCGTGTTTCTGTCCCTGTTCATTCTCTATCCGCTGGCGATCCTTCTGGTGGACAGCATTTACTCTGCCGACGCGGGACTGACGCTGCGGTTTTTCCAGGAAAGCTTTAATAAATATACGTTTATCCGCGCCATCACCAACACGCTGAAGGTGGGCTTTTTGGTAGGCGTTTTATCCGCCGCCGTAGGGCTGCTGTTCGCGTATGTGGAAGTGTATGTGAAGGTGCGCACAAAGTTCATGAGCGGATTGTTCAAGGTGGTTTCCATGCTGCCCGTGGTATCCCCGCCCTTCGTGCTAAGCCTGAGCATGATCATGCTGTTTGGCAAGGCGGGCATCATTACCCGCCATGTGCTGGGCATTTATGATAACAATGTGTATGGCTTCTGGGGCATCGCCATCGTGCAGACGATGACCTTCTTCCCGGTGTGCTACA
>JAUNMW010000212.1 GCA_030537395.1 Clostridia bacterium | reverse complement strand
GCCCGTGGAAAAAACTGCGGAAAAATCCGTGGAAAAACCGGCAGAGAAACCAGCGGAAAAACCCCAGCCGAAGGCGGAGCCCAAACCGGCGGCAGTTCAGCCTGCGCCGAAGCCGGCGGCAAAGCCTGCGCCCGCGCCTGCAGCCGCCGCGCAGCAGCGCCCTGCCGCGCAGAACGGAGCCCGGCCCGCGCCCGCCGCGCAGCAGCCCAGGCCCCAGGGTCTCTATGGCCGCCCCGCAAATCCGCAGGCCCCCTATGGTCGTCCTGCCAATCCCCAGGGCCAGCAGGGCCAATACGGCCGTCCCGCGAACGCGCAGGGCCCCTATGGCCGTCCCGCCAATCCCCAGGGGCAGCGTCCCGCGGGAGCCGCAGGACAGCAGGGCCAGTTTGGCCGTCCCGCCGGCGCCGCTGGTCAGCAGGGCGCTCGTCCCGGCCAGGGCGGCGCTGCCCGGCCCCAGGGCGGCGGCAACCGTCCCATGGGCGGCAGCCGCAGCCGCGGCCCCGAATTGACGCCCGTGGTGGAAAAGGAACGGGTCAGCAATTACGATCCTAACAAGAAGCAGTATATCCGCCAGCATGACCCCGAGCATGTGGCCAAGAACCGCAAGCAGCTGCAGAAGGAAACCTTCACCGGCTACGACGATGAAACCGTGCGCGGCGGCAAGCGGGCAAGGGCCCAGAAGAAGCAGCCCTCCGCCCAGCAGATGATGGCCCCCATCAAGATCGAAAAGGCGTTTATGACCGCCGAGACCATCACCGTCAAGGATCTGACCGAGCGCATCGGCAAGCCCGCGGGCGAAATTTTGAAGAAGCTGCTCATGCTGGGTATTATGAGCAACATCAACTCCGAACTGGATTACGATACCGCTTCCCTGGTCTGCTCCGAATTCGGGGTAGAACTGGAAATGAAGCTGGATAAGACCGCCGAGGACGCTCTGTCCGAGGCCGACGTGGCGGACGCGGAAGAAGATCTGCAGCCCCGTCCCCCCGTCATCACCATCATGGGCCATGTGGACCACGGCAAAACGTCCCTGCTGGACTACATCCGCAAAGCCCACGTCACCGCCACCGAAGCGGGCGGCATTACCCAGCACATCGGCGCTTACACCGTGAAACTGAACGGCCGCCAGATCACCTTCCTGGATACCCCCGGCCACGAAGCCTTTACCGCCATGCGTATGCGCGGGGCTCAGGCTACGGACATTGCCGTGCTGGTGGTGGCTGCGGATGACGGCGTGATGCCCCAGACCATTGAAGCCATCAACCATGCCAAGGCGGCGGGCGTGCCCATCGTGGTGGCCATTAACAAGATGGATAAGCCTGGGGCCAATCCCGACCGCATCATGCAGGACCTGACCAAGTACGACCTGGTGCCCGAGGATTGGGGCGGCGAAACCATCATGGTGCCCGTCAGCGCCCTCACCGGCGACGGCGTGGACGATCTGCTGGAAATGATCCTTCTGCAGGCCGATACCATGGAGCTCAAGGCCAATCCCAACCGTATGGCCAAGGGCGTGATCATCGAAGCTAAGCTGGATAAGGCCCGGGGCCCTCTGGCCACTGTGCTGCTCCAGAACGGTACCCTCAAAGTGGGTGATAACATCGTCGCCGGCATGGCTTCCGGCCGCGTGCGCGCCATGGTGAACGACCGGGGCGAGCGCGTGCAGACCGCCGGTCCCTCCACCCCTGTGGAAATTTCCGGCTTTAATGAAGTGCCGCTGGCGGGCGATGAAATGTTCGCCGTGGCGGACGATCACCTGAGCCGTCAGGTGGCCCAGGAGCGCCGCGACAAAGTGAAGGCTGCCCGGGTCAACACCACCAAGGTGAGCCTGGATAACCTGTTTGCCGGCATCTCCGAGGGCAAGGTACAGAACCTGAATATCATCATCAAGGCCGACGTGCAGGGCAGCGTGGAAGCCGTGAAGCAGGCTTTGGAAAAGCTGTCCAACGAAGAAGTGAAGGTGCGCGTGCTGCATTCCGCCGTGGGCGCGGTCACCCAGGACGACGTGAACCTGGCTTCCGCCTTCAACGCCATCATCATCGGTTTCAATATCCGGCCTGATTCCACCGCCCGGGACGCCGCGGAAAAGGAAGGCGTGGATATTCGGCTGTACCGCATCATCTACCAGGCCATCGAGGACGTAGAAAAGGCCATGAAGGGCCTGCTGGCCCCCGAGTTCAAAGAAAACCTGCTGGGTCACGCCCAGGTGCGCAATACCTTCCGGATCACCGGCGCGGGCACCATCGCGGGCTGCTACGTCACCGACGGCAAGGTGCAGCGCAACGCCTCCGTTCGCCTGCTGCGCGACAACGTGGTGGTGTTCGAGGGCAAGCTTTCCTCCCTGCGCCGTTTCAAGGACGACGTGCGCGAGGTGGCCTCCGGCTACGAATGCGGCATCGGTCTGGAAAACTACAACGACGTCAAGGAAGGCGACGTTGTGGAATGCTTCGTGATGGAAGAAATCGAGCGCTAAGAGACGAAGTTAAAGAACGGCGGGAAACCTTTCTTTCAAGAGGCGAAAGGTTTCCCGCACCCTTCCAAAGAAAGCTTTTTTCGGGATGAAAGGGGAAGGATTCTTCTAAGCTGATTCTCCGTGTTGCGGGGAGGATGCATGGGAAAGATTATCAAGCCTTTCCCTACAGCTTTCTCGGAAGGGGGTCTGGGGGGAACCGCTCTTTGGCTACAAAGAGCGGTTTCCCCCGGAAAAAACGTCCCACCCAAAGAAAGGAAAAGCAAATTGAGCAGTTTTCGCATTGACCGGATTTCAGAAGAGGTGCGCCACGCCATCGACGCCATCATTCGGGACATGAACGATCCCCGCATCTGCGGCACCTATGCCGTCACCCGGGCGGACGTGACCCGAGACCTTCGGTGGTGCAAGGTGTATGTGAGCGTGCTGGAGGATGATAAGGCGGATGAAATGATCAAGGCCCTGAAAAAAGCCGCCGGATACATTCGCCATGAATTGGGGCTGCGCGTGGATTTGCGCTATACCCCGGAATTACTGTTTGAGCGGGACCGCAACATTGCCTACGGCGTGCATATCGCCCAGGTGCTCAAAGAAGTGGCCCCCAGAGAGGAAGATAAGGAAGATGGCGCAGAAGAATAATTTCTGCCCCGAAATGCTGTCCGCCCTGCAAAACGCGAACAGCATTTTGTTATGTACCCACGTTTCGCCGGATGGGGACGCCATCGGCGCGACGCTGGCGATGGGGCTGGCCCTGAAGAACCTGGGGAAGCAGGTAACGATGACGGACGCCGATCCCGTACCGGGGCAGTATCTGTTTTTGCCCGGGGCTCAGGAATTTGTGCGGGCGGAAGCTTTGCAGGGAAAGCAGTTTGACGCGGCTCTGGCGATCGACGCCGCCAGCGCGGAACGGCTGGGCGACTGCCGGGAAGCTTTTTTTGCTGCGCCCGTGACCATGCAGATGGATCATCACGGGGATAATCCGGGCTATGCGCAATATAACGTCATCGACGGAGCCGCCTCCGCCGCGGGGTGCGTGGTGCGCCGTGCCATGCGGAAATTGGATTTGCCCCTGACCAAGGAAATCGCCGCCTGCCTGTACTGCGCTGTCAGCACGGATACGGGCAATTTCCGCTTCCAGAACACCACGGCGGAAGCGTTTTCCGTCATGGCGGAGTGTATGGACGCGGGGCTGGATTTGCCCGCCTTTGCCCGGCCCATCCATCAGCTGCGGGAGGAGCCCAGCGTACGGCTGCTGGGGCGGGCTTTGAATTCTTTGAAGATTTTTGGCGGCGGGAAATGCGCCTGCATGTATTTGACTGCGGCGGATTACCGGGAATGCAAAGCGTTGCCGGAGCATAATACGTCCATTGTGAACTATGCTTTGGATATTCCCGGTGTGGAAATGGCATTTTTGGCAGAGGAGCGGGAGGACGGCCAGGTGAAGGCCAGCCTGCGATCCCTGCCGCCCTGGAACGTGGCGCAAATCGCCCGGGCAATGAACGGCGGGGGACATATGTGCGCCGCCGGGCTGCGGTATGACGGCACGCTGGATGCCCTGTGCACGGTATTGGAAGAAAAATTGCTGAAATTGCTTGAGGGGAAAGCATGAACGGTTTTATCAATCTGCTCAAGCCCCCGGGCATGTCCTCCGGCGCGGCGGTGGCGGTGGTGAAGCGGCTGACCCATGAACGGGTGGGCCACGCGGGCACCCTGGATCCCGAGGCGGCGGGGGTGCTGCCCGTCATGGTGGGCCGCGCCACTCGTTTATTGGATTATTTTACGGATCACAGCAAAAGCTATGTGGCCGAAATTGCCTTCGCCGGGGCCACGGATACCCAGGACGCTCAGGGAACGATCATAGAAAACGCCGCCGGAGTGCCAGGCCGGGAGGAAATCTTGGCGGTGCTGCCGAAATTTACGGGAACGATTTTGCAGCGGCCTCCCGCTTATTCCGCGCTGAAGCGGGACGGCGTGCCCCTGTACGCCCTGGCCCGGCAGGGAAAACTGGTGGAAACGGAAGGCCGGGAAACGCTGATCCGACGCCTGGAGTTGGGTAAAAAGACGGGACAGGATGGCTGCATGCTGTTCGTGGACTGCGGCAGCGGCACCTATATCCGCACCCTGTGCCATGATATAGGGCAGGCGCTGAATACTCCCGCCCACATGCGTTTTCTGCTGCGCACCCGGCACGGAGCGTTTTCCATCGAAAACGCGGTGACCATGGAAGAATTGATGGCCGCGGCAGAGGTCAACATGCTGGAAAATTTGCTGCTGCCCCTGGATTTTCCGTTGAACGATTTGCCGGGTATCCAGCTGCCGGAGAGGCTTTGGAAGCTGGGACGGAACGGGGGAAAGCTGCCTGCCGATTTGCTGCCGGAATTGAAGGACGGCGAGCTTTGCCGCGTTTACGCGGCGGAAGAATTGCTGGGCGTGGCCCATCTGGAAGGAAACATCCTGCGCTTTGATGTAGGATTGACGGGAGGATAAAACGCAATGGATATTCGAGAAGCACTATCCGGCATCCGCTGCTTTCTGCTGGATATGGACGGCACTTTTTATCTGGGCAATCAGCTGATCGACGGGTCGCTGGACTTTTTGCAGGCACTGAAAAGCACCGGGCGGCAATGCCTGTTCTTGACTAACAATTCCTCCAAATCCGCTTCCTTTTACAAGCAAAAGCTGGCGAAAATGGGCGTGCCGGAGGAATTCAGAAACGTGCTCACCAGCGGCCAGGCTACGGCCCGGTATGTGACCAGCCGTTTCCCGGGGAAAAAAGCTTTCCTGCTTGCTAACGCCATTGAAACGGAAGAAATGAAGGCCCTGGGCGTGGAAATCGATCAGGAGCATCCGGACTATGTGCTGATCGCTTTTGATACGGAGCTGGACTACAAGAAAATGACCATGCTGTGCGATCATGTGCGTGCGGGGCTTCCTTATATTGCTACCCATCCGGATTTCAACTGCCCCACCGAAACGGGCTTCATCCCGGATATCGGAGCCACCATTGCTTATGTGAAAGCCAGCACGGGCCGGGAACCGGATGTGATCATCGGCAAGCCCAACAGCGGCATCGTGGAAGAAACCTTGCGGGTAACGGGCCTGAAAAAAGAAGAAATGGCCATGGTGGGGGATCGGCTGTATACCGACATCGCTACCGGCGTCAACTTCGGCATGCTCTCCATCCTGGTCATGAGCGGTGAAACCACCGAGCAGATGGCGGCGGAGTCATCGATCAAGCCGGGGCTCACCTTCGGCAGGCTTTCGGATATGATTGCATACTTGTAAGAAACATTTATGGAGCCCAATAACGTATTGAGTTAGAGAAGGAGAACGCCGGGGTTTCACCCCGGACCCCACCAGGGTACTGAGTACCCTGGACCCGCAATAGCGGAATTAACATGGTATGGCGAGAAAGCTTTGCTCCCGCTGCTTCATGCAAGAGAAAGAAATCAAACGAACGTACACTTCTGTCGCTTTCGGGCACGGCGG
>JAUNMW010000211.1:3109-5959 GCA_030537395.1 Clostridia bacterium | reverse complement strand
GGGGCGCGTAGCCCCCAGCGTACCCCTTAGTAGGGACTAACTAAGTAATTTAAAGCGCTCTATAATGAATATTGACGAAAGCTGGAATGAAATGTGATCGGTACTTTGGTGAACGCGGCGGCAATCATAGCAGGCTCGCTGTTGGGGCTGTTGGTGCGCAAAGGTCTGCCGCAGCGGATCAAGGACGCGTTGATGGCGGGCATGGGCCTGTGCGTGATTTTGATTGGTTTAAAGGGTGCGCTGGGCACGGGCAGCGAAATGCTGGTGATTTTATCGGTGGTGCTGGGCGGTGTCATCGGCGCGGGCCTGAAAATTGAATACCGGCTGGATCGGATGGGTCAGCGCATTCAGGATCGGTTTGCTTCAGGCGGGGACAGCACCCTGGGAAAGGGGTTTGTAACGGCTTCGCTGATTTTCTGCGTGGGGGCCATGGCCATTGTGGGCAGCATGGATTCCGGGCTGCGGGGCGATCATTCCACCTTGTTTGCCAAATCGGTACTGGACGGGGTGATGAGCATTGTATTGGCCAGCACCCTGGGCCCCGGTGTGATGCTGTCTGCGGTGGCGATTTTGATGTATCAGGGCGGCATCGCCCTGCTGGCGCAGGCAGTAGCCCCTTATTTGACGAACCGGGTCATTACGGAAATGAGCGCGGTGGGCGGGCTGCTTATTGTGGGGATCGGGCTGAACATGATCCGCAAGCAGCATATCCCGGTGGGCGATCTGCTGCCCGCCGTTTTCCTGCCGCTGCTGCTGACGCTGGTGATGTGATATGCGAATCGAAATCCTGAAAGCCGCAAGACGGCTTGCCGTGCTGGACGCGCAGGAAAACATGCTCTTTTCCTGCGCTATTGCCCTGGGCCGGGATCCTCTGGGCCCCAAGCAGCGGGAAGGCGACGGCAAAACGCCGGAGGGCCGGTATTATATCTGCTTAAAAAAGCAGGGGAAATATGGGCCGTCTCTGGGCGTCAGCTATCCCAACGCGGAGGACGCGCTCCGGGCCGGCGCACCCGAAGAACTGATCGACTGCATTCTCCGGCGGACGGAGCGCAAAGAAAGACCGCCCTGGGGCACAGCCCTGGGCGGGGAAATCTATATTCATGGAGGCGGCACGGCGTCCGATTGGACGGCCGGCTGCATCGCGCTGAAGGATGAAGACGCGGAAACCCTGTACCGCTTGATCCCCCTGGGAACGGACGTGATCCTGAAAGCTTGAATTTTTGCTGTTCGATCAATCGGGGTGAAGAATCAAGCGTTAAGAGTGAAGAACAGAGATTGTCGCTTGATTTTTCACTGATACAGAGGACAGCGCATATAGGCAGAATAAATCTTGACTCTCCATTCTTTTTATCCCCGAACGCCTTCTTGTAGCGTGCACCCGAACCAACAAATGCCCATGCCAGACTACCCGGCATGGGCATTTGCGATGATCCGGCAGAATAGATGCAGCGTTAAATCATGACCCGATCCAGCATGGCGGCGCCGATGATGCCGGCGTCGTTGCCCAGCGCGGCGGGGATGATGGCCGCGCCGCCGATGACATCGTAGCTGAAGGTGGTACGCTTCACTTCTTCCCGGAGCGGATCAAATAGCAGATCCCCCGCGCCGCTGACGCCGCCGCCGATGACCACGATTTCGGGGCGCAGGATGGTGGTAAGGCTGCCGATGCCGATGGCCAGGGTGTGCACATACTGGGCCAGGATATCCTTGGCCGCGGCGTCGCCCGCTCGCACAGCGTCAAAGAGCATGCGGGCGGTGGCTTTGCCGCCGTTATCCGCGATCAGTTCCTGCAGGGCGGGAGAGGATTTGCAGGCCGTGATTTCCCGGATAATGCCGGTAGCGGAGCAATAGCTTTCCAAGCAGCCGTGCATGCCGCAGGTGCAGGGAATGCCGTCCTGCTGAACGATCATATGGCCGGGCTCAAAGCCGCAGCCGTTGCCGCCGCGGTACAGGCGGCCCTGATAAATGTAGCCGCCGCCTACGCCGGTGCCCAGGGTGAGCATCAGCATGCTTTGGCAGCCCTGGCCAGCGCCCTGGAAGTATTCGCCCACCGCGGCGGAGTCCGCGTCGTTGGCGATATAGATGGGGATCGTGCCCAGGTGCTTTTTCAGTTCGCCCCGCAGATCCTTGTTTTTCCAGCCCAGATTGTTGGCATGGATCACCACGTCGGTGCCGGGCTTCAGGCTGCTGGGTACGCCAAAGCCCACGATGCCAATGTCGCCCATGCTCAGGATGCCCTCCGCCAGCTGCGCGATGGTTTCTTCAAAGGTAATGCCCTTTTCGGTGGGAATCACCTTGCGTTCCACGATTTCGTTCTGTTCGTTCACAACGCCCAGTTTGGCGGTGGTGCCGCCCAAGTCCATGCCGATTCTCAGTTTCATTGCAGCAGTCCTCCATCAGTATTTTAGTTGACGTACATAGGAATTGGTTCATTTGAGCTTTTGCGGGCCATGATTATATCAGCTTTTCCCCGCAATAGGGGCAGCAGCCTTTATCATCCGGGAAAACGACGGCGGTGCAGGCCGGGCAGGCGATTTTCCGGGGCGCTTCCTGAACGGGGGCCGCGGAAACGGGCTCGGGCTGAACGGCGGGGGCCACCTGCGCGTTCAAAAGCGCGGCGCGCATTTCTTCGCCCAAGGCCCGGTACCGCTGGTAATCGGCGTTCTTTTCGGGCTCCGGCTTATTGGGCGTGTACACCTTGGCACTGGCCAACAGACCCGGCAGCTGGATGGGAACGCCCGTCTTGATTTCCACGGCGTTTTTGTTGATGCGGAACCGCATATCGTCAAACCAGGGATGATTGACTAGAATTTTCAGGTAAAACCGGTAGCTGTACGTGTAGCGGGGCGG
>JAUNMW010000211.1:0-3099 GCA_030537395.1 Clostridia bacterium | reverse complement strand
GATCGTAGCTGACGAACCGGCCTTCTTCATTTTTGGTTTTTTCCTCGGTTTTGCTGTCCTCAATTTCCACTTCGCAGCCGATGATCTGGTTCAGATCCAGCACGTCGGGATTATCCGCCAGGCCTTCGCCGCTCCTGCGCACCATGAATTGGCCTTTGGTATCATCCAGACACAGCAGGTTCCCTTCGCCGAAGGTGCGGGTGGCGGTAAAGGCGCTGGCCCGTTCCTGATTGGCTTTCCGGTCGGCAATCTGGGCCTTGATATTCTCTACCGTGGAACGCCGCCGGTCCGAAAACCAGGGGGAGAGCAGGCTTTCGCAGTTTTTGCAAAGGTTTCCGTCTTCCAGTTTGCGGTTGCCCAGAAAGCGGATTCTTTCGCCGCAAACATCGCAGTATTTTTTGTCAAACAGCCCCATGGTGATTCCTCCTTCGCATTCCTCGGCAGGGGGTGGGGGATATATCGCCCCAAAAGGCGCTTTTGCTTCTTCATTATTGTAGCAAAAAAGGAAGGAAAAAGCAAGAAAAACAGGGTTTTTCCCATGAAAACATCCTGAAATCAGACATTTTTCAGGATCAGCATGATGCCGGACAAAAGCAGCACCAAAAATACCAGCCGTTTGATGAATTTTTCCGGCAGCCTGCCGCTTAATTGGATGCCGCAGAACAGCCCCAGCAGCGCGGCGGGCAGCAGCAGCGCCGCCGTTTTCAGGGAGGACAGGGTGATAATGCCCAGGAACAGGTACAGGATCAGGCGGAACGTGTTGTCCGCGGCGAATACGGCGCTGATATTGGCCTTCATGGCCTCGCTGTCCTCGGTCATGCGGGTCACGTAAGCCACCATCAGAGCGGCGACGCCGAACAACCCGCTCATCACGCCGGACAGAAGCCCGATGAGGGCCAGCAGAATGGGGGACCCCTTCGCTTTCGGGCGGTATTCCCGGGTGAGCATTTCAATGGCTACGGCGATCACCGCCGCGCCGAAGAGCACCCGCACGCTGCCCACGTTCACATTTTTCAGCAGAAAGGCCCCTACCGCGTCCCCGGTCAAAATCAGCGTGATCAGGGGCAGGATCACCTTCCATTGCAGCTTTTTTCTGCCCCGCAGCATCACGATCAGATTGGGCGGATAGCCCAGCAGCAGATCAACGGGCGTGATTTCAATGTTGGCTGTGCCGAAGGACAGCATGGAGGTGAACACCAGCGTGTTGGCAAAGCCGCAGATGCCTTTGACGAAAAAAGCGCAGAAGGCGGCAATCAACCACAGCAGCATATCAATTATTCTTCTCCCAAAAAGCGCAGCAGATTTTCACTGAAGATTTTTTTCAGCATCGTTTCGGGCAGGCCCAGGCTGAGCAGATTCTGGATTTCCGGAATGGCCCGCCACATGGGAAAATCCGTGCCGAATAGGATGCGATCCTCGCCGTAAAGGGAAATCAGCTGCATCACCCGTTCATTGGGCACGGCAAAAAAGGTGCTGGAGGTATCCACCATCACGTTGGTATCGGCCAGATAACGGGCCGCCTCGTCCCATTCGGTGTAGCCGCCGAAATGGGCGCAGATGAGCTTCAGCCTGGGATGCTTCCGCAGGATGCCGGGAATGAGGGAGGGGTTGGAATTGTGGTATCGGCTGTCGCCGGTGTGGAACATCATGGGGCACACGCCCTCGCAGGCGGCGAACAGGCGGTCCGTTTTGGAATCCGCCAGGCTGAAATGCTGCATATCCGGGTGCAGCTTGATGCCCTTCATGCCCGCCTTCAAAACGCGCTCCACCTCTTTGCCGGGGTCTTCCATATCCGCGTGCAGGGTGGCAAAGCCCCACAGCTCGTTGGGGTGCGCGTTCACGGCGGCGATCAAAAAATCATTGATGTGCTCCACCTGCCGGGCTTCCACGGCTACGGCCAGGGCCAGGCTGCGGCTGATGCCCGTTTCCTTCATCTGACGAAGCAGGGCCTCTGCCGTGCCGTTTTCATCCATGGGGATATCATAAAAATCCCCGATGCTTTTTACCGCTTTGGCGGCAATTTTTTCGGGATAAATGTGGGTGTGGCAGTCGATGATGCGATAGGGATAAGCCATGAAAAAACCTCCGAATCAAACGATCCAGCCCGGGCCGGGATCAAGCAGAATTCAAAAGCGATACTATACTACCATTCATTTCCTTTAAATTCAATGCTTTTTGATGATTAAACCAGGAAAGAAACAAAATGATTTTTTTTGAAAATGGGGGTTGACAGGCACGGCTTCTTGTGATAAAATTTGTTCCTGTCAGCAGGGATGGTTCCCTTGGGAACCGGCCTCGACGCTGCTTCGCGGCGAAATGCGCCTGTAGCTCAGCTGGATAGAGCAACGGCCTTCTAAGCCGTGGGTCGGGGGTTCGAATCCCTTCAGGCGCGCCAATCCGCTCATGGTGGGTGTAGTTCAGTTGGTTAGAGCGCCAGATTGTGGCTCTGGAGGTCGTGGGTTCGAGTCCCACCACCCACCCCACTTTTCCCTATGAACGGGTACCGTTGGGGTGTAGCCAAGCGGTAAGGCAAGGGACTTTGACTCCCTCATTCGTAGGTTCGATCCCTGCCACCCCAGCCATTCTGACCCATTAGCTCAGGTGGTAGAGCACTTGACTTTTAATCAAGGTGTCCGGGGTTCGAGTCCCCGATGGGTCACCACCCTTTGGGGCCAAGTCGCGGGCGTGGCGGAATGGCAGACGCGCCAGACTTAGGATCTGGTGCCGAAAGGCGTAAGAGTTCAAGTCTCTTCGTCCGCACCAGAAACACCCCCTTTTATCTGCGGTAGTAGCTCAGTTGGTAGAGCGCCACCTTGCCAAGGTGGAGGTCGCGAGTCCGAGCCTCGTCTACCGCTCCAATTGCGGGTGTAGCTCAATGGTAGAGCTCCAGCCTTCCAAGCTGGCTACGTGGGTTCGATTCCCATCACCCGCTCCAGCAAAGAAGGGGAGCTCTCCAAAGGCTCTCCCTCATATGCGCCATTAGCTCAGTTGGTAGAGCACCTGACTCTTAATCAGGGTGTCCCGGGTTCGAGTCCCTGATGGCGCACCACAATTTGTCCGAAAACGTCAAGTTTTCGGACATTTTTTACATTATATTTA
>JAUNMW010000210.1 GCA_030537395.1 Clostridia bacterium | reverse complement strand
GTGCCCGAAAGCTTGCTATATTCCGATCCCAGCGCAGCACGCGGAGCTTCTTGGGATATACCCTCCAAGTAACTTCGCGAGGAGTGGGTCCAGGGACGAACCGCCGATGACCGCCTGTGGCGGAAATTTCATCGGCGGTGAGATCAGCCGAAACAAGCAATCTCCCCTGTGGGGAGTTGCGCCGATTGAGGCTGCGGACAACAGGCCCTGGCGCAGGTCTGGGGGCGCGCAGCCCCCAGCGTACTCCTTAGTCGGGACTAACTAAGTAATTTAAAGCGCTCTTTAAAATACCGTTGATCAGACACAAAATAATGGAATGATTGTATATCGGGCCTCAGGTGTGATATAATAATAAAAAGACGCTTTAGAGGAGGATAAAGGATTGAAGCGCATTGTATTGACGGGCGGCGGCACGGCTGGGCATGTGACCCCCCACATGGCGATCCTGCCCCATTTGCTGAAAGAGGGGTATGACGTACATTATATCGGCACGGAGGGCGGCATCGAGCATACGATGATGAGCCTGCCGGGCGTAACCTATCATTCGGTTAAAAGCGGCAAGCTGCGGCGGTATTTCGATTGGAAAAACTTTACGGATCCCCTCCGGGTAATCGCGGGGGCGTTTCAGTCCGCCCGGCTGATGGGCAAGCTGAAGCCCGACGTATGCTTTTCCAAAGGCGGGTTCGTGTCCGTGCCGGTGGTGGTTGGCGCATGGCTGCACCGGGTGCCCGTGGTGTGTCACGAAAGTGATCTGACCCCCGGCCTGGCCAATAAAATCTGCTCCAAATTCGCCCGGCGCATTGCTACCACGTTTCCGGAGTGCGCCAAGGATTTGGGTGAAAAGGCAATTTGTACCGGCACACCCATGCGCCCCCAGTTGTTTTCCGGCATCCGGGAAAAGGGCCTCAAGCTGGCCGGATTCACCGGGAACCGGCCTGTGCTGCTGATGATGGGCGGCTCCATCGGGGCGCAGAAGGTAAACGAAGCGCTGCGGGAGGCGCTGCCGGAGCTGCTGAAAACCATGGATGTTGTGCACCTGACGGGCAAGGGCAATCTGGATGAAAGCCTGAACACCCTGCCGGGCTACAAGCAGTTTGAATTCTTGTCTGACGATCTGCCGGATGTGCTGGCCTGCGCCGATCTGGTGCTGTCCCGGGCGGGCAGCAACGCCATTTGTGAATTCCAGGCGCTGAAAAAGCCCATGCTGCTGGTGCCCTATCCCAAGGGGGCCAGCCGGGGCGACCAGATTTTGAACGCCGAATCCTTCCGCAAGCGGGGATTATGCCATGTGCTGGCCCAGGAAAACATGAACGCCCATACGCTGTATGAAGCCATCATGGCCCTGGACGCGGATAAGGACAACCTGATCCACAATCTCACCCAGGCCCCGCCCGCGGATGGCACGCTGCCGGTGCTGAAGCTGATCCACGAAGTGGAGAAAAAGGCATGAAAGCCTACCCGGATCGGGCAGCGGCGGATGCGCTGCTAATTGAAGGGGAAGCCCTGAACCCCGGCCCCTGGGGGAATCACAGCCGGTATGTGGCCCTGTGCGCTGAAAAAATAGCGGAAGCCTGCGGCATGGACAGTGAAAAAGCCTATGTGCTGGGCCTGCTGCACGATATTGGCAGGCGGGAAGGCGTGAAGCATCTGGGCCATGTGTACGACGGGTGGGTGTATCTGAATCGGCTGGCGTATCCCGATGCGGCCAGGATTTGCCTCACCCATTCCTTCAACACCGGGAACCTGGAGGACTATATCGGCCGCTTCGATATCCCGGAGGATCAGCAGCGGGCTATCCGGGAAGCGTTGAACGCCTGTGTGTTTGACGATTACGACCGCCTGATCCAGCTGTGCGACGCCCTGGCCGGGGCAGAGGGCGTCATGGGCCTGGAAAAAAGAATGGGCGACATCAAAGCGCGCTATGGCCACTATCCCCAGGAAAAATGGGACAAGAATTTCGCTTTGAAGGCGTATTTTGATCAGAAATGCGGCTGTGATATCGACGAATTGCTTGCGGGATGTGCACTGAAATAAACAAGGGGCGCGTTTTCGGGAAATATACAGGAGCGCGAAAGGAAAGCTTTTTATGATAGACACGGATACCATTGCCGCCCAGGCGACGGCTCAGGGCGAGGGAGGCATCGCCATTGTGCGCGTAAGCGGCGCGGACGCGGAAAGGCTGCTCAGCGCCTTATTTGTTCCGGCGCACGAATGGGAAAGCCACAAGCTGTACTATGGCCATATCGTATATCAGGGCGAAACCCTGGATGAATGCATGGCGGTGCTGATGCGTGCTCCCCGCAGCTACACTCGGGAAGACGTGGCGGAAATCCATTTGCACGGCGGCTCCTGGGCGGCCGGGAGCGTGCTGAGCGCCCTGTACCGCTTGGGGGCCCGGGCGGCGGAGCCGGGGGAGTTCACCCGGCGGGCGTTCCTGAACGGGCGCATTGATTTAAGCCGGGCGGAAGCGGTGATGGCGCTCATTTCCGCGGAAGGGGGCCGGGCGGCCCGGGCGGCGGTGCGGCAATTGGAGGGCGGCGTCAGCGGGTTCATCCGCGCGGCCCAGGAGGAATTGATCGCTCTTCTGTCCGGCGCGGCGGCGGCCATTGATTACCCGGAGGAAATCACGCTGGAGGAAGCGGCCTCCGATTTGGAAGCGGGGGCCCGGCGTTTGGCGGACAAGCTGGAAAACGCCTGCGATGAACGGGGCGCGCGCATTGCCGATCAGGGGCTGGAGGCGGTGCTGTGCGGACGGCCCAACGTGGGAAAATCTTCGCTGCTCAACGCCCTGGCCCGGCAGGAGCGGGCCATTGTGACCGATATTCCCGGCACCACCCGGGATATTATCCGGGCCGACGTGATGATCGACGGGCTGCGGGTGCACTTTTCCGATACGGCGGGACTGCGGGAAGGAGCGGACGTGATCGAAAAGATCGGCGTGGACCGGGCCCGGCAGGCCATTGCCGGGGCGGACGCGGTGCTGACGGTGCTGAACGCATCCGAGGAACTGACGGAAGAAGACCGGCAGCTTTTGGAGGATACCAAGGATGCGCCGCGGATCATCGTGCTGAACCAGTGCGATCGGGAATTGCTCCTGGACCCTAAAAACTTTGACGCGCCGGTGGTGGTGTCCGCCCGGACGGGAGAGGGCATCCAGGAGCTGGAAAAGCGGGTGGCCGCGTTCGGCGCTGGCGCGGGAGAAAGCGCCCTGACCCAGCAGCGGCATATGCGCCTGGCGCGGCAGGCAGCGGCCTCCCTGCGCGCGGCGGCGGATGCCTGCGCCCGGGGCGAAGCCGTGGATCTGGCGGTGATCGATCTGCAGGACGCTCTGGCCGCTTTGGGACGGGTGACCGGGGAACAGGTGGACGAAAAATTGATCGACGATATTTTTTCCCGGTTCTGCGTGGGAAAATAAACGAAATTTCATGAAATTTGAATCAAATTTGGTTGAATGAATGATTATTATGAAAGATTTTCATGAAATTCAGAAAAACCGTTGAAATAAGAAAACAGATTTGATATAATGACTCCAGACGGCAAGAAAACAAAGCGTTTGCCGGATCTTGAACGAAGTATGAAACGAGGATCAGTTCATCGGATGACGAAAACGGAATGAAAATCGGAGGCAGCAGTTTATTTTTTTCGGCCTTTGCATCGGAGAAGTCGTTTTCCGGCTGCATCTGAAAGGGCCGGATCCCTTTTTCATTGATTTTCAAGAAGGATTTGCATGAGCGAACAATTTGAAAACCTTTCTGTAATCGAGCTGCGCCAAAAAGCCAAGGAAATGGGCGTAAAGCTCGGCGCGGGCATCAATAAGCAGGGCATCATCGATAAATTAAAGGAAGCGGCGGGTCAGGATCAGGCGGAAAGCCCCGATGCGTCTTATCCTGAACAGACGGTCATGCACGTGGAGCCCCTTTCACGGCCTATTCGCAGCGCCGCCATTATCACCGATGATGAAGAAATGGACGAGGACGACGTGCCCGTTTTAACGCCCAATCCCGCCCTGCGCGCTCCCCGTGCCGCGGCGCGGCCCGTTTCTCCCGCGCCGGTGGGCGCCGCCGCGCCCAGCGGGTCATCCCTGAGCACCATTTCTGCCAAGGCTCCCGCCTTCACCATGGAGGGATCCCGGGCGTGGCAGAATCCCCGTTCCTATCAGGGCCAGAATTCCTATCAGCGGCCCCAGCAGCCTGCCCAGAACGGCTGGAACACCCGCCCCGCGCAGCAGCAAAACCCCGTCGATCAGCGCGGCGCATACAGCCGCACCGCGCCTCAGCAGCATATGGACAGCCGGATGCAGCAGCCCCGGCCTGCGCAGCAGCCCGCTTATGTGAACCGCTTCGGCCCGGATCAGGGCGTTCAGGAAACCGAGCAGCGCCCCGCAGGCGAATACCGCTACGCACCAGCCCAGCAGGATTATGCTGCGCCGCGGGACAACAGCCAGAACGCCGGCTACGGCTACAATCAGCCCGCGTATCAGCAGCATCGGGAACCCGCCTCCCCCAGCAGCGCCATTTCCGAGATCCTGGCGGCTGGGGAATGTGGGGACGGCGAAGGCGTGCTGGAGGTGCATCCCGACGGCTATGGCTTCCTGCGCACCAATCATTATCTTCCCGGCAAGCAGGACGTGTACATTTCCAATGCCCAGATCCGCCGCTTCGGCCTGCGCACGGGGGACTATATCGTGGGCAAAACCCGGCCCCAGCGGGAAGCCGACCGGTACAGCGCCATGCTGTACATCACCGAGGTAAACGGCGCCACGCCGGAGGAAATGCCCTCCCGGGCCCGTTTTGAAGAGCTGACGCCCATTTATCCCAAAAAGCGCATCACCCTTACCGGCAAGCGGGAAAACGATCTGGCCCTGCGGGTGATCGATCTGATGTGCCCCATCGGCTTCGGCCAGCGGGCCATGATCCTGTGCCCGCCCAAGGTGGACCGGATCGCGCTGCTGAAAAAGCTGGCCGCCGCCGTGAGCAAAAATCACAGCAAAGCGCAATTGATGCTGCTGCTGGTGGACGAGCGGCCCGAGGAAGTGACGGATATCAAGGAATCCGTCAAGGGCGAAGTCATTTACGCCACCTTTGATGAAACGCCGGAAAACCAGGTTCGCGTTACCGAAATGGCCCTTGAAAGGGCCATGCGGATGGTGGAACAGAAAAAGGACGTGATCATTCTGGCCGACAGCCTGACCCGCCTGGCCCGGGCTTGCAACGTGATCGCGCCTCAAACCGCCCGGACCCTGGGCGGCGGCCTGGCCGCCGGCGCCCTGAACCGGCCCAAGAAGTTTTTCGGGGCCGCCCGGAACACCCGGGAGGGCGGCAGCCTCACCATCATTACTACCGTGCTGTGCGATACGGGCAGCGAACTGGATACCGCCATCCTGCAGGAATTCCGCGGAAACAGCAATATGACCTGCGTTCTCATGCCCCCCGCCAAGGAACTGGGCATGGATCCTGCCGTGCGGGTGGAGGACAGCGGCACCATCCATCATGAATGGTTGCTTTCCGAAACCGAGCTGGCCCTTTCCGAAAAGATTCGCGGCTGGATCGCCGGGGAAAAGCCCCAGGCCGCTTTGGAAAAGCTTTCTTCCCTGCTGACCAAAAACGGCGACGGCGAGGATGTTTCCAACGCGCCGGATGGCAGCACGGCGGACTGAGCTTTGCCGCTGTATAAAACAGCCCCTTTTCAAAGCGCCTCGATTTGGGGCGCTTTTTCGTTATTACGTCCGATTGAATATTGCTGATGTTATCCTATTAGCAGTAGTTTTCTTAAGGATAAAAAGCAAACTGCAAGCCAAACAAGGGGTTACGCTGGGGGCTGCGCGCCCCCAGTTCCGCAGCCTCAATCGTCGCAACTCCCCACAGGGGAGATTGCTCGTTTCGGCTGATCTCACCGCCGATTCGATTTCTGCCACTGGCAGGAATCGACGGTTCGTCCTGCGCCAGGGCGGTGACCGCCCTGGACCCACGTCTCGCGAAGTTAGTTGGTGG
>JAUNMW010000209.1 GCA_030537395.1 Clostridia bacterium | reverse complement strand
GGGGCGGACAGCCCCAACGTAACCCCTTAGTTGGCACTAACTCAGTAATTTAAAGGGCTCTTTTATTCTTCTCTTTACCGCATGAGTGCATCAATCCATTTCACAGAAAGGTCTTGTTTGGGCTCGAATTCATCAGAGCCCAGATAAGCATAAATGGCGCTTTGCAATGCCCGTGCCTCGGGATATAGGGAAAGGTTATGCAGGTTCAGGGTGGAAAAGAGCAGTTTGCCGTTTCCGCACTTGCACTCAAACAACTGAGACATGGGCCGCAGGAAGGCATAGGAATCCATTTCCGTAATGATAGATTCGATGCGTTCTGGCAGGATCACCGCCCGCTGGGAGGCCATGGGCCACCATTGCCAATCGGTGTGGAAGGAGGTGGGGAACCGGCGGAAAATAGGGTGGGTATCGTTGATCCATTGCCCCATAGCACCAGCCTGGCTGGGGAAGGTGCACACGGACCAGAAATCCGTGCTGAACTGGGTTTTCAGGGAATGAGCCAGCGCTTTTTCCGTCGCGTCCGGAGCCAGATACACCCGGCCCCCCTGATCCAGGATCTCCCTGGCCTTTTCATCCAGCGTGCGGCATTCGTACACATTTTCCGGGCATACGGGCTGGGCGTCGGGATACACCCAAATGGGATAAGCGTTTTCACAGCCCGCGAAAGAAATCGTCAAGGTGAGCTTTTCCGCTTTATCGATGCTGGTCAGTGGAATGGACAGTTCTCCGATTTCTGTCAGCCATCCGCAACGTGCGGCGGTTTTCGGCAGAGTCCCCTTTTGTTCAAAGCATTCGCCCTTTAAAGACCATTCCAGAACGCCCGAAAGATCAGTTTTCCCGTAATTCGCCATTTTTATTCTGCATTGCAGCGTTTCACCTGTCGTATAGGTAAACCGGGGCAGCAGCGCCAGGGGCAGGGCATCCCTGAAGAAAGCGCGGAAACGTTCGGGTTTTGCGAAATCGTATGGCTTGGGCTGCAAATGGCTATTCATCATGCCCACCAGGGCTGTGCCCTGGCCGGGAAAATCCTGAATACCCAGCAGGGAAATGCCGCTGTAGTCAGGCGTGCGCAGGGCGGCTTCCACCTCTGCCCGGTAGCAGAGCAGAGACAGTTCTCCGGTGGCTTCCACCTGGCGCTTCCAGTTTCTTTCCAATCCGGCAGCCCGCACCTTTTCCCGGATGTGCTTCAAATTCTCCGGCCCAGTAACGCCTTTATATTCTTTGATTTCATCAAAGTCCGGCAGCACCTCGTACTGCCCCACTTCAAAGGAGAAGAAGGGCTGGCCCGCGTTATTCGTCACAGTTTCCGCCCCGGCCTGATAATCCGTGCGGAAGTCGGGGCCGATTTGATTCAGCCAGCCCCGGAATTCGGCGGATGTGGCCCGCAAATGATGCCCCGGCACATCCGTGGAAGTATAAAAATCGCTTTGAGGATCAGGTCCCAGAGCCCCGTAATGCGGATTGGAACCGTTGGCGAACAGGCGTGTTCTGTCCCGCTCCCTGCCCGCCGCCAGCAATTCATCCATAAAAGCGTGGCCCTTCCGGTCGGCTTGCAGCTCATTGCCAAAGGTGAGCATCACGAAGGAAGGATGGTTCGCCAGCATGTCCAGAATCCCCAAAAACTCCGTTTTATAATAGGCGCGGGCTTCTTCCGAGGTGAAAGCATGCTCCGGGTCCCAATGGGAAAGCTCCGGCTGCATCAGCATGCCCATCTCGTCGGCGGCGGCAAAGGCCGCTTCAGGCGGGCAATGGCTGTGGAATCGTATGCAGTTGACGCCGTAATCCCGGTACTTTTGCAGGATCACTTTCCAGCTTTCCTTGTCCATGGGCGGATAGCCGGTTTCGGGGAACACGGCGCAGTTGGCCTCTCCCCGCAGGAAGAACCGGCGGCCGTTCAAGGTCAAATGCCCGTCAAACGCTTCAAAATCCCGCACGCCGAAGGAAACCGTTTTGTTTTCCATGCCATCCAGCGTCACGGTCAGATCACACAGATTGCCTTCTTCCAGATCCCATTTTTTTGCGTCAGGCCGCAGGCTCAAACCGATATACCGAAGCTCCCGCCTGCCCGCTTTCACGGCCTCGCGGATTTGGGCGTTTCCGCCGCCCGCAAGCGCTTCGGAAGCAAGGCGAATCTCCCCTGCCCAATTCCTTGCCGCGTCCACTTTCACGCATACATCCACCGTGTCCCCCTCCGGGTATACCCGCACGCTGTCAATGAAATTCTGTTCCTCTGTCCGCAGGCGAATATATCCCAGCAGGCCGTTCCAGTTGGTCTGGGTTTCGTCCGAAGCGGCGGAGGAATACACGATAGCGTCCCGGGGCCAGCCGGGATAACTGTTATCCGACAGGAACATGATTTGATCGTCCCCCGTCAGCTTGCCCGTCACTTCAAAAACATAAGGCGTGCAAATGCTGGCGGGTTGATAGGGCGGAATCTCTTCCCCGTTCACCAGCAGGCGCAGATGCCGTGCCCGCTCCACCTCGATGAACAGGCGCTTATCCTGGGGCACCTTCAAATTGATGACGCGGCTGATCTTGGCCTGCCCTTCAAAGGTGTGCTTCCGGGTCAGGCGGGTAACGATGGGGTCCCCCTCCCGCCAGAAGCCGATGCGGCGCACCTCATCCACTTTCCATTGCTGGCTGGGATTGTCCGGAAAGCCGATGCCGCTTTCATCCAACGTGCCGGGCAGGCGCAGAGGCGCGCTTTGCCCGGGGATTTCACACTGCCAAATGCCGGATAAATCCAGAAAAATGCTCATTGCTTTCCCTCCAACAGCTTTTGATGCAGGATGGCCCCCTGATGGCTTTTATCAATGGTCAGCACCGCGTCAAAGCACTTTTGAGCCCGTTCTTTGTCCCCCAGACCGAAGCTGCCCAACGCGATCAGGTATTCGCAGTGGGCCCGGTTGCGAAGGGACAAATCCTCATCGAACAATTGCAGATCGGGCAGGGACACGGCGAAATAATCGATCTTCACCTGATCGTAATAATGCTTTTCGCCGTAGGAAATCAGCTTGTAGAACCGGCTGGAGGCCCTATCTTCCCGGCCCAGGGCCCGGTTAGCCAGCCCCTGATACAGGATCAGATCAGCGGGCTGATCGTTGTAATACATAGCGGAGGCGGGTTCTTCATTCCCCGCAGCGGCTAATTCCAAATGACGGATGCTGGCTTCTTCGTTTCCCAGCGCCTTTTCCGCTAAACCCAGATAATAATGAATGTTGTTGTCCTTGGCCCCCTCCAGCTTGCCTTCTCCCAAATTGTAGGGGAACACCAAAGCCCGCTCCAGCAGCGCTTTGGCCTTGGCCGCTTCGCCCGCGTTCAGGGCCTGAATGCCCAGCTGGGTCAAGGCTACGGCGTATTGGGTGGTCACCTTGCCTTCGCCCCCCTCCCAGGGATGGAAGGTATGGGCCATGATCAAATCCAGCGCTTTCTGATACCGGCCCATGTCGTTGAGCAGCGCGCAGTATTCGGTATAGAGATCATCCCGGCGGAAAACAATTTCCTGGTGCTCATCCAGGAACGCAAAGCGATCTTCCACAGAATAGTTCAGCTTCCCGTACAATTGATGCAGTTCCAGCAGCACCCTCGCATCGCTTTCATCCAACTGGTAGGCCCGCTCCATGCACCGCCTGGCCTTTTCCTTTTCGCCGCGCTTGTTGAAATAGGCCAGGGACAGATTGCGCCACACCGTGGGGAAATCCCCGTCAATGCCCGCGGACTGCTCCCAGCAGGCAATGGCATCCTCATACTGCCGCTTATCATACCACAGGCAGCCCAGGTAATAGGGGGCCTTGGGGTCCTTTTCGTTGTTCTGGGCAGCGTATTGCAGGGCGATAATATCCTCCAGCTTGTTGGGGAAGCAATACAGAGAATCCGCCTGGGCCGCGTTTTCCAGCGCCTGCTTCGCGTATTCGCTGTCCCCGTTCAGATGGGCATACAGCGCCAGGTGATACCACACCATGGGGGTGGGGTTGGGGCAGCACTCCAGCATGAAGATGGCATCGGCATAATAACCCGCCTCAGCGTAATCAATGGCGCACTCGATGAAGCTGCTGGCCCGGCTGTTCATGAGCCCCAGGGCCCCTTCGATGTCGCCGGATTCCATGCGGGATACGTAATCAAAAGCATCCAGCTTCAAGTTTTCTTCGTACCAGACTTCGGCTTCAGCGTTTCTTCCCAGGCTGTCCAGGATCAAGCCCTTCAGGGCCCGGGCTTTCAAATTGTGATAATTCTTCACCAGGCTGCGCTCAATGTGTTCCAGAGCCAATTCGTATTCGCCCCGCTTGCAGTCGATGCAGGCAATGTGATAATAGCTGGTTTCCTGTTCCGCCGCCGTCCAGGCAGCCTTGAAGAAAGCGTCGTAGGCTTCATCGTCCCGGCCCTGATACCGCAGGGCCAGGCCCAGATTCAGGTACGCTTCGCTGTCGTAGGGGTTGGGGTTCCGCTCCGTCATGCGGGCGATGGCAGCGCGGAAATATTTTTCGCTGTCCTTGAATTTTCCCCGGCGCAAAAGCAGGGTCCCATAGGCATTATTGGCTCGGATGTCGCCGGGGTCCCGCTTCAGCGCTTCCAGATAATAGGGATCGGGCTGATACGTAGCGTGGCGGTACTGCTCCAAATGGATGCCGGTCAGGTACATTTCCTCATTGGTGAGGATTTCGTGCGGCAGCTTGGCCGGGGGCATGGGATCGGGGATTTTTTCGATCTTCTTGGGCTGGGGCGTATAATCCAGCAGCTTTCTGCCACCCGCTGTGTAAACCGACAGCGTCAAAGCCGTTTCAGGCGCGGCAAAGGCAATTTCATCCTTCAAAACGTCCACCGGGCTCAAATCGGCGGTTTTGTCATAAACGATTGCGCCTTTGACCGTCAGCGTCACCCGGGCCTTTTCAAACTTCTGGGTGGTGTAAACGGTGATTGCCGCTTTGCCCTCCTTCATCTCCAGGTTCAGCACGCATTCCCGGCTGGCGTTCTTCACATACCCCGCCGCCTTGTAGGGCATGAAATACTGGGTGAAGGTCTTTTCCTCAAAGGGCTTGAGCCAGGTAAAATCCGGCTGATTGTCGCAGTACATGCCGGTCATCAGCTCAATGTAGGGGCCGTTGTTATCCGTCAGGTTCCGATCCCAGGCTTTTCCGAAATCCCCGCATCCCCAGGTCCATTGCTTCTTGCCGGGAGAAACGTGATGATCGGCAATGTGCAGAATGCCCGCGTTCACGCCGTAATCGTACCCACCCACAAAATTGTAATCGCTGTGGGCGCACATGTATGAAGTGGGCACGGGGATATTCTTATACCGGGAAATATCCACCCCAGCGCCGTAATCGTGCTTGTAATACACGCCGGTGGCGATGGGGAATTTGCTCACGTCCCGCTTGCCGTGATCGTACACGGCGCACACGTCCGGCGGGAACACGCTTTGCGTGTTGTCGTTCACCGCCACGGCGGGATTGGCCCACCACAGGAAGGTTTGGGGCAGGCTGGTGCGGTTGTACAGCTGGCCCTTGATCTCGATATAGGCTTTATCAGGATAGAGCGTGAAGGTCATTTTGCCCTTGGTGCCGTACATCTGATCCACTTCGGAAAGCTCCACCGCCACGCTGCCGTCCGCATTTTCCACCGTGCGGAAGTCGGTGGGGCCGAAGGTAGTGGGCCGGTGATGCTGGGGCCAGTTAAATTCGATGCCGCCGGAAATCCAGGGCCCGGTAAGCCCCACCAGGGCAGGCTTGATCACCTCGTTGTAGTACACGAAATCATAGCCGTTGGTTTTGTCATACGCCCGCTGGATGCGTCCGCCCAATTCAGGCAGCACCATCACGCGGATATAATCGTTTTCCAGCCACACGGCGGTGTAGGGCTTATCCTTTTTTTCATCCAGGATTTTATCGATCACCGGCAAAGGGTACACCTTGCCGCTGGAGCCCTGATACACCCGCTTTTCCAGAAACATGGGGTTTTTGTCAGGCTTTCCCACGCCGTAGGTGGGAATGACCGTCTGCTCCTGCCAGATTTCCGCTTTGCCCGCCGCATGC
>JAUNMW010000208.1 GCA_030537395.1 Clostridia bacterium | reverse complement strand
ATTTTTAATATCTGTTTTCGCTTTTAAAAAGATATAACGAATATAAAAAACACAACTCTAAAATATAAACTCACAACTCTCTTACAGATTTAAAGTGTTCATTATATGGCTCAACGAACGCTTGCACTTAGCTTACGGCACAAACTTGGCTCCCGCCTCGGCGTCCCGCTCCAGGGTGCTGCCGATTTCATCCCGGAACACATTGGCGAATTCAGGGGAGGAGAAAACCTCCTGGGGCGTGCCCATTTTCAGCACCTTCTGCTGCACCAGCACCACGAAATCGGCGTAGCGGCGCACCAGGTCCCAGTCGTGGGAGACCATCAGGATGGCCATATGATGGGTTTCCCGGAGGGCGGACACGGTTTGCAAAAACAGGGCCAGGCCGTTCTGATCCACGCCGGACACCGGCTCATCCAGCACCAGCAGATCGGGCACGGGGGTCAGCGCCATGGCCAGCAGCACCCTTTGCAGCTCGCCGCCGCTCAGGGCCCCCAAGCGCTTATCGATCAGGCTGGCGGCCTGGGTTTCATGCAGGGCGGTATGCACCCTGTCCCGCATGGCCTTGCCCACCCCCGTCCATACCGGGCGGCGGCCCAGACTGGACGCCACCAGATCGCACACGGTCAGGGGCATTTCCCGGTCAAAGGGCAATTGCTGGGGCACGTAGCCGATGCGGGGCGCGGGGAAATTATGGCCGTCCGCGTCCACATGGCGGATCACGCCGGTGTGGGCCCGCTGGCCCAAAATGGCCTTCACCAGGGTGGTTTTGCCCGCGCCGTTGGGGCCCACCAGAGCGGTGAGCTGGCCGCAGTGGATGTGAAAGCTGGCGTCCTCCACCAGGATATCCGCCCCCGCCTTCACGCCCACATGATCCAGCTCGATCCGGCACAGGTCGCAGGCATCCCGGCCCTGGTCCCGGGCAGAATTAGTCTTCGCCGCCATCGGTATCTTCTACTTCCATTTCAGGGTCCATTTCGGGAATATCGTCCTCATCCAGGGCAGGCACGGTGGTCTGGCTCAGCTGCTGGCGCAGCAGGGCGTCGATTTCATCCGCCACCTCAGGATGCTCCTTCAAATAAATGCGGGCGTTGTCCCGGCCCTGGGCGATGCGCTGATCGTTGTAGGAGAACCAGGCCCCGGATTTGACGATAATATCCTTGGCCACAGCCATATCCAGCAAACTGCCTTCCCGGCTGATGCCCTGGCCGTAAATCAGATCGAATTCGCAGGAGCGGAAGGGCGGGGCCACCTTGTTTTTGACCACCTTTACCTTGGTGCGGTTGCCGATGACCTCGCTGCCGTTTTTCAGCTGCTCGCCGCGGCGCACGTCCAAACGCACGGAGGCGTAGAATTTCAAGGCCCGGCCGCCGGGGGTGGTTTCGGGGTTGCCGTACATCACGCCCACTTTTTCACGGATCTGGTTGATGAACAGGGCGATGGCGTTGGTTTTTGCCACCACGCCGGTCAATTTGCGCATGGCCTGGCTCATGAGGCGGGCCTGGATGCCCACGAAGGAATCGCCCATTTCGCCGTCGATTTCGGCCCGGGGCACCAGCGCGGCCACGGAGTCGATGACCACGATGTCGATAGCGCCGGACCGCAGCAGCGCTTCTGCGATCTCCAAGGCGTCCTCGCCGCAGTTGGGCTGGCTTACATACAGTTCGTCAATGTTCACGCCCAGGTTCTTGGCGTAAGCGGGGTCCAGGGCGTGCTCCGCGTCGATGAACGCCGCCGCGCCGCCCATTTTCTGCACCTGGGCCACTACGTGCAGCGCCACGGTGGTTTTACCGGAAGATTCCGGGCCGAACACTTCAATGATGCGGCCCCGAGGGATGCCGCCAACGCCCAGCGCCATATCCAGGTCCAGGCAGCCGGTGGGCACGGTTTCCACCTGCATGGCGGTTTTATCGCCCAGCTTCATCACGGTGCCTTTGCCGAATTCCTTTTCAATGCTGGACAGCGTGGCTTCCAGCGCCTTCATTTTTTCCTGCTGGGTGGTATCCAGCTTCAGATCCTTTTTCCCGGAATCTTTCTTTGCCATGGGGTTTTCTCCTTTGCTTGCATATCTTGGAATGAATTGAAAATACTTACAATCGCCGCTTCCTTTCGCATCCCCATTTGGGACGCGTGATCAAGCGGTTATCAGCGAACACACTTTCGCATCGCCTTTATTCATTTTATCATACTTTGGCTCGTTTGTCATTACAATTTACCGGACTTTTCGGGAAACATTTCGGAAAAGTTGTATTGGACAAGCAACTGCAAATGGGATTTGTCAGGGAGAACGGGGGGACGTTTACTTTCTTCCGTGAAGAAAGTAACAAAGAAGCATTTCGCGAAGTTACCTTCTGGATAATAGCCGACAAATTCCGCGCGTTACGCTGGAGACGGAATATAGCAAGCTTTCGGGCACAATGAAAATAAGCGAAAATGCCAGGGGAAAAGCCGCTGCCAAACTGTTGGGTTCTTGCCAACTTGGCTGATAGGCGGCCTTTCCCCTGGCATTTTCGCTTATTTTCACCGGATGCTTTGCATCCGGTTTGGCGTCCGCAGGACGCCGTGCCCGAAAGCGACATGAGCGCAGATATCCTTGTTGCCCGTTCTAATTGCAACAGCGGGAACTGCGTGTTCTCGATCCATCAAGTCAATTCCGCAATTGCAGGTCCAGGGCATCATGCCCTGGTCAGGGGTCTGGGGGCTGATGCCCCCAGCGTAACCCCATCTCGTCAAATCCAAATTTGCAGAAGCGAGATCACAGCCGCCCGAGGCCTCAGGCCCAGTACATTTCGCCGGGATCCTCGTACATGAGCACCTGCTGCATGAAGCGGATGGCCTTGCTCAAGCCCTCTTCGCCGCTCATGAGGCCGTCCTCATGCTCGATGGACACGGGGCCGTCGTAGCCCACGATGCGCAGGGCGCTCATCATGTCCTTCCAGGTTTTCAAATCGTGGCCGTAGCCCACGGTGCGGAACACCCAAGCCCGGTGCTTCACATCGGAGAAGTGCTTGCTGTCCAGCACGCCGTTGGCAGCCACATTGTAAGTGTCCAGGGCGGTGTCCTTGGCATGGAAGAAGTAAATGGCGTCGCCCAGTTCGCGGATGGCGCGCACGGGGTCGATACCCTGCCAGAACAGGTGGCTGGGGTCGAAATTGGCGCCAAGGGTGTCGCCCACGGCGGCGCGAATTTTCAGCATGGTTTCGGGATTGTACACGCAGAAGCCGGGGTGCATTTCAAAGGCGATCTTGTTGATGCCGTGCTCCCGGGCGAAAGCGGCGGTCTTTTCCCAGTAGGGCAGCAGCACGTCCTCCCACTGGTATTTCAGGATGTCCTGATATTCCGGGGGCCAGGCGCAGGTGACCCAGTTGGGCTGCTGATCCTTGGGGCTGCCGCCGGGGCAGCCGGAGAAGGTGACCACCCGATCCACGCCCAGTTTTTCGGCCAGCAGCACCGCGTTTACGAAATCATCGTGGTACTGCTTGGCGATTTCCTTTACGGGGTGCACGGCGTTGCCATGGGCGGATAGGGCGGAAATGGGGATTTCGTAGCGCTCGAAGGTGTTCTTGAATTCCTGGAGCTTTTTCTTGCTTTTCAGCAGTTCCTTGGGGTCGCAGTGAGCTTTGCCCGGATAGCCGCCGCAGCCGATTTCCACCGCCTGCACGCCCCGCTCCTTCAAGAATTGCAATGCCTGGGGCAGGGGACGATCCGCCAAAGCAACAGCCAGAACAGATAGTTTCATGATGGGTAAACCTCCTTATGATCAAGTTTATTTGGTTTTGTTTGGGTCAGACTTAAATATGCAGGAGAGTTCAGAGTTCAGAGTACAGAGTACAGATAAAATTGTGATTGCAAAGAAACGGGATCCATTGTCCAGACTATATCAATCTGTACTCTGCACTCTGTACTCTGTTCTCTCCTTCATGAATGAAAGCATTTTTGAAGTCCCGCGCTTTTTGCTTTACTCCCCTCCCCGGATGTCCGCAATGATCTGCTTCACCAGGCTGACCCGGCGGAAGGGGGTCATGATATAGTAGCCGTCCACAAAAGACGCGATATCCCGGGCCATATCCCGGCACAGGCGGCGGGCCATGATTTCGCCCTGCACCCGGTCCAGCCCTTCGTAAAGGCGCAGCACGGTATCGTCGATATCCATGCCCTTCACTTCCTTTTGCAGGAAGCAGGCGTTTTTATAGCTGACGATGGGGAACAGCCCGCCCAGGATATACCCTTTCAGCGTTTCCCGGGCTTTCCGTACGTTTTCCGCCGCCCGGGGGCCGGAAATGGGCTGGGTCAGGAAGGCGCGGATGCCGCTTTCCTCCTTTTGCCGGGCACGGGTCAGTTCCGCGTCAAAATTCCGTGCGTTCACGTTCAGCGCGCCGCAAAGGAACAGGGGGCTCAGCTTGCCTTTTTCGATCAGCCCGCCCAGGGCCTCAGCCAGGGTGCGGGAATTCAGCTGAAACACGCCTTTGATGTTTTCTCTGTCCTCTGCCGCCACCGGGTCCCCGGTGATCAGAAGCACCTGGCGGACGTCCTCCATTTCCAGGCCCATCAGCAGCGCCTGGATGGCGTTCAGGTTCCGGTCCCGGCAGGCCATATGGGGCAGCACCTGAATGCCCCGTTCCCGCTTCAGCTTGGCGGCCAGCAGGCTGGCGTCGATGCTCACCTTGCCGATGGGGCAGTCCGCAATGGTGATCACGTCCGCTCCGGCCTCCCACAGCTCCTGAGCGCCGGACAGAAATTCTCCCGGCTCCGTTTGACGCGGAGGGTCAAACTCCACCAGCACAGGCCGCATCTTCCCTTGCAGCAATTCTTCAAGCGTCGCGTTTCTCATGGCGTTCTCCGGTGAAAAATAGTGTTTCGGGCTTCAAAGCATCCGGAAGCCCTTTGCCGATCCCCTTTTTGTTTCTGCCTCTGAGTATACCATAAACCGAAAAAAGATACAAGAACGGCGGCCCCGGATGCAGGAAGAAAACAGGAATGGGCGCAAAAAACGCGGACAAACTTCCCGATTCCCATTTGACAGCGGGCATAGAATTTGCTATCATTAAGAAAAAAGAGACAATCCTCCGTTTGGAGCATGAAAGGAAGGCTTTTGTATGGCAATCCAGCTGTTTGAATATCCCACTCCCTTTTCCAATTTGCGCCTGCGCGTAGCCCGGGGGCACTTTGCCACCAGCCACAGCCATATCAATTATTACATCGATCTGACCATGACCAAGCACCGCCTGTCCGAAGCCCGGGAAGCGGCAGTGGAGCTGGCAAGCACTTTCAAACCCACTACCATCATTGATACCATTCTGTGCCTGGACGGCACAGAGGTGATTGGGGCCTGCATGGCCAGCGAACTGACCCGCGCCGGTTTCATGAATATGAACGCTCACCGTACCATCTATGTGGTCACTCCCGAGCATACCTCCGGCAGCCAATTGCTGTTCCGGGATAATTCCGCGCCCATGATCGTGGGCAAGCATGTGCTGGTGCTGGCCGCGTCCGTTACCACCGGATACACCGCCCAGGCCGCCATCGAGGCCATTCGCTATTACAACGGCATTCCGGTAGGCATCTGCGCCATTTTCGCCTGCGTAGATTCCTGCGAGGATTTCCCCATCATGTCCATTTTCAACACCAAAAACGTGCTGGACGATTACAACAGCACCAGCAGCCATGACTGCCCCCTGTGCAAGGCGGGAGTACGGCTGGACGCGCTGGTGAACGCCCACGGCATTTCCAGCTTCTGATTTTGGGCTAATACTTTTCGCATTTTAAGATGAGTAATCTAAAGGGTAAAGCAAGATAAAAAAGATACGGTGGGGCTTTGCCCCACACCCCACCAGGGTACTGAGTACCCTGGACCCGCAACTGCGGATGTTGCTTTGTGCGTTGAAAAAACGTTGTTCCCGCTGTTGCTTGCGAGAGGTTGAAGCCAAACGAACGTGCACTTCTGTCGCTTTCGGGCACGGCGGCTGAAAGCCGCCAAGCCGGATGCTTTGCATCCGGTGAAAATAGACGAAATCGGGCGGGGGAAAAGCCGCC
>JAUNMW010000207.1 GCA_030537395.1 Clostridia bacterium | reverse complement strand
TCTCAACTCTTAACTCTCAACTCTATTCATAACTCTCGACGCTCCACTCTATTCACATCAGTTCCTCCGCCAATTGAATAAATTCTTCGATTTCCCGCTCATAAACCTTCAGGCTTTCCCGCCAGAAATCCGCGCTGCGCACGTCGATGCCGATGGAGGCCGCCACATCGGCCACCATGCCGGAGCCGCAGGAGCGCAGAAGCTGATTGTACTTGGGCACGAAGGAGGGTCCCTCCTGCTTGTAGCGGGCGAAAATGCCCGCGCCGAACAGCTGTCCGAAGGCATAGGGGAAGTTATAGAAGGACAGACCGGAAATATAATAATGGCTCTTGCAGGCCCACATGTAGGGATGCCGCAGATTCTTATCCAGCCCGTCGCCGTAGCTTTGCTCCTGGGCGTCCAGCATCAGATTTTTCAATTCATTGACGGACAGCGTGCGTTCCTTTCGCTGCTCAATGACGGCGGATTCAAACAGGAACCGGCTGTAAATATCCACGATGGTTTGGGTGGTTTCCATCAGATTTCCTTCCAGCAGGGAGAACCGTTCTTCCTTACCGGCGGTTTCCAGCACGGCGTTGGCCAGGAAGGTTTCGTTGAAAATGGAGGCCGTTTCCGCCAGGGGCATGGGCGCGTCGATCATGGCGTGGGGGAGCCCCGCCATGCAGCGGTTATGCCAGGCGTGGCCCAATTCGTGGGCCAGGGTGGAAACATCGGAGAAGGAGCCGGCAAAATTGGTCAGCACCCGGCTCTGGTCCAGATCGTGCAGCTCGGCGCAGAAGGCCCCGCCGCCTTTGCCGTCCCGGGGGTACACATCGATCCACCGGTTTTCAAAGGCCTGATCCATAAACGCCGCCATGTCCGGGGTGAACTTGCCCATTTCATCGATGAGCTTCTGCCGGGCTTCTTCAATGGTGTATTTCTTGGGCTCGTAGCCCTTGGGGGCGATGGGAGCGAACAGATCATAGAAGGGCAGGCCGTCCTGATGGCCCAGGATTTCGCCTTTTTTGCGCAAATACTTCCGGAAAACGGGCAGGTATTCCCGGATGGCCGTGAGCATGGCGTCCAGGGTGGCCCGGTCCATATTGGATTGGGCCAGAGTTTTGTCCAGCACGGAGTCAAAATGCTCGGCTTCGATCATGGTCAGCGCTTCGCCCTTGATGCCGTTCAGGCAGGCGGCCATGGGGATTTCGATTTTGGCGTAGGAGGCCAGCTCCGCTTCATAAGCGGCTTTGCGCACTGCGGGATCGGGATCATATGCCATGCTGCGCACCTGGGAGAGGGGCAAATGCTTCCCCTCATAGTCCACCGTCAGGGTGGCGTCCAGCTTATCCCGCAGATTGGAAAAAGCGTTTCCGCCGGAAAGGGACATTTTCAGCAGCCATTCTTCAATGGCTTCGTCCGGCAGGTGAGCGGCGTCCTCCTTGCTTTTGCGCAGGAAGAAATCCACTTTTTGCAGCTTTTCGCTCTTTGCGATCAGCGCTTCCAAGTCTTCTATGCCGCCGATATAACGGGTGAAGGCAGAGTCCAGCAAAGATAGCTGAACGGAGAACATTTCCAAGCGGTCCATCAGCTGCTGCGCCTTTTCATTGGAAGCGTCGGCGGCCAGGGTCAGCGCCGCAAAATTGCCGATGGCGGAGGACAGGCGGGAAATTTCTTCGCTCCTGTTCACGCTTTCCTCTAAAAAAGCGAGGGGTTCCTTCTCCTTTTGATCCAATGCGGCCTGCGCTTCACTGCACAGCTTTTTCAGCGTGTCAAAATCCGCTTCGATTTTCGGATCGTCAAAATCCTTGTAAAGAACCGTCAAATCCCAGGTCCAGTCCATCATGACGCCCCCTTTTTATTCTTTCACTTCGATCAGCTTTTTATCGCGCACAGCGGCCAGGCAGGTTTCCTTGCTTTCCTCAAAATGATGCTGGAACAGGGCTTTTAAGCCTTCCAGATCCCGCTTTTCCAGCAGATCCACCATGTCGTGATGCTCCTGGTGGGCGTTGGTGCGCCGCACCACGGAAGCGATGGTGGTGGCCTGGAAGCGCTTGATGTATTCCTCCTGGCTGTCGATCACCCGCAGGATGCGGATCTTATCGGAAATCCGCTCCATGGTGCCGTGGAACAGACGGTTGCTGACGGCCAGCGCGTCGGCGTCGGCCCGCTCGTATTCCACGTCCATCTGCTTTAAGATGTCCTGCAGCTCCTGGATTTTTTCTTCCGTCACATTGGCGATAATGGAGGGCAGGATCAGCATCATCATGGCGTTGCGGATGGTAAAGATTTCGTCAATATCCTCGATGGTAAAGGCGCGCACCACTACTCCGCGGTGCAGCACGTATTCCACCAGCCCGTCCCGCTCCAAACGGCGAAGGGCTTCGCGCAGGGGCGTGCGGCTGATGTGCAATTGTTCTGCGTACACTGTTTCCACGATCCGGGACCCGGCAGGAATTTGACCGGTGATGATGGCATGCTTCAATTGTTCATAAGCGATATCCCGGATGGGACGGCTTTCCAGGCTGGAATCGAACGATTGGAAAGACACAAAAAACCCTCCTTCGGAATTGTATACAACTGATATAATACAATTTTTGAACAATTGTGTCAAGGCATCGCTTCCAAAAGATGGCATTCCTGGAGAAAATTCATGTTTCTTGTGGTATTTGGGGGATTTTCAGAGAATAACGCCAAGGATTTTGTCCTCTTCGTCATCGCGTCGTTTACTGGAAGCTGTTTTCAATTATAAAAAAACGCAAAGCTGCATCCCGCGCTGTTCGACCATGGCTTTCGCTTTGGGCAAACGCACGTTTTTCAGCTTTGCAATCAATTCGTTTTTTTGAGCGTATCAGCCGCTGTGTCTTCCCCGCTTTTGCCTTTCCGTCACCCGGGCACAAAGGACGGTCATATCATCCGGGGGGAGGCCGTCCCGCTGCATGAGGGCTTCCCGAAGCAGGGAATCGGCAAGCTTTTGGGGCGGCTCCTCCCGGCAGCGGTGCAGGAGCTCCAAAATGCTTTCTTCCTCCTCAAACGCCTCGGAAATCCCATCGCTCATCAGCAGCAGCGTGTCTCCCTCTCCCAGGGTAAAGGTATGCTCCATCGGCACCACATGCTCGATGATGCCAAGCGGCAGAGCGGCGCCTTCCACGGTATGGATTTTCTGGCCCTGCAGAATAAAGGAGGGGCAGGCCCCCAGTTTGTTCATGGCGGTTTCCCCAGTCCACAGATCGATGAGGCACAGATCCACAGTGGCGAATTTTTCCCCGCCGGTGGCGCTGAGCATGGCCCCGTTCACAGCGGTCATGGCCTGGGAACGGGTGTACCCGGCTTCCATACAAAGGCTGAGCAGCTCCAGGGTTTTCCGGCTTTCGTCCTGGGCCCCCGTACCGTGGCCCATGCCGTCGCTCAGGGCCAGCAGCTCCCGTCCGCCGGTCAGGGCCTGGGTCAGCACCGCGTCGCCGTTATCGGGGCGTTTTCCGGGCTTTCGTTTTTTCTCCGGCGCGACGGCGCAGGCGGTGGCCATGCCGGTGATCACGCGCAGGGGCGGTTCTTCTTCCAACACGATCCGGTTGCTCTGCTGCTCGGTCACGGCCAGGGGCACGCGCAGCTGCAGTGTCAATTGATTGGCCAGCATTTCCGTTTCCACCGGACGCAGGCTCAGGGGTTCGCACTTCAGGCACACTGTCATTCGCCCGTCCACCCGCTTCACAAAGGCGGTCTGGCCGGGAAAACGCAGGGTCTGCAGCGCTTCCTCCGCCTGGAGCATCCAATAGCTTTCCTCGCTGTCGCCGCTCATGCCCTCCAGACTGATGCGCTGCGCCGCCTGGGAAAGGGCGGTCAGATGGGTTTGCAGCATATCCCGTTCATATGCGGCGCAGACGGCCCTGTGAAGCCGATCCTGCCGGTCCTCATCCAGCCGGGCCAGCAGCCCCGGAAGCCGGGAAATGCGGGGGCAGGCGGAAAAATAGCGGTTGATGATGCGCAGATATTCCTCCGTGTCCTCCCCCCGCTCCGCCAGGGCTTCCATGCCCTCCTTGGTATGGCCGTACTGCTCATGCCAGCAGATGGGCAGCCGGTCGCAGTCGGCGCACAGGGTTTCCGTCAGCGCTTCGCTTTCCTCCGACGGCGGCGCGGGGGCGATGCGGGGCTGGGGCAGCGCGTCAGCCATGCAGTCGATGGCCCGTACCCAGCGCTGCATTTTCAGCCGGGTATAGGCGTTTTCCCTGGGCTCGCTCCAGCGCAGGCGGCGGATCAGCCGCCCCGCTTTGTTCATCCATTTGTTCGGGATCAGGCAGAAGATCAGCCCGCCCAAGGCTTCGGACGCCGCCACGGCGGGCAAAAAAGAAAAGGCGATCAGATACGCGTCCGTAACCGCCGCCAGGCAGTATAAGCCCGCGGCCAGCAGCCGTTTTTTCCCTTGAAGAAACCCCGCTAAGAGCCCGCCGAACGCCAGGTTCACCAGCAGCAGCGCGCTTTGCCCGCTGAGCAGCAGCGCCAGCCCGCACCCCAGCCCCAGGCATACGCTGACCGCGCTGCCGCACAGCCAGGAAACGCCGATCACCAGGAATACGGAGCAAATATACCCCAAATTCATTTGAAACGCCCACAGCCGCCCCGCGCCGGCAATGAACAAAAGACCCGGCAGAAGCAGGCAAAGCACATCGTCCTGATTGATTTTTCCCTTTCTTTCATGCAAAATCTGGCCGCAGCGCAGCAACGCCGGCATCACAGCGATGCCAAGCAGGATGCCCGCCGCGCAAAAAATCACCGTCTGGCTGTCTTGCGCGCGAAGGATATTGGGCAGGGAACGCAGCACAAGCAGTCCGCCCGTCTGCAGCAGAAGCCGCCATCTTTTCAGGCCCGGCCGCCGCAGAACGGGAAAACAGAGCAGGCAGGCGGCAAACAGGCCTTCCTCCATCGGCATATGCCAGGCAAGCCGAAACAGAAGCCCCGCCCCCAGCCCCAGCAGCGCGCCTTTGGGCTTTTCCCCGGCCGCCAGCAGCGCTGTCAGGCAGCACAGAGCAAAGGGCGACGGCACGGAAAAGCATTGGGCCAGGCTCAGCAGAAAAAAAGCGCCGGCCATGGGCAGCCGCCCCAGCAGCGCTCCCCATCCCTTCCGAATCCCCGGTATCAGACCCCGCAGCCTGTCTTTGAGGCCTTTTTGCTTGAATTCAAGCTGCACATCCATGCTTTCGCCCTTCTTCCTGATCGCTGTGAATGGGTTCATCATAGATTCACTTGTTTTTTTCCCCCGTCGAAGCAGGGCGCGCGGAATGTCGAATGGCATACAGCTTTTCCTTCGGATTCGGGCTGATTCCCGCCGGTTCTGCCGGATGGCGCTTTCTTCCGCTTTTTTCCGGATATTTTCTCTTTTTCTCTTTCCAAAAAGCCCCCGAATATGCTATACTGAGCTATCCAATCGACGCAAAGGAGCGGGGGTTCATGCATATCAGCGAATTACCCCGGGAGCAGTTTGAAGGCTTCCAAATCGTTTTTTCCTATGAAAGCAAAGCCTATTATGATCTCAAGATGCGCTCCACCCAGAATGTGTTCGCCATGGAGCTGGTGCGCACGCCCTGCGCTCCGGTGCATAAGGAATTTGTGGATCATCTGTTCGCGCCCTATTGGGATGATCCCCATGCCTACGCCCTTTGGGACGGGCGGGAAATGCGCGCCATTTTGGAGGTGACCCCGGAAAACTGGAATAACCGCCTGCGCATCACCAATATCTGTGTGGACGAGGGCTTCCGCCGCCGGGGCTACGGGTCCCTTTTGATGACCAAGGCCCGGGAAATCGCCAGGGCTCAGCACCGCCGGGCCATCATCCTGGAAACCCAAAGCTGCAATACGGCGGCCATTTCCTTCTATCTTTCCCAGGGCTTTACCCTGATGGGCTTCAATGCCTGCGAGTATTCCAACCAGGATGTGGAAAAACACGAAATCCGCCTGGAAATGGGACTTTTGATGTGATTTTTTACTTTCAATTCAGTCATTCAATTGATGCCAGGATAAGAGTTGAGAGTTAAGAGTTGAGATATATTTTGTTTAAACAATCTGCTCGCTGAATAAATCATGCGACTATATAAATCTCAACT
>JAUNMW010000206.1 GCA_030537395.1 Clostridia bacterium | reverse complement strand
TTTGCATCATTTTTATGAAAGACTATCTAATCTGTACTCTGAACTCTGCGCTCTGTACTCTTTTCTGTAAATCTCAGTTTTCAAGCCAGTATACGCCTTAACTTTGCCTCAATCCATCCATTCGTCCTCCACCTCAAAGCCCAGGCCGTCGTCCGCCAAGCCGGGGGCCTCCAGCCAGGGTGAAATGTGCTGAAGCGCCCGGAGGAATTTGGCGTCCACCTCGCCGCCCGCACCGCTGCGGCCTACGCCGTTCATCACCATCACAACCACAGTTTGGGTGTCGGGCTCTGCAAACAGATCGACCTGCAACCCCTCCCAACGGCCCTGATGCCCGTACCAGATAACGCCGTTTTCGTCCTCAAATCGATACACGCACAGGCCGTAGGGGCTGCTTCCCGTGACCGAACTGCCGGAAACGCGGGATTGGTCAGCCCGCATCATTTCCGCCCCCTGGGGGGACAGGATGCGCTTTTCCCCCGCCGCGCCGGTGCACAGCACCTGGCCGATTTTTTCCAATCCGCTCAGACTGATATACAGGCTGCCGGCGGAAGTATGGTAATGGGCATCCGGGGCGCAGATATCGTCATAATCCGCCGTGTCCGTCTGCACATATTTCTCGGCGGAGCAATACAGCATGCCGTCGTTCATATAGGTGCCGGACAAAGCGGAAGGATCGGGCAGCAGATGCGCCGCGTAAGCCCCGTTGATATCCAGCGGTTCAAATATATGCTCCGCCATATAGCGGTTGAAGCTTTGGCCCGAGGCCCTCTCCACCGCGCTGCACAGGATGCCGCCGTTCAGATTGGCGTATTCATATTGGCTGCCCGGCTCCCGCTTGGCAAAATACCGCCGGGTGAGCACGTCCTCCCGATCCCAGCGGGGTGCGGCGTTATAAGGCGCGTCGCCCAGGATGGAGGAGGTATGGCTCATTACCTGGCGCAGGGTAACGGGCGCATCCGGGTACCAGGGATTGCGGACGGGCGCTCCTTCCCCGTAGATCAGCGGCGCGTCCAGATCCAGCGCTTTGGCCTCCGCCAGCTGCATCACCCCAACCGCGGACACCAGCTTGGACACGGAGGCCACTTTGTACACCGTTTCGTCATCCACAGGGCGGGAAACCCGTTTGTCGTTGCCGCCCCAATAAAAGGAATAAATCCTCCTGCCCTGCTGGGACACCAGCACCGCGCCGCCAATGGCTTTCGTCCGTGAAAAAACGCCCTGAAAATAGGCGTCCGCCTCGGCCCGCGCGGTCTGGTCCACATCGGCCAAACCATGCAGCGGCAAAAGCAGCACCCCTATCAGGGCGAGTATCCACGCAGTCAGGCGCTTCACGGCTTTTCCTCCAGCCTTTCCAGGCACTGGTAAAGCCGCTCCAATTCTTCCTCGCTGTAATACTGCAAAATGATCTTTCCCTTTTTCCTGCTGCCCTTGAGCACGGTGCGCAGGCCCAGGGTCTCCCGCATGCGATTTTCCATATCCTGCAGTTCCAGCGGCAGGGGCTTGGGCGCGGCCTTGGGTTTTACGGGAGCTGCAGGCTGCTGCGCCGCCATTTTTTCCAGAGCGCGCACGCTGAGCCCCTCCAGAATGACCAATTGGCCCAGGGCGATCTGCCGTTTTTTGTCCTCGATCCCCGCCAGCACCCGCGCGTGGCCCGCGCTGATGCGGCCCGCGATCACGTCCTTTTGAATATCCTGCGGCAGCGACAAAAGCCGCAGGCTGTTGGCCACCGCGGGACGGGATTTGCCCAGCCGCTTGGCCGCCTGCTCCTGCGTGTAATGGCAGGTTTCCATAAACTGCTTCACGGCATTGGCTTCTTCGATGGGGTTCAGGTCCTCCCGCTGAATATTCTCAATCAGCGCGGCCTCCATCTGCTCCTGGGGCGTAAAATCCTTCACGATGCAGGGCACCTCGTCCAGCCCCGCCATCCGGGCCGCCCGGAACCGGCGCTCCCCCGCCACGATCTGGTAGCGCCCGTCCCGCTCCACCACAAGCAGCGGCTGCAGTACGCCCGCTTCCTTGATGGAATCCGCCAGGGCCTGCAGGGACGCTTCGTCAAATTCCCGCCGGGGCTGATCCGGGTTCCGGTCCAATTCCGTGATGGCGATCATGCTCACCGTGTTTTCCAGATTATTGGTTTCAGGCAGCAGGGCGTCCAGTCCCCGGCCCAGACCGAGCTTTTTCATTTCGTATCACTCCGATGTAAAACGATTTATACGCTTTGTTATATTCTTCCTTTGAAAAACGGAAAACCTCGCCTTTCTGTGAGAAAAGCGTACTCCTGCGCCTATCCATCGCTTTGTATCTCTACATCATTAGACGACGCAGAAGGTCAAAAGGTTTCATCAATCTCTAAAAAAACTTAGGTTTGTAAGTTTTGAACAATAATTCGTAAATTATTTGTTCTTTTTGATTACTTCTTTGGCCAGCGCGGTATAGGCTTCCGCCCCGGTGGACCGGGCATCGTACAAATGGATGGGCAAGCCGTGGCTGGGGGCCTCCCCCAGGCGCACATTGCGCGGAATGGTGGTTTTGAACACCGCCTGCTTAAAGTGCTTCTTTACTTCGGCCACCACCTGCAATCCCAGGTTGGTGCGCCCGTCCAGCATGGTCAACAGCACGCCTTCTATTTCCAGTCCGGGGTTCAGGCCCCGCTTCACCCGCTGAATGGTGTTCATCAGGGCGGTAACCCCTTCCAGCGCATAGTATTCGCACTGAATGGGGATCAGCACGCTTTGGGCGGCGGTGAGGGCGTTGATGGTGAGCAAGCCCAGGGAGGGCGGGCAGTCGATGATCAGAAAATCATAATCCTTCCGCACCGCTTCCAGCGCCGCCCGCACGCGGTACTCCCGGCGCTCCAAATTGGCAAGCTCCAGCTCGGCCCCGGCCAGCCGAATATCCGAAGGGGCCACCCACAGCTTTTTCTGCTTGGTTTTCTCCATCACGCTGTCCAGGGTGCATTCCCCCAGCAGCACTTCATACACCGTCTTTTTCCCGGCGCGCACGCCCAGACCGCTGGAGGCGTTGCCCTGGGGATCCATATCCACCAGCAGGGTTTTCTTTCCTTCCTCGGCCAGGCAGGCCGCCAGGTTCACGGCGGTGGTGGTTTTTCCCACCCCGCCCTTTTGATTGGCAATACAAATGATTTTTCCCACGAAGAAGCTTCCCTTCCGTTTTGCTTATCTTATTGCAGCCATTCCCGCCACCGGAACGCGGGATAACAGCTTTTGGCCACCGACGCGATGGCCTCCAGTTCCCGGGGGCTTTGCTGATCGGCGAATTTGGTATACAGCGCCCGCAGCGCGGACAGGCTGGCGCGGCGCATGGAATAATCCCGCAAAAAAACCAGGTGCGCGCTGTCCGCCGGAAAATCCAGGAATACCAGCAGCATCAGTTCATCCGCCATGGCCGAAAAATCCTCCAGACGGATGCGCACAAACGTGCCGTCCTCCAATTGGGCCAGCATCCGGCCCTGGGTCGCCTGGCGCACAGCGCGGAAAAGCAGGCTGTCCAGTTCCTGGGCCAGGTTTTCCTCCCGGCGGATGGAAAAACCGTTCAGCCGGGCGGCGATATCCCCCATCAGAGGATCCAGCGCCTGCATCAGGGGCGCGCCGAGCCAGGGCCGCAGCGTAATGATAACCTGTGACTGGGCAATCACCTTTTCGCCCCCTTCCCCTTATCTTTCCAAAGATACCACACTCAGCGTGGTTTGTCCAGCTTTCCCGGCCGCTGTCAGCGAAATTTTCCCATTTTTCGCCCTGGAAACCCTTGTTTTATCCCGTGTTCTCCGTACAGGAAAAAGCCAAAAAAATTTTTTCAAAAAATTTTTGTAAATAGCAGGAAAAAGGAAAAGTACGGCGAACATAATTATAATCGCTCGTACTTTGGGGTGATATGCTTATGCCGTACACCATTGCGCGGCACGCCGGTTATTGCGCCGGAGTGCGAAAAGCCATGGAAATTGCTTTCCAGGCCGCGCGGGAAGCCCGGGAAAAAGGCGTTCCCTGCTATTCGCTGGGGGAATTGATCCATAATCCCGAAGCTGTTCAGGCGCTTCATAACGAAGGCATCATTCCCGTCGAGCGGGTGGAGGACGCCCAAAGCGGCATGATCCTCCTGCGCAGCCACGGCGTTTCTCCCCAGGTGGAGGAGCAATGCCGCAGGCAAGGCCTGATCATTCGGGACTGTACCTGCGCCTCTGTCCGCGCCCTGCACAGCATCGTGCGGGAAAGCGGCGAAAAGGGCATTCCCGTTATTCTGGTAGGCGAACCGGATCATCCGGAGGTGCAGGGCACCGCAGGATGGTGTACCGGCGAATGCTTCATCATTCACAGCGAAATGGAGGCCGAGGCGCTTCCGCCCATGGACAGGGCCCTGGCCGTGAGCCAAACCACCTTCTCCCCCGCCGCCTGGGAAAAAATCATTTCCCATCTCAAGGCGCGCATCCCCCTGCTGGACGTGCGTTGCACCATCTGCCCCGCCACCCAGATCCGGCAGGCGGAGGCAAGAGCGCTGGCCGCTCAGGTGGACGCCATGGTGGTGGTAGGCGGAAAGAAAAGCGCCAACACCCGCAAGCTGTATGAAGCATGCAAGGCTATATGCCCCCGCACCATATTGGTGGAACGTGCGGAAGAAATTCCTCCGCACTTTGCAGATATCCACAAAAATCACATAGGAATAGCCGCCGGCGCATCCACACCGGATTGGTCATTTAAGGAGGTTGTCACACGCATGAACGAACAGGAACGCATCGACCAGGAAACCCAGGAACCCGTCGCCAATGTTGAACAGGAAGTCCAGGAGAATCAGGAAAACCAGGCCCTGACCATGGAAGACATTGAAAAGACTGTGGTTCGCATCCGCCCGGGCCAGACGGTCACTGGCACCGTGGTGCAGATCACCGATGACGAAGTGTGCGTCAACATCGGCTACAAGTCCGATGGATTGATCAAGCGCTCCGAAATGGTGGAAAAGGACGTGAACCTCGGCGACGAGATCGAGGTCGAAGTCGTCAAAGTAAACGACGGCGAAGGCAACGTCCTGCTTTCCCAGCGCAACATCGTAAACCGCAAGGCTTGGGAAGCGCTGATGGAAAAATTCGAGAACAACGAATACATCGACGCCGTGGGCAAGGAAGCCGTCAAGGGCGGCCTACTGGCCAGCGTCGAGGGCGGCGTGCGCGCTTTTGTGCCCGCTTCCCAGCTGGCGCAGCGGTATGTTGAAAAGATCGGCCAGTTCGTGGGCCAGCCCATGAAGCTGAAGATCATCGACGTGGATAAGACCAAGAAGCGCATCGTGGCCAGCCGCAAGCAGGTCATTGAAGAAGAAAACGCCGCCAAGAAGGCTGCCGCGTGGGAGAAACTGGAAGAAGGCGCTGTGGTGAAGGGCATCGTTCGCCGCTTTGCCGATTTCGGCGCGTTTGTGGACCTGGGCGGCGTTGACGGCCTGATCCACATCACCGATCTGGCCTGGAGCCGCGTGGGCCATCCCAGCGACGTGCTGCAGATCAACCAGGAAGTGGAAGTGAAGGTTCTGTCCCTGGATCGGGAACGGGAACGCATCCAGCTGGGCTACAAGCAGCTGCAGCCCAAGCCCTGGGATAACATCGAAAAAAAGTATCCCGTGGGCGCCATCCTGGAGCGCAACGTGGTGCGCATCCGTCCCTTCGGCGCTTTCATCGAACTGGAGCCCGGCGTGGACGGCCTGGTGCACATTTCCCAGTGCGCGCTGACCAGGATCGCCAAGGTGGAAGACGTGCTGCAGGTGGGCCAGCCCGTGCGCGTTAAGGTGCTGGCGGTTGATCCCGAAGCCAAGCGCATCAGCCTGAGCATCCGGGAAGCCCTGGCCGACGAAGCCTTCGTGGAAGAAGAAGCCCTGGAAATCCCCGGCGAACCCGAGGACGCTCCCGTGGAAGAAGCTCCTGTGGAAGAAGCTCCCGCTGAAGAAGCCGCTCCCGCCGACGCCGAATAATCAAATCCCGTATCTGCCGCGCCCCAACTGCATAGGACGCGGCAGTTTTTTTCTGCCCTTCTTTGAAGCGTAAAGAGCCCTTTAAGTTACGCAGTTAGTTTGAGCTAAAGGGTTACGGGGGGGGGGGGGCCCCCCCCCCCCCCCCCCCCGCGGTTCACACGGGC
>JAUNMW010000205.1 GCA_030537395.1 Clostridia bacterium | reverse complement strand
GATTCATCATTTATCAGATCGTGAAGGGTGACGCCCTGAGCAAGATCGCCCGGAAGTTCAACACCACCGAATCCCTGATCATGACCTGGAACCCCAAGATCAAGAACAAGAACCTGATCTACGCCGGCGATTACCTGTACATCAAGAAGTAAGAAAACGGAACGGCCGGCAGCGCAGATTTTCTGTGCTGCCGGCCGTTTTTTGCGTCTGACAAAGGATTCCCGACAAAGGCTGCGTTTGATACATTCCCAATTTAGAATCATAGCAAGAAAGAACGGCAGGCTTTTGTCTTGAAGCGTAAAAACGGCGGTCTGCCAAAGCAAACCGCCAAAGTGTTTTGGAACAGGGCCTGTCTTTGCCCCCTTTTTCGATCATTCTTCCAGGGCCTGGCTTTCCGCGCCGTGCAGATCGAAGCACAAATCGATGCCCAGAGCCTCCAGCCACTGCATTTTTTCCAGCCCCGGCTCATAATCCTCCAGCGCGGCTTCAAAAATGTCCCGCTGCTCCCAGGCGATGTGCTGCTCCTCCTCCGGAAGGGACTCCTCCCATTCCTCGTACATGGCCAGAACATCCCTTTCCCACAGCTCGCTGATCCGGTTCACCATCAGCGTTTTCAGCTTTTCGGGCGCGCTTTCGGGAATAAACTCGGAGGATGTCAGGTATTCCTCCTGGTGCCGGAAGCAATAGACGGCGGTTTGCCCGTCCGCTCCGGTCCAGCCGCAGTAAGCAGGGCAGATTTCCATCAGTTCATCCTCGCCCAGGCCGTCGTCGGCCATTTCGCCGGTGGCCAGGAAATACAGGCTGTACAGCGCGATCAAATCATCGTCGTCTAAGCGGCCGGTGGTATTCACGCCCCAGTATTCCTGCAGGGCTTTCACGCCCGCTTCCGTCTTTTTCCCGAAAATGCCGTCGGCCTTGTCGTTGAGGAATCCCAGCTCGATCAGCATGCGCTGAAGGTTTTTTACTTCTTCTCCCCGATCGCCGCGCTTCAGATCCGCCCGGGCGCAGGCGGGAATGAGAAGGAGAAGGGCCAGGCAAAGGGACAAAAGCTTTTTCATCATGGTTTATCCGCGCCTCCTCTGAATATTGTTTGAAAAAAATAGAATCAATGATTCTCGTCAGGCCTGATACCTGTCAGGAGCGGTGCTTTCATTTCCGTGGCTTTCTGACGCCATTATACCAAAAGATGGGTAAAATAGCAATGACATCCCGCATTTTCATGCTTGCCTGCGCAGCGGATTTTCAGTATAATAAAGAGGCTGCATTCTCCAGGGGTTATGAAAGGTTATGATACGATGATTTCAACGATCCTGAACGTTCTTATTTTCGCGGTTACGGCGATCCTGATGCTGCGCATATTCCGAAAGGACGGAGCATGGGATGCCCAAAGGGTCAAAGGCGCTTTCCGCTATTTCACGGTGCAGAGCAACGTGCTTTGCGCGGCAGCGGCGCTGTGCATGGCGCTGTTTCCTCTGTCCAACTGGGCCTGGCTTCTTAAATATATCGGCACGGCGGCGGTGCTGGTTACGCTCCTGACGGTGTTCCTTTTCCTGGCTCCCAGCATGGGCGGCCTTCTGCCGCTGCTGAAGGGGAACGATTTTTTCATGCATCTGACCACACCGCTTATGGCCGTCGTATCCTTCAGCTTTTTTGAAAAAAGAGGGATGGGGTTCGGCACCGCTTTGCTGGGCATGCTCCCGGTGGTGGTTTACGGCTTTTGGTATCTGTATAAAATCATTTATGCCCCGGCGGACAAACGCTGGGATGATTTCTACGGCTTCAACAAGGGCGGAAAATGGCCCGTTGCATTCACGGGCATGATGGTTGGCGCCTTCGCGGTCTGCATGCTGCTGATGGGACTGCAAAATATATGAAGCCTGATCCGCATCAAACGGAAAAGAGCGAAAAAAAGTCTATAGCGTGAAATGATAACCCGTTTTCACCAAGAATCCATATGCTTTCCAAACTATGAGAAAAAAGCAGGATTTTGCGAAAACGAATCGAATGAATAAACAGAAAAACTTACGGGGGGCCAGCTTTATGGGTGTTATGTCCAAGTATCATCGATTCCGGGAAGCCGGAGAGGGAGCAAATATCAACAATGTGGAGCGGTTTGGGCAGCCGGTAAAATCGCTGTTCACCACCTCCAAGGTATTCACGCTGCATCGGAAAACCGACATCACGGACGACCGGGAGCAGGTGGTTTACCAATCCTGGACGAAATTTCCGTCCTTGCATGATAAAACGGATATAACCGACGCGCAGGGAAACCAGGTGGCGCATATCGAGCGGAAATTCTTCACCCTGCACGAACGCCATTTCATCACCATGGCGAATGGCACGCAGTTTGAAATCGCCAACGAGCTTTTGCATCTGTTCAAGGACATTACCAATATCGAGGGCCTGGGCTGGCAACTGCGGGGAAATATCGTCGGGCTGAACTTTGAACTGTACGATGAACAGGAGCAGATCATTGCCGTGATCGGGCAGAAAATGTTTTCCGTTCACGATAAATACTGCATTGATATTTATCGCCCAGAATATGAAACGATCATCGTTGCGATCCTGGTTACCTTGCAGCATATGATCAAGGATCGGGAAAGCAGTTCCTCCTCCGTTTCCGTATCCAGCTCCTCCAACAGCCAATGATCGGGGCTGCGCGCAGCATCATGAAGTCCTCCGTGCCTCTGCCTGCCTGGCAGGGGCACGGTTCATTCCGGACGAGCGTTTCCCGTCCGCCAGCGAACGGGCAGCCAACGGCATCTGTCAGGAAGAAGGAACCGCATGCGAAAGAACGCAAAGCAAACGCATCATGATTTTTTCCAGGGACCAGTCTGGAAGCTGATCATTGCCCAGGCCGTGCCCCTGACCGTGGCCCAGCTGGTGCATCTGCTGTACAACGTGGTGGACCGGATCTACATCGGCCATATGGGTGATGAAGGCACCATGGCGCTGACCGGCATTGGCCTCACATTCCCCATCGTTACGCTGATCATGGCGTTTACGGGGCTGTTTGGAAACGGCGGCGTGCCCCTGTTTGCCATAGCCCGCGGCGCGGGCGACGACGAAAAAGCCGGGAAGATTCAGGGCAATTCTTTGGCGCTGCTGCTGGCGAGCGGGGCGCTGCTCACCTGCCTGGGCTATGTGTTTTGCCGCCCGATCCTGTTCGCTTTCGGCGCCAGTGAAGAATCCTATGCCTACGCGCAGGCGTATTTGGGCGTTTATCTGGCCGGCACGGTATGCTCCATGATCGCCACGGGCATGAACGGCTATGTCAACGCCCAGGGTTTCCCGCGGGTGGGCATGCTGTCCGTGGTCATCGGCGCGGCGGTGAATATTCTCCTGGACCCCCTGTTCATTTTTGCGCTGGGCATGGGCGTTCGCGGCGCGGCGCTGGCCACGGTGATCAGTCAGGCGGTTTCCGCCCTGTGGGTGCTGCGGTTCCTGTTCGGGAAAAAAGCGATGGTGCCCCTGAAGACCAGCCTCATTGCCATTCATGGGAAAATCACCCGGGAAATCATTCGGCTGGGCATTGTGAATTTTATCATGCAGGGCACCACCGGTTTAGTGCAGATCACCTGCAACGCCACGCTGCAGCAATATGGGGGAGACCTATACGTGGGCATTATGACGGTGGCGAACTCTATTCGGGAAATCTTTTCCCTTCCCGTCAACGGCATCATCAACGGCGCGCTCCCGGTGATCAGCTTCAATTACGGAGCCCGGCAGTATGACCGGGTGAAGGGCGGCATCCGGTTCAACGCTGTCGTCGGCACGGCTTACACCGCTTTGGCCTGGCTGCTGGTGATCCTGCTGCCCCGGTTTTGGTTCGGTATCTTTTCGGATGATCCCGCGCTTATGGAGGCGGGCATCGGGATGCTGCGTGCCTACTTTTTCGGCTTCGTTTTTATGTCGTTCCAATTCGCGGGTCAGGCTGCTTTTCAGGCCTTGGGCGATGCCCGCCACGCCATTTTCTTTTCCCTGCTGCGCAAAGCCGTGATCGTGGTGCCGCTTACGCTGCTGCTGCCCCGGCTGGGACTGGGCGTGAAGGGCGTATTCTGGGCGGAGCCCATTTCCAATATTTTGGGAGGCACCGCCTGCTACCTGACCATGAAAGAAACCGTGTACCGCCATATGGAAGAATACGCGCGCCGGATGGATCGCAGGGAATGATGTACGGCCTGCCGGATGGATCGGCCAATCCGTTTCATCTTTGAATGATCCGTATGTTTTTGAAGACACAAATTGCTGATGTGGAGGGCAGTAAGCGATGGCTAAGAAAACGAATATCCTTTTTATCGTAACGGATGATCAGCGGTTTGATACCATCCATGCGCTGGGCAACCCCGCTATATCCACCCCGAATATGGACAGGCTGGCCCTGCGCGGCACGGCTTTTACGCAGGCGCATATTCCCAGCGGGATCTGCGGAGCCGTGTGCATGCCCTCCCGCGCCATGATTCACTCTGGCCGCCAGCCCTTCCATCTGGAAGGCCAGGGCGGCAATATTCCGCCGGAGCATATTACGCTGGGCGAAACGCTGAAAAGCTTTGGATATGAAACCATCGGCCTGGGCAAATGGCACAACGGCTGTCCCGGATATGCCCGCAGTTTCACGCAGGGGGCCAAGGTGTTTTTCGGCGGCATGTGGGATCATTGGAATGTGCCCACCTGTCGATACGACCCTTCGGGGGCCTACGATAATGTGGTCAATTTTGTGGTGGACTTTTTCCACAGCAACAAAACCATTCAGCAGCATTGCGATGAATTCAATCCCGGAAAGCATTCCAGCGAAATGCTCACGGACGCGGCTATCGAGCTGTTGAAAAAGAACGCAGGCGGGGAAAAGCCCTTCTTTGAGTACGTAGCCTACCTGGCCCCCCATGATCCGCGCACCATGCCGGAAGAATTCAAAAATATGTACAGGCCGGAGGATATTGCGCTGCCCCCCAATTTCATGGAAACCATTGAAACCAACTATCCCCTCATGCGCCACCGGGACGAGCAATTGGCCGCTTATCCCAGGGACCCGGAGGAAATCAAGCGCAACATCGCCGAATATTACGGCATGATTTCCCATCTGGATCATGAAATCGGGCGGCTGCTGGACGCTCTGCACGACAGCGGGGAGGAGGATAATACCATCGTGGTTTTCACCGGCGACAACGGCCTGGCCCTGGGTCAGCACGGCTGGATGGGCAAGGAGGACTGCTACGAGCATTCCATCCGCGTGCCCCTTATTTTCGCCGGACCCGGCATTCCGCGGAACAGACGGTGCGATGCCTACGTGTATCTGCTGGATATATATCCAACGCTCTGCGAAATGGTCGGCGCGCCTGTTCCTTCCAGCGTGGACGGAAAAAGCTTCGCCCAGCTGCTCAAAGGCGAAAAAACGGAGGATCGGCACCGGGATTATCTGTATCTCGCGTTTGAAATTTGGATCCGGGGGGTCAAGGACAGCCGCTATAAGCTGATTGAATACGTCAACGACGACGGCCCGGGCCAGCACTTTGCTTTCCTGTACGATTTGAAGGAAGACCCATGGGAAATCAGAAATCTGGCCCCCCTGCCGGAGTATCAGGACAAGCTTCGCCAGATGCGCAGCCTGCTTTTTGCGTGCCGGGATGAGTGGGAAGAAGAGAAACACCCCTTCGGTCAGGATTATTGGCGCAGATACCGCGCCTGGGGCCAGGAATGAGAAGGCGGTCAAAACGAGTGGGCGCAAAGCAGGTTCGCTGCCCAGGCCTATGAAAATCAAGAGGAATGATATGATATCCACTGAGACATATAAAAAAATCGTTTCAGAATTGCTGGATGAGCTTCCGGAAGCCTTTTTCCGGGAGCTCACCGGCGGCGTGATCGTGTCCGAAGCGCTGATGATCCCGGATTATGCCCGGGATAACGACCTTTATACCCTGGGACATTATCGGGTTTTCTCCGGCGTCAGGCAGATCGTGATGTATAAGGGCTCCTTTGACCGGGCATATCCGCAGGCGGAGGAAGATGAGGCCCGGGAGCTTTTGCGCGGCGTGCTGCGCCATGAATTCCGCCATCATTTGGAATTTCTGGCGGGCATCCATGACGCTTCCTCCCTGGAAGCTCAGGATGAACGGGAAAAACGCGCCTATCTTTCCAAGCATACGAAATAAAGCGGCCTTTCATCGCCGCTTTTATTCTATTAGCAGTATTGTTCTCAAGGATGAATTATATAGCGAGCAAAAGGGTTACGCTGG
>JAUNMW010000204.1 GCA_030537395.1 Clostridia bacterium | reverse complement strand
TTACGCTGGGGTTACGGAAAGTTTGAGGGCTTCTGGCCCAAGGAAATGCGAGAGAAAAGCGGGAAAATGAGAGCCCAAGAAGACTTGCTTTCTCGCCCGAACTTGCTGGATGGGCTTTCATTTTCCCGCTTTTCTCTCGCATTTCCCCGGATGCTTTGCATCCGGGTTGGCGGCTGAAAGCCGCCGGGCCAGAAGCACAACGGCGTCAAGACTGGCTTCCGCGTCATCTCCAAGCAACAGCGGGAACAAAGTTTTCTCAACGCACAAAGCAGCATCCGCTATTGCGGGTCCAGGGTACTCAGTACCCTGGTGGGGTCCGGGGTGAAACCCCGGCGTTCTCCTTCTCTAACTCAATGCGTTATTGGGCTCTTTCTATTCCCTTCTCACTTATATTGCCTCCCCTTGCCCAGTACCATTGCATCATAGGCCCTGCGCACCTTTTCATAGTTGCCGTCCCGATCCAGGGCCACGCCCCGGCCCACGCCGTCCACGATTTGGCCCCGGCCAATGCGGTTCAATTCGTCCTCCAGTTCTTTCAGCAGGTCCGGGGCGCTGCCGGGGGCGGTGCTGCGGCCATCGAAAATAATGTGCAGCCACACGTTCACGCCCTCCGCCATTTCGGTGAGCATCAAAGGATAATCGATGCAGCCGTGGCTGGATTTGTGGGTCAGATAGGCGATCAAATGCAGATCATGGCCCGATTTTCGGGCGTCCTCAATGGCTTTCAGGAACACGGGATTCTGCTTGAAGGACCCGCTTCGGATGGCATTGTCCATGCGCACGTCGTCCTGAGCCACCACCCGGCCCGCGCCCAGATTGGTGTGGCCCGCTTCGGAATTGCCGGGCTTGCCCTCCTGCAGGCCCACGTTTTCGCCGGAAGCCTTCAATTTGCTGTTGGGCCAGGATTGCAAAAGCGCATCCCAGGCGGCGGTGTCGGCCAGAAAAATGGCGTCGTTGCCGTCATGGGACCCGAAGCCCCAGCCGTCCAGGATGATCAGCATCACTTTTTTGCCGTTCACCTCTCCGTTTTCGATCAGGCTCCGGCCGCTCATTTCATCGGGTGCTTCCAGGCCCAGCAATTGCAGGATGGTGGGGGCCACATCGCCCAGCATGCCGTCCCGCAGGGTGACGGGCCGCTTTTCCGGGTCGATCAGAATGAAGGGGACCAGATTGGTGGTGTGGGCCACGTGGGGCTTGCCCGCCTCCGTGAACAGCGTTTCAATGTTGCCATGGTCGGCGGTCACCGCCACGATGTAGCCCTTTTCCTCGGCGTATGCCGCCACCTTCGCCACCGTTTCACTGATCACGTGGCAGGCGGTCAGCTTGGCGTCCTGGTTGGCGGTGTGGCCGATCACATCGCCGTTGGCAAAGTTGGTGAGAATGAAATCATAGCCCGTGTCCGCCGCGGCCATCACCTTGTCCGCCACTTCGGGCAGGCTCAGCTCCGGCTTCTGGTCAAAGGGGATCCCCTTGGGCGAGGGCACGCGCACGTCGTCCTCCCCCGGGAAGGGCTGGTTTTCCCCGCCGTTAAAGAAGAAGGTCACATGGGCGTACTTTTCGCTTTCCGCGCAGTGGAATTGGCGCAGGCCCGCTTCGCTGATGATCTGGGCCAGAGGCTTTTGCACCTTTTCCGGCGCGAAGGCGATGGGCAGATGCTTGAACTTTTCATGATACATGGTCATGATCACGAATTCCAGTTCATTCATGTATACCCGTTCAAATTTGTCGAAATCCGGCTCGGTAAACGCTTCGGTCAGCTCGATTTCCCGCTCGCCCCGGCGACAGCAGAAAATCACGCTGTCGCCGTTCTGGATTTTGCCCACAGGCTGTCCTTTTTCGTCTACCCTTACCATGGGCTCCAGATAATAATCGGTCTGTCCTTGAGCGTAAGCCGCTTTTACCGCTTCCGCCAAAGCGAGTCCGCCCCGGTCAATTGCATCCATCATGAACCCCTCCCTTTATTTCAGCGCCGGAAACAGAGCCAGCAGCTGGGAAAAATGAGAAATGAAATGGTCGGGACGGTTTTCGTCCGTCACCTCCTGGGGCTTTTTGCCGGGGTATTGCACCGCCACCGTCATGCCCAGGCCCGCGGCTTTGGCTCCCACGATGTCCCGGTTCAGGTTATCGCCCACATAGCAGGTATTTTCCGGCAGGCTCCCGCATTCCTCCAGCGCGTAATAGTAAATGGCCGGATGAGGCTTGCGGATGAGGCACACAGAGGACTGCTGCACGGTTTTGAAATAAGGCCGCAGCTGGTCCCGGTCCAGCCAGTCGTCCACTTCCTCCACGCCCACCAGATCGCTGACGATGCCCAGGGTATAGCCCCGGCGATACAGCTCCTTGACGGTTTCGATACCCCCGTCGGTGACCACCCGCTCTCCCTTGGTTTTCCGGTATTCCCAGGTGAGCGCGTCGGCGGCGGCCTCCACCTGCTCCCGGGGCAGATCGTAGGCCAGCCAACGGGTCCATAGGGTTTTCACCGGCGCTTCGCAGTAGAAGGTCAGAGCCCAGTCCCGGTATTTGTTGTAGCGGGTTTCGATCACGTTCCGGTAGAATTCTTCCGGGTCTGCGTCCACCCCCAGCAATTCGCAGATGCGTTTTTTCGCCGCGTGGCTGTATGCGTCGTCATGACGGATCACCCGGAAGGTATCGCCTAAATCCACAAAAATGGTATCGATCATGCTTCTCCCCCCTTTTGCAGGATCGGCAGCTCCAGCGCGTCGATGAAGCGATGGATGATGTAATCGGGCCGGTTCTCATCCGTGATGGTCTTTTTCGCCAGCTTTTCCGGGCTGATGAACAAAATATTGGCCCCGATGCCCGCTAATTTCGCCCCGGTAATATCCCGGTTCAGGTTATCGGCGATGGAGGCGCACTCTTTGGGCTCCAGTCCCAGTTCCCGGCACCCCATCCAGTACATTTCCGGGTCCGGCTTGCGGATATGGCAGATGGAGGACAGGATCACCGTGCCAAAATATTCTTCCAATTGATCCTGCTTCAGCCATCCGTAAATTTCTTCCTCCCCGATCAGGTTGGAAATGATGCCCAGCTTGAAGCCCCGTTTTTTCAATTCCCTGATCACTTCATAGCCGCCCTCCACCACCCTGCGGAGCCCCTTCACCTGCCGGTATTGATAGGTCATTTCATGGCAGATGGATTGCAGCTTTTCTTCCGGCAGTTCAGGCAGCAGCCACTTGGCCCACAATTCATAATCCCCGGATTCCTTGTTTTCGCCCAACGCCCAGGGGCGGTAGGTGCTTTCATAGCGCTCATCGATTTCGTGTAAGAATGCTTCCGGGTCGGCTGCCCCCGCCAGCTCAGCCATCCGGTTCCGGGCCCTTTGCTGGTGTTCCGGGGCGGGATCGCAGATGCGCAGCGTGCCGCCCAAATCAAAGAATACCCCCTTGATCATGGCGCTTACCTCCTCGGCGGAAACAGATCCAGCAGCTCGGGAATGGAGCGGATGCGGCAGTGGGGCTGCCTGGTGGGGGCCTTGCCCTCCCGGTCCGCCGTGCCCGCGTTCTCAAACAGCACCATGCAGCCGAAGCCCGCGTCCAGGGCCCCTTCCACGTCCCGCACCGGGTTATCGCCCACATAGGCGCAGCTTTCCGGGGCGGATTCGATGCACCGGGCCGCCAGCAGGTAAATGGCGGGGTCCGGCTTGCGCAGGCGTACCTTGGAGGACAGGATCACCGTTTTGAAGCAATCCGCCACCTTGGCTTCGCACATCCAGTCCGGGATTTCCGTTTCCGTGATGGTGTTGGCAATGATGCCCAGCTTGTAGCCCCGGCGTGTCAATTCCCGCAGTGTTTCCGGGGTGCCCTCATGAGCCAGTCGGCGGCCATCGTGATCCCGCCAAAGCCTTGTCAGCTTCGCCGCATGGGGGGCGATCCTGTCTGCCGGGTAATCCGGCAGCAGATATTGCAGCCACAATTCCATTTCGCTCACATCCAAGAGCTTTGTCTTGGCCATTTTGCGGTACTTTTTCCAATTGGCCTCCAGCTTTTCAAAGAACGCGTCATGGGGCTCCGCAGCCCCCACGATCTCCATCAGCTGCCGTTCCGCCTCGGCGGCGAATTCCCTGTCCTCCACCACGTAGCGCAGCGTGGCGCCCACGTCAAAGAAAATGGTATCGATGTTTTCAAACGTCATTTTTCAGCACCTCGCATTTTCCTTTTGAATGATTGCCGGGATCTCTCCCAGGTCCTGGATTTCGTAATCGGCCCGCCAGCCCATTTCGGCCAGGCCCTTGTCCCGCCGTGCGGCGTTGGGGCTGTCGATGCGGATGATCAGCTTCCAGCCCGCGTTCCTGACGCCCCGCACGTCCCGGGACAGGGTATCGCCCACATAGGCCATTTCCTCCGGCTTCAGGTTCATTTTTTCCTCCGCCAGGCGGAAAATGGCGGGGTCTGGCTTGCGGATGCCGGTGCCCGCAGAGGTGAGCACCACTTCCATGTATTCCTCCAGCCCGTATTCCGCCATGAAATGGGGCACGATGCTCCGGGCCAGGATGTTGCTGATCACGCCCAGCCGCAGCCCGTCGCTTTTCAGCGCCTGCATGCAGGAAATCAGATGGGGCCGCCGCAGATTGCACACCCGCTCGTAATCGTACAGGAAGCTCAGTTCCTCGGCGATGGGCTCCAGGGTTTCCCGGCCCAAATGCTGCTCCCGCAGATAATAATCGTTCCAAACCTCCACGGGGGGCAGCTCCCGCATGGTTGCTTCCGCTTCATGCTTGTATCGCTCGGCATTCGCTTCCAACTGCCGGGCCAGCGCCTGAGACGAAATATCCAGCGAAACGCCGTATTCCCCCAGCCGGGAAATCAGCCGTCCGGCAAACCACAGCTTCCTATCCTCGCTGCTAGAGCATACGTGCAGCGTGCCGCCCAGATCAAACAGCACCGCTTTGATCACGCCCATCGCCTCCTTTTTTTGATCTCAAACGTTTTCGTAATCCTATTTTACGCGATTCTCGCAGGTTTGTCAAATGGCCGGAGGGCGATAACATGAACATTGCAAAGGGTTTTCGTTCATTTCGCGCAATGTTTTGCGCATAAGAAACGAAAGAATTTCCGCAAATTTTCTTTCCCGGACGCCTCTTTGCGAATCATACAGATTTTTCAAGTATTTCTTGCGTTTCAGAAATAGATATGATAGAATATTTACGGAAATTTTGAATGCAAATTTTGCGCAAAGGAGCGGGTCTCCGTGAAGCAGGTCACCATCAAGGATATCGCCAAAGCGGCGGGGGTATCCTATTCCACCGTGTCCCGTTCCCTGTCCGGCAGCCCGGAAATCAGCGAAAAAACCCGGGAGCGCATCCTGACCCTGTGCAAAGAAATGAACTACACCGCCAACGCCGTGGCCCGGTCCATGGTCATGAAAAGCACCAAGCTGCTGGGCCTGATCGTAACGGACATTTCCAATCCTTTCATGTCCGAGCTGGCGTATTACATCGACGGCCAGGCCCGGGCCCGGGGCTACAACATCGTGCTGTGCAATTCCCTGCGCAGCCTGGAGCAGGAGCGCAACCTGTTTGAACTCATGATCAGCCGCAAGGTGGACGGGGTGATCCTGCTGCCCGCCGAATCGGAAAGCTACAATGCCCTCAGCTCCCTGCTGCCCCGTATTCCCACCATTTTTGTGGGGGAAAACCTGCGGGAAGCGCCGGAAAGCTACGTCACCGTGGATAACTGCCGGGGGGCCTATCTGGGCATGGAATACCTGCACAGGCTGGGCCATCGCCGCATCCTGTATTTCGGCAAGCGCAAGGGCAGCACCACCCATCAGCTGCGCAGCGACGGCTATCTGGCCGCCTGCCGGGATTTTGGGCTGGAGCCCCTGTTCCAAAACAACACGTTTTCCTCCACGTCCATCAAGCACGGCTACCAGCTGGCCCAGCAATTGTTTTCCCAGCCTCGGGATTATACCGCCATTTTCGCCGCCACCGACACCAACGCCCTGGGCATCATTCAAGCGGCGGAGGAAAAGGGCATCCGCATTCCCGAGGATTTATCCTTGCTGGGCTTTGATAACATCCGGGACGGGGGCCTTCCCCGCATCGGGCTTACCACCATCGAGCAGCCCAAAAAGCTGCTGGCCTCCATGGCGGTGGATTCCCTGCTGGACAAAATCGAAAACGAACTGTCCGGCTATACCCACCGGATTTTGACCCCGTCCCTGGTGGAGAGAAGCACGTGCAGGGCCTTGGAATCCAAGTAAAAATATCATAAGAAGCTTTCCATCAAAAGCGAAGAGAGTTCAGA
>JAUNMW010000203.1 GCA_030537395.1 Clostridia bacterium | reverse complement strand
TCTGCATTTTTTCTCGTTCCTCGCCTGAATTTATGCTTTTAGAAACACACTCTAGAACCGTCTGCAAATCAGAGAACAACTAAACCACCAATAGAAATGTGCGCGGATTTACCTCAAACATAGAAGATGCAGAACATGATGACGTTCAGCGCTTGCCGGAAGGAGCAAACGCAATGAACAGAAGGCAAAAAATTACGATTAACGGACGCGAACGTTGGGGCAGTTTCAGCAGTACACAAGAACTCGTCAACCTGGTGCAGAATGAATGTGTCAGGGAATCTGCACCCGTGCAGTCTGAAATTCTTGTTGCAGATTATCTGATGAACTGGTTTGAGACATACGAAAAACCGCGTCTCGATCCGAACACTGCTGCTGGTCACATATCAAAGATCAATAAGCACATTCTGCCCATCATAGGAGAAAAGAGAATCAATGATGTCACTGTCTCGGATGTGCAGAAAATCATGTCTACGCTGAATTCGGCTTCGATGGGGAAGCAGGTTAAGTCGATCATCAATCTATGTTTTGAAGCTGCGATTGCCGACGAAATCTACACCCATCCCAATCCGGCGCAGGACAAACGGTTTGTCATGCCCACAGCGGTCAGAAAGAGAATGCCCTTGAAGAAAGATGACATGTCACTTCTCATTGAATTTCTGCCACAACTCAAAGCAGAATATGCCTGCTTATTGGTCATTCTCATTATGACCGGTTGCAGGCGCGGCGAGGCCTTGGCTGTCCGTTGGGAAGACATCGATTGGACGAAAAAGACGCTTCATCTCCAGCGCGTCATTCGCTTCCGAAACAACAGGCCAGAGATCAGTACGAAGATGAAAACGAAGGCGGCCAACCGAAACGTCCCCATCTGGGATTGCTTTATTCCTTATCTGGGTAAACCGCAGGAGAGTGGATTCATCATCAACAGCGATGGTGAACCGCTTAGTGAACGCCAGTACATGAATCGCTGGAATGCAATTCAGAAGGAGTTGAAGAAGGCAGGGCTTGAACAGCGTTTTACTACGCATCAATTGCGGCACACTTATGCCACGATCGCTGCGAACAGCGGTGAAATTGCGCCCAAAGTCTTGCAGGGAATGCTCGGTCATGCAAATTTTCAGACGACCATGAATACTTATGTAAGCATGGACAGAGATAAGATGGTTGAGAGCAGTCAGAATCTGAGCGCTGAATACAAGCTGATCATGTCCGGAAGTTGCAGCGCATGATCGGCCAAAACGGCCTGATTGCAGCACATTTGAGGGTTCTGTAACCTCTGACATTCGCTCCAAAAGTTGCAGCAAAACAAGAAAAATCCCCCGCTGCGGCAACAGCAGAGGACTTCCTTGAAGGGTTTGCGCAGGAATGGTGTGATTGCACTGTGCAATATTCCCAAATCAGCGCTTGGAGGAATAACCAACGCTTTTTCTAACTTTTGTGCATGGATATATCTTGTGAAAATTGCCCATTTAGATAGCCTTTCAGCGCTATATTCCTTATCGGTCTTTGCATATCTTTTGCGCCTTTTATAGCTTGTCGCATCTTTTCACGACAAGTTCACGACACATCAATCCCATAGAACATCATCTGCCGAATACAGTTCCAGGATGGAATAATAGTCCGGAATGCTTGCCGGTGGGGTGCCGTTCTTCAGTTGTGTCAAAACATTGATCTTTTTATCCAGCAGTTCTTCACTATCAATGTCAAAGAATTTTGCCACCAACTGATCAATGTGTGTGACTTCTGCATACAGTTCCATGACTTGCATCATCTTATCATTTATTACCATTCCCATACACCGCTAGAATTATACTACATAGATCAAATATTTGCAATCTTTTGATACTTTCGTTTCAATAGGTTTTCCTGACGGTTTTTCAGCCGTTCACGCCTCAATACAATCTTCTCAACTGAAGAACATCCACTTCTGATCTGTTCTTCAATACCTACATGGTAGTAATAATCCGTATGATCTTCTACATAGCCCGCAATTTCCCACACTCCATGACAGTCATACAGGTTTTGCAACGCTTGCTTCTCAATCTGTGCAACACGATGTCTGGATAATTGCATAGATTCCGCAATCTTCTGTTTACTTTCTCCAAGGAAAAACCTTCGCCGGATTACATCTGCCTGTTCATCAGGCAATCTGTCCACTTCCTGATGAAGCATCTTTCTTTTCCACGTTTCATAGCTATCGTTTATCAGTTCTTCTTCATAATTCACCGGATCCTGTACCAGATCCAGTAACCTACATTCATCCCCATCTGCATCCCGTATTGGTGCATCCAAGCTAATTGTATACCGTAGAGGATTTGATCGCTGGGCTTTTGTGCGAAATCCAGTCGCAACAGCAAAAGCAGTCTTTAGTTTGAACCTGTAATATGTGGTAAATTTGCAATTTTTACCAACATCAAAGCTCTGTATAGCGTCTTCCAGTGCAATATAGCCCACTTGCATCAAATCATCAAGGTCGTACAGCGGACTTCCCTGCAAGGCACGTATGACACGTGCGGCAGCTTTCCGAACATATGCTTCGATCTGTTCCCATAACTCTGGCAATTTGTCACGATTACCGGCTTTAATCTGAACAACCAGTTCTTCATTGGTAGCCATATCATCCCCCAATGCAACAAAGGGCAATAACCGTTGCCAGTGGTTATTGCCCCCTCATTCATTCACCAATCAAATATACTGATTTAGCTCCACAAGATTCTGAATAGTGTATTTAATATTTCCCACCGCATTCGTCTGAAACTGGTTTTCCAATACCGCTGGTTTTCGATGCTGGAAGCTAATACGACGGTTGTACGGTACACCATCAGTATCTATGCCGGTATCTTCTCCCAGTCCATACGTCAACTGCTCCAGCATTACATATAGCAAGGTCAGCCAGAACAGACAATCCCTTTTCAATGTGAATCATGTACCGATTTCCTACTTTCACATGGGGAAGCTGTTTCGTCAAGGCCAATTTACGGATTGCAGAATACGACAGTCCGGTTCGCTCAGAAAATTTCTGAATTGTTTCAAACACAGTTTTCACCCCCGTCAAGGATCATCTTAACTGCGTTCAGAATCTTCTCATGGTGATCCGGATCAAACTTTCGCATCCAACGGTATAACGTCATTTCAGAAATGCCCATGAATTCAGCAATCTTCCACATCGGAATACCTTGCATTCTTATCAAATTTTTCAATTCATTCATTTTATTCCCCCCTTGACAAGCATCATTGTTGGTGTTATACTGCTCTTAAAGGTTACTGTATGAATACCATCATTGACAACATCATTATACAAGCTATATGCCGTAACCTTCAATAGGTATTAAGGTTATTTCAAAAGAAGGGAGGTGGGTATGTGACAAAGCGCATCTACGATTCCAACGTTGTCAAAGCAAGATTGAAAGAACTACGAAGGGAAAAAGGGGTGACACAAGCAGAAGTTGCAAAGGCAGTCCATTTTTCTGTCAGCACAATCAAACAATACGAGAATGGTTATAGAATTCCAGATTCACTGAACCTTGCTACCCTAGCAGAATACTACAGTGTTCAAGAGAACTACATCCTCGGTTTGTCTGAACATCGTACAAAACTATCAGAGCTTTTTGCTACATTTTCAAGAGAAGAGATCGCAGAATCCAGAATGTAAATGGCTATATGTGATGCAATAACTCTGATTGGAAATCACCTTTTCGGCATTGACCCCGAGGATCATAATGCACTACATGCGCTTGATATTTATATCAGGCTCTACCCTGAATTCGTTGATGAGTATAACCAATGGAAGAGAAAGGAAGACGGTAATGAAACGAGATATGATAAAGACTAGTAATTCCACGATTGGCCATATTCCGGGGATGTATGACATGACAATATTGGAACTTCAGCAGCTTATCGAAATCCTGCACAACGGGCGTGATGGCGAATATGATGCATTGGATATTGCTTTCCGATACGGATTCGCACTTGGCGCGCGCGCTGAACGTACTGGGAAATACCATCTTCCAGTATAAAAGAAAGCCACCGGCGGCAACCAGTGACTTTCTGCACGGCAATCAAGAAGGATTCCTGATATACCCAGCGCACGGTAATTATATCAGTTTTCCTTCCAAATATCAATAAAGAAGGAGAGTAATAATGGCTGGACAGAACAGAACCGTCAGCACCGGCATCGTCCGGCGCGGCAACAGTTATCGTTTCACCGTTGCCCTCGGAATGGATGTAAACGGTAAGCAGATACGCAAATACAGCACGTATACGCCCCCCTGAAGGCGTTTCCGAAAAGCGTGCTGACAAATTGGCCATGGAGGAATATCAGCTATTTAAGAGCCGCTGCAAGGGGCTTGCAGCCTTCAATGAAAACATGCGTTTCAAGGATTTGTGTGAAGAATACTTCCGTGTTTACGCTCCGAATAAGCTGAAGCCCATCACCGAATACGATTATGAGAAGACTGTTTATTACCGGTTCATCCCATATTTCGGAAATAAGAAGTTAAAGGACATTACCACTGGTATGCTGTCTGATTTCTTCTGCAAACTGACCCTGACTGACAAGGAAGGCAACGTCAGACCGCTAGCTCCCCGAACTGTCAAACGAAATTTCAATATGATGCAGAGTATCATGCATTTCGCCGTGTCCCAGCATTATCTGAAGGAATCGCCCTGCACAGGTGTCATTCTCCCAGATAGGGATGCTACACAGGAAGAAAAACGAAAGTTCCTGACTGAAGAAGAACTTCCTCGTTTCTTGGAGCTGTTTAAGGGATATAGCGCGTTCAACACCATGATCAAACTATTGCTACATACAGGTATGCGTTCTGGGGAAATGCTGGGATTGCGTTGGGAGGACATAGACTTCGAAGATCGACAGATCCACGTCCTCCACACGCTGTCAGATGTTGCTGGAACCTACTTTCTGACCACACCTAAAACCAAAGGCAGCAAACGCACTATACATATGAGCGAGACTGTATACAATCTTCTACACGAACATAGAAAGCATCAGGTCGAGCTTCAGATGGCATTAGATGTATTCCCCCATCCTGAAATGGTCTTCACATCTACATCGGGAAACTACAAAGACCGTAGTTGTCTGAATACAGGTTTCAAACGTTTCTTGAAGGGGGCTGAATTTGAGTTTTTGACTTTGCACTGTCTGCGACACACCAATGCAACCCTGCTGCTGAACAGCGGCGTTGACCTGAAGATTGTATCGGAACACCTTGGACATTCAGATGTTGGTACTACTGGAAACATCTATGCCGATGTACTTGCATCCAGCAGACAAAAGACCGCCCAACTGATCGAATTGAAGTTAGCAGAATAACATGTGCAGGGACATCTGTTTCAAGATGTCCCTGCATTTTTGCGATCATTCATGACATATTCACGACAATACTTGCCATAGCACAAAGAAAAGCCCTTGAAAACAGCGTATTTTCAAGGGCTTCGAGCAACTGATAATTAGCGCTTGGAGAACTGGGGTGCGCGACGGGCTGCTTTGAGACCGTACTTCTTGCGCTCCTTCATGCGCGGGTCGCGGGTCAGATAGCCAGCCTTCTTAACGATCGGCTTGTAGGCCTCATCTGCCTTGACGAGGGCGCGGGCGATGCCGTGACGGATGGCACCGGCCTGGCCGGTGAAGCCGCCGCCCTTGCAGTTGACGATGACGTCGAACTTGCCAGCGGTCTCGGTCAGGTTCAGGGGCTGACGGACAACCATCTTCAGGGTCTCATAGCCGAAGTACTCGTCCAGGGAGCGCTTGTTGATGATGATGTTACCCTCGCCGGGGATCAGACGAACGCGAGCGATCGCCTTTTTTCTTCTGCCAACGGCATGGAAGCAAACAGTGTTAGCCATTTTTCGTCCTCCTCCCTAATCACAGCTTGAGCAGCTCGGGCTTCTGGGCCTGCTGCTTGTGCTCAGCGCCGGTGTACACGAACAGCTTCTTCGCCATCGCGTAGCCGAGGGGTCCCTTCGGCAGCATGCGGCGAACGGCCTCGCGGAACGCGAAATCGCTCTTCTTTGCCATCAGACGGCGATAGGGGATCTCCTTCAGGCCGCCCGGATAGCCGGTGTGATAGCGGTACATCTTGTCGTCCAGCTTCTTGCCGGTCAGCACCAGCTTGTCGGTGTTGATGACGATGATGAAGTCGCCGCAATCGCAGTTGGGGGTGAAGGTGGGCTTATGCTTGCCGCGGAGCATGGAAGCGACCTGGGAAGCCAGGCGGCCGAGAACCATGCCCTCTGCGTCGATGACGTACCACTTACGCTCGACGTTCTGGGGATTCG
>JAUNMW010000202.1 GCA_030537395.1 Clostridia bacterium | reverse complement strand
TCCATGATGGTCAGGTCGGCGGCAAAGTCGGTGTCGAACACCTTGTCAAAGCCCATGCGGCGCAGGGCGGCGGCCATTTTGCCGGTGACGGAGGTGCCCATGGGCAGGCCGAATTCCTCGCCCAGGGCGGCACGCACGGCGGGAGCGGGCTGCACTACCACATGCTTGCTTTCGTCGGCGATCAGGTCCCAAACCTTCTTGGTTTCATCCTTTTCATACAGCGCGCCCACGGGACAGGCAGTGATGCACTGGCCGCAGTTGATGCAGGGCATATCCGCCAGCTTCAGGTTCCAGGGGGATTCGATGGAGGTGATGAAGCCGCGGTTCACAGCGCCGATGACGCCAACATTCTGCACCTTGGAGCACACGGCCACGCAGCGGCGGCACAGGATGCACTTGTTGTTGTCGCGCACGATGGAGGGGCTCACATCGTCGATATCGTAATGATTCTGTTTACCGGCGTACTTGTCGCCGTTTTCAACGCCCAGCTCGCGGCACAGCTTCTGCAGTTCGCAGTTGGTGGAACGGATGCAGGAGAGGCACTTCTGCTCGTGAGCGGAGAGCACCAATTCCAGCAGATTCTTGCGGTACTGACGGATTTCGGGGGTGTTGGTTTTTACGTTCATGCCTTCGCTGACGGGCAGCACGCAGGCAGCCTGCAGAGCACGGCCGCCGGCATTGACCACGCACATGCGGCAAGCGCCGATGGCGTTGATGTCCTTCAGATAGCACAGCGTGGGGATATTGATGCCGGCCTGCTTGGCAGCCTCCAGAACACTGGTGCCGGCAGGGACAGAAACCTTCACATTATCAATGGTAAGGTTGACCATTTGTTCCATTTCTTTTTCCTCCTTGCCAGAATCACTGTTTGGAAATGGCGCCGAAGCGGCACTTCTCCATGCAAGCGCCGCACTTCAAGCACTTGGCGGGATCGATGGAATGGGGCTGCTTCACGGTGCCGGTGATGGCGCCGCCAGGGCATACGCGGGCGCAGGCGGTGCAGCCGCGGCACTTTTCGGGATCGATCACATAATTGAGCAGGGCCTGGCAATGATGCGCGGGGCACTTCTTGTCCCGGATATGGGCTTCATATTCGTGACGGAAGAATTTGATGGTGGACAGCACGGGGTTGGCCGCCGTCTGGCCCAGGCCGCACAGCGCGGTGTTCTTGATGGTGTTGGCCAGGTTCTCCAGCTTCTCGATGTCGCCTTCCTCGCCCTTGCCGTTTACGATGCGTTCCAGGATCTCCAGCATGCGCCGGGTGCCGATGCGGCAGGGAGCGCACTTGCCGCAGCTTTCATCCACGGTGAAGTCCAGGAAGAAGCGGGCGATATCCACCATGCAGTTGTCTTCGTCCATGACGATCATACCGCCGGAGCCCATCATGGAGCCGGCAGCGATCAGGTTGTCATAGTCCACGGGGGTATCCAGCAGTTCCGCGGGCAGGCAGCCGCCGGAAGGACCGCCGGTCTGCACGGCCTTGAACTTCTTGCCGTTGGGGATGCCGCCGCCGATATCATAAATGATGGTGCGCAGCGGGGTGCCCATGGGCACTTCCACCAGGCCGGTGTTGTTGATCTTGCCGCCCAGAGCGAACACCTTGGTGCCCTTGCTCTTTTCGGTGCCCATGGCAGCGAACCAATCCGCGCCGTGCAGGATGATCTGGGCCACGTTAGCGTAGGTTTCCACGTTGTTGAGCATGGTGGGCTTGGCGAACAGGCCCTTCACCGCCGGGAACGGAGGCCGGGGCGTGGGCTCGCCGCGCTTGCCTTCGATGGACCGCATCAGGGCCGTTTCTTCGCCGCATACGAACGCGCCGGCGCCCAGACGGATCTTGATATCGAAGTTGAAGCCGGTTTCAAAAATGTTTTCGCCCAGCAAGCCGTATTCACGGGCCTGGCCGATAGCGATTTCCAAGCGCTTCACAGCGATGGGGTATTCGGCGCGGACGTAGATGTAGCCTTCGGACGCGCCGATGGCATAGCCGGCGATGGCCATGGCTTCCAGCACGGCATGGGGGTCGCCTTCCAGAACGGAGCGGTCCATGAAAGCGCCGGGGTCGCCTTCGTCGGCGTTGCAGGCCACGTACTTCTGATCGGCCACGGAAGCCGCCGCGAATTTCCATTTGAGGCCGGTGGGGAAGCCGCCGCCGCCGCGTCCGCGCAGGCCGGATTTGAGGATTTCCTCAATGACCTCTTCGCGGGTCATGGTGGTTAGGGCTTTTTCCAAAGCCTTGTAGCCGTCGAAGGCCAGGTATTCATCAATGTTTTCAGGATCGATCACGCCGCAGTTGCGCAGAGCGATACGATGCTGATGCTTATAGAAGTTGATATCGGCCAGGGCCTTGTTGGCGTTCTGTTCGTGGGTGGCATGGTCGCTGTACACCAGATGCTGCACTTTGCGGCCTTTGAGCAGATGTTCGGAAACGATTTCGTCTACATCTTCCACCTTCACGCGGGAATAGAACGTGCCTTCGGGGTACACGATGACCACGGGGCCCGCTTCGCACAGACCGAAGCAGCCGGTGCGGATGACCTTGACTTCCTTGTCCAGGCCATTTTCCTTGATCTTTTCTTCAAAGCGCTGGATCAGCTGCGCAGAGCCGGAAGAGGTACAGCCGGTGCCGCCGCAGCAGAGCACGTGAGCGCGATAGATATCCATGAATTTCTCCTCCCTATTACAGCATCAGGTGCTTATTTCTCGGCGGCGCCGATGGTGAATTCTTCCACGGGACGGCCGTTGACGATGTGTTCAGCCACCACGCGGCCCACTTTTTCGGGGGTCATGTGCACATAGGTGACCTTTTCCTGTCCGGGCATGATCACGTCCACCATGGGCTCCAGACGGCACATGCCGATGCAGCCGGTCTGGCTCACGGTGACATGCTGAAGACCCCGCTTGCTGATTTCATCCATGAAGGCAAGCATGACGGGACGGGCGCCGGCGGCGATGCCGCAGGTGGCCATGCCGATGACCACGCGGGTGGTTTCGCCTTCTTCTTCCTTGCGCAGGTTGATGCGGTTCAGGGTCTTTTCCCGGATGGCCTGCAATTCAGCCAAAGATTTCATAATATGACACCTCCAAAGATCGGTTCTATTTCTTCCCGCAGGGAATCCAGTATCCATGCGGCAATTTCCGGTTCGCTGAACGATACGCCCTGCAAAGCCTCCCGCACCTCCCGGGTGTCAAACTGCATCTCCCCCTTGGGGGATGAGCACTGCAGCAGAAATTCCGGCTGATCGGGATTCATGGTCACCAGCGTGGTCACGGTGCCGGGCAGATCGCCCAGGGGCAGACAGTCGATAGACTTTGTGTCCAGGGTGGCCGTCAGCTTCGTGCCCTTGCCCAGCGTGCTTTCGATGGAAAGATCGCCCCCGGCCAAACGGCAGTTTTCCGCCATCATGGGAATGCCCAAGCCCACCTTGCGGGTGGTGCGGGTGGTGGCGAAGGGGGATGTGACCCGGGCAAGCAATTCCTCGCTCATGCCCGTTCCGTCATCTTCTATAATAATAGAAAGAATGCCGTCATCTCCGAGGATCACGCTAAGGGAAACCAGCTTTGCCTGGGCCCGGATGCTGTTTTGCATCAGGTCCAGAATATGCAGGGACAAATCGCGCATTTTTTACGCCTGCTCCTTCTCCCGGTACTTGGCCAGGATGCCGGGGATATCATCGGGCACCAGACGGCCGTACACTTCGTCGTTGACGGTCATAACGGGGGCCAGACCGCAGGCGCCGAGACACCGGGTGGCGTTCAGGGTGAACAGGCCGTCGGGAGAGGTTTTGCCAACGGGAGTCTGCAATTCTTCGCTCAGGCGGTCCAGCACCTTCTGGCTGCCCTTCACGTAGCAGGCGGTGCCCAGGCACACGCTGATGGTGTACTTGCCGTTGGGCTCCAGGCGGAACTGGGAATAGAAGGTGGCAACGCCGTATACTTCGCTGAGCGTGACGCCCAGGCCCTCGGCGATGATCTTCTGAACATCCATGGGAACGCAGCCGAAAATTCCTTGCGCCCGCTGCAGTACGGGCATCAGCGCGCCAGGCTGATCCTTCAGCTCGGCGATGACCTGATTCAGCTGTTCATACTTGTCTTTCATGTCCGGCATGACAGTTTAAGACCTCCTTTAATTATCATCGGAAAGCATCCGAAGTGGCGGCATATATCCTACAATATACACCGTCTTATATCATAGCATATTTTTTTTCAGATTGCACGCCCAAAATGAAAAAAAGAATGGAAAAAATTGAAGAAATTTTGTCGTTGCTCAGTTTTTGTGCCGATTTTTCGGCAATTTTGAACAAGAGGAACCCAAATATGGAAATTCCAATATCTTGTGGGACGATTTCTGCCCGATCCACAAGAGAAGGTATATTTGTGCTTTGGTGTAAATTGGCAGATAAACAGCCGGATCAGCGGTTGATTTTTCCTGGCTCCAGGCTTATGATGAAAAAGTATACTGAATGCAAGCGAGGTTTTTCCATGAGCAGTACGCAGCGGGATTTCACCCAGGGGCCTATCGCCAAAGGCATGATCGCCTTTTCCATGCCCTTTTTGCTTTCCAACATTCTCCAGGCGCTGTATGGCGCGGTGGACATGCTGGTGGTGGGCAATTATTCCAGCCCGGACCCGGCTGTCAGCGCACAGATCCTCTCTGGCGTGAATATCGGCAGCCAGATCACCAACCTGGTGGCGATGATGGTGAGCGGCCTGACGGTATCCGGCACGGTGATGGTGGGGCAGTACGTGGGGGCCCGGAAGCAGAAGGATGCTTCCGAAACCGTTGGCACCATGTTTTCGCTGATGGCCCTGGTGGGCGTTGTGTTGATGGCTATGATGATGCTGTTTTCCAATGCCATTTTGCACTTGCTGGAAACCCCTCCGGAAGCCTTTGAACACGCGAAAACCTATTTGATGATCTGCCTGAGCGGCACGCTGTTCATTTTTGGTTATAACGCCATTTCCTCCATCCAGCGGGGCCTGGGCGATTCCATCCGGCCCCTCATCTTTGTGGGGATTGCCTGCCTGGTGAACGTGGTATTGGATTTATGGCTGGTAAAAGGCCTGGGCATGGGCGCGGCGGGGGCCGCCTGGGCAACGGTGATCGCGCAAGCCGTCAGCCTGATCCTGGCCGCCCTGTATTTGAGCCGCAGCCGTTTCATCTTTGATTTCAAGCTGCGGTCCTTCCGCATCCATACGGAAAAAATGAAATTGATGGTGGGCCTGGGGATCCCGTCCTCCGTACAGAGCATCATCGTGAACATTTCCTTCCTGGTGATGACGGCGCTGGTGAACAGCATCGGCGGGGCCACCGCATCCGCGGCCGTAGGCGTGGTAGGCAAATTCAATTCCTTCGCGATCCTGCCCGCCGTGGCCATGAGCTCCTCCGTCAGCGCTTTTGCCGCCCAGAATATCGGCGCGGGCATGTACGACCGGGCGAAAAAGAGCCTGGGGGTGGGCATCGGCATCGCCATGGCGATTTCCGCGGCGGTGTTCGCGGCGGTGCAGCTGTTCCCGGCACCCATCATCGGCATTTTCAGCCCCAATGAAGAGGTGATCCGCAGCGGCGTGGAATACATGCGCACCTTCAGCTTTGACTATCTGCTGGTACCCATCCAATTCTGCTTTAACGGCCTGATCATGGGCGCGGGCCATACCCGGTTTACCCTGCTCAGCGCGTCCCTTTCCTCCCTGCTTCTGCGCATCCCGGTGGCGGTGCTGTTTGGCTCCGTACTGGGCTGGGGCCTGATGGGCATCGGTCTGGCAGGCCCCGCGGCTACGGTGGCCGGTATTTTGCTGACGGGCTGGTTTGTGTTTTCCGGCCGGTGGAAGAGGGATCAAACGGGCATCCATCGGGAAGAAAACGCCTGAGGAAGGGCAAAACATAAAAATTTGTCCTTTTTGTCATCTTTTTTTCATGGAATGCTTGTAATTTTTTCAATCGTGTGATAGAATACATTTTGTGCTATATCAAGGAGGGAATTATCTCATGAGCGCTATTGAACTGATTCTGGACATTCTGATGGTTATTGCCGCTTTGGTTATGATCGTGACGGTTCTGATGCAGAACAGCGAATCTGACGGTATGGGCGCCCTGACCGGCGGCAGCGAAACCTTCTTCGGCAAGAATAAGAACAACACTTTGGAAGGCAAGCTCTCCAACGCGACCAAGATTTCTTCCATCGTGTTTGTTGTGCTGGCTATCGTGATGCTGATTGTGGCGTAACAAGCGGCATTGCTGGGATGGCGCACAGGGCTGGCAGGGAATTGTCAGCCCTTTCTTTGCGTTATGGAGTGGGGAATATTTAC
>JAUNMW010000201.1 GCA_030537395.1 Clostridia bacterium | reverse complement strand
CCGCCTATTGTTGCTTGCTGACTCCAGGCAGCTAAAAGCTGCCTGGAGGAAACCATGTTTGGGGAAGGCGGCTTTTCCCCCGCCCGATTTCGCCTATTTTCATTGTGCCCGAAAGCTTGCTATATTCCGTCCCCAGTGCTGCACGCGGAGTTTCTTGGCTATATCTATCAAGTATCTTCGCGAGGAGCGGGTCCAGGGACGAACCGCCGATGACCGCCTGTGGCGGAAATTTCATCGGCGGTGAGATCAGCCGAAACAAGCAATCTCCCCTGTGGGGAGTTGCGCCGATTGAGGCTGCGGACAACAGGCCCTGGCGCAGAGTTTGAGGCCGCGCAGGCCTCAACGTTCCCTTTAGTTTGAACTAACTACGCAATTTAATAGGCTCTTTAGTTTACAAACCGACGAAAAACCGCACGCAAAAAGCCGCCCGAATACAGGCGGCTCATTGCGGTGCTGAGAAAATCAGGCTTCTTCCGCCACGGGTTCCGCAGTGGGAGCCACGGCGTCCAGCATCATGCCGTTCTTCCGCATGGTGCGCATGCAGCGGGTGCACACGTTGATGCGGAGGGGACGGCCGCCGACTACCACGCGCAGCTGCTGCACGTTGGGAGCCCAGGTGCGGCTGCTCTTGCGGTTGGAGTGGCTGACGTTATGGCCGGTCATCAAGCCCTTTTCGCACACTTCACAAAACTTGCCCATTGTAATTACCTCCCCGGGGGAATTGGTCATTTGGTGACGCGGCCACAGGGCCGCGATACATCACACATTGACAGCTTGAATATTGTAGCATATCCCCGGAAGAAATGCAAGCATTTTTTTGAAACTCAGGCGATTTTCAGGCAAACTTTAACATTCTGAAACAATTTACGGAATATTTCAGTCAAGCATCGGCCCCGGGAAAGAATAAAACGTGCCGTTTTCCTGAAAAACGCTGAAGTAAACCACAGTTGAAGAATGGGTAAAAATTAGTTAAGAAAATCTTAAATTCTCCCGTTATGAAACGCGGTGATTGCAAAAACCGGCGGGATTTGATATAATCATGCAGGATAACGTTTTCGTTATTCAGAAATAAATAGGAGGAATTCATTCATGAAGAAGATCATTGCTCTCTTCCTGGCCTGGCCCTCTGCCTGGGCACTGTGAGCGCTCTGGCCGAAGCGGTGAATCCCGCTGACATCGAAGATACCGTCACCTCCGCTGACGGCACCTACGCTGTTGCTTTCGTTACCGACGTGGGCCAGTTGAAGGACAAGTCCTTCAACGAAGGCACCTGGAACGGCGCCAAGCAGTATGCCGCTGAAAACGGCCTGACTTACAAGTACTATCAGCCCGCCAACGGCGATCAGGCCACGGACGACGACCGCTACGACGCCATGAAGGCTGCCGCGGAAGCGGGCGCCAAGGCCATCGTGTGCGCCGGTTTCATGCAGGGCACCGCGCTGGAAAAGGCTGCCAAGGAATTCACCGATGTGAAGTTCATCTTCATCGATGGTTGGCCCCTGGGCCTGGACAACGTGATCGGCGTTGCGTTCCAGGAAGAACAGTGCGGCTATCTGGCCGGCTATGCCGCCGTGATGGACGGCTATGAGAAGCTGGGCTTCTCCGGCGGCGGCGGCGGCACCAACCCTGCCTGCATGCGCTACGGCTACGGCTTCATCCAGGGCGCGAACGATGCGGCTGCCAAGCTGGGCAAGAACGTGGAAATCAAGTTCACCTGGGCTTACGGCGCTTCCTTCTCTCCCTCCGCCGAACTGCAGACCCTGATCTCCGGCTGGTATGAAACCGGCACCGAAGTCGTGTTCTCCTGCGGCGGCTCCATCTTCTCCTCCATCACCGCTGCCGCTTCCGCCAACGACGGCGCGGTCATCGGCGTGGACGTGGACCAGAGCTACGAATCCAAGACCGTTATCACCTCTGCTCTCAAGGGCATCACCGAAGGCACCTACCAGATGCTGGTCAAGGCTTTTGACGGCACTTGGGAAGGCGGCGCTGTGACCCTGGGCGCTGCCCAGAACGCTGTGGGCCTGCCCGTGGACACCTGGAGCCTGGAAGGCTTCTCCGTGGAAGACTACGAAGCGCTGAAGGCCGCGATCATTGCCGGCGAAGTTTCCATTGATGCGGAAGCCGCTGAAAATGACCCCAACGCCAAGGGCCCCTGGAGCAACGTGACCGTGGATTACGTGCAGTAATCTGAATTAAACTATGCAGGGAGGGCCTGGGGGCCCTTCCTGTTTTTACTTGTGGGGTGGCAGCGCACAGCTGACGGCCTGCGCATGATACGGTATTTGCACCGGAACCCATGAAAATAGACGCGCCGCCCAAGAAAAGGCGCGAGAAGAAACGGACAGGGGAGTGAGGGCGCTTGGATCACGAACAGGATTATGTGATCGAAATGCTGCATATCACCAAGGTATTCCCGGGGATCAAAGCCAACGACGATATTACGCTGCAATTGCGCCGGGGTGAAATTCACGCGCTGCTGGGCGAAAACGGCGCGGGCAAATCCACACTGATGAGCGTGCTGTTCGGATTGTATCAGCCGGACGGCGGGGAGATCCGCAAGGACGGTAAGCCGGTCAAGATCAACAACCCCAACGATGCCACGGCGCTGCATATCGGCATGGTGCACCAGCATTTCAAGCTGATCGAGGTTTTTACCGTGCTGGACAACATCATCCTGGGCGCGGAGGATACCAAGCTGGGCTTCGTGCAGCGCAGGGAAGCCCGGAAAAAGGTGGAGGAGCTTTCCAAACGCTACGGCCTGGCCGTGGACCTGGACGCCAAGGTGGAGGATATCACCGTGGGCATGCAGCAGCGGGTGGAAATTCTGAAAATGCTGTACCGGGAAAACGAAATCCTCATTTTTGACGAGCCCACCGCCGTGCTGACCCCTCAGGAGATCGTGGAATTGATGCAGATCATGAAGGGGCTGGCCCGGGAAGGAAAATCCATTCTGTTCATTTCCCATAAGCTGAACGAGATCATGGAGGTATCGGACCGGGTAAGCGTGCTGCGCAAGGGCCGCTACATCGGCACCGTGAACACCAAAGATACCACCGCGCCGGAGCTGAGCCGCATGATGGTGGGCCACGACGTGCAGCTGGTGGTGGACAAAGCCCCGGCCCAGCCCGGCGAAACGGTGCTGAAGGTGACGGATTTGCATGTACCCTCCCGGCTGTATAAACACGACGCGGTGAAGGGCGTCAGCTTTTCCGTCCGCAAGGGCGAAATCGTGTGCATCGCGGGCATTGACGGCAACGGCCAGACGGAATTGGTGTTCGGCCTGAGCGGCCTGGAAAAATGCTCCGGCGGCAAAATCGAAGTAAACGGCGTGGATGTGACCCACGCCCCCATCCGCAAGCGCAGCGAGGCGGGCATCAGCCACATTCCCGAGGACCGGCACAAGCACGGCCTGGTGCTGGATTTCTCCCTGGAGCAGAACATGGTGCTGCAGGCCTTTGAGGAGCCCCGCTTTGCCAATTTCGGCTTTATCAAATTTGGAGAAGTGCGCAAATACGCCGAAAAGCTGATCGAGGAATACGATGTGCGTTCCGGTCAGGGCCCCATCACCGTGGCCCGCTCCATGAGCGGCGGCAACCAGCAGAAGGCCATCGTGGCCCGGGAAATTGACCGGGACCTGCCGCTGATGCTGGCGGTGCAGCCCACCCGCGGCCTGGACGTGGGCGCTATCGAAAACATTCACAGGCAGATCGTGGCCCAGCGGGACGCGGGCAAAGCGGTGCTGCTGGTGAGCCTGGAACTGGACGAGGTCATGAACCTGTCCGACCGGATCCTGGTCATGTATGAAGGCGAAATCGTGGGCGAATTGGATCCCAAGCAAACTACGGTGGAGGAACTGGGCCTGTACATGGCGGGCGCGAAGCGTCAGCAGCGGGGGAAGGAGGCGCTGGCATGAGGAAATCATCTTTTCTGGATAAGGCCGGCACCCGCAGCGTGCTGGCGTCCCTGGTGGCCATCCTGATCGGCATGCTGGCTGGCGGCCTGGTGATCCTGGTCGTGGGCTTGACCAACCCCACCCTGGGCATTGCCGGGGCCTGGGAAGGCTTGCGGCTGGTGGTGGCCGGGCTGTTTGCCAAAGGCCGCGACGCCGCGGGCAGCCTGGTGTTCGGCTTTAACCCCACCACCTTCGGCAACATGCTGTTCCGGGCTGTGCCGCTGATCATGACGGGCCTGTCCGTGGCCCTGGGCAACAAGGCGGGTCTGTTCAATATCGGCGCGCCGGGTCAGTACTTGGCCGGCACTACGGCCAGCCTGTATGTGGCCCTGTCCATGCCCACCAGCGCCGTGCCTGCCTGGCTGGTATGGCTGATCGCGTTCCTGGCGGGCATGATGGCGGGGGCCCTGTGGGGCTCCATCCCCGGCCTGCTCAAGGCGTACCTGAACATCAATGAAGTGCTGGCCTGCATCATGACCAACTGGATCGCGGCCAACCTGGCCACCTGGATTTTTGAAGGCAGCAACCTGAAAAACGTGCTGGAGGGCACCAAATCCGGCTACATTTACAAGACCTCCACGGTGATGAACGACGTGATCGTGGACGGCGTCCGCCAGACGGTGGGTACCGCCATTCCGGAGGGGGCCCAGATAGCGGCCACCCGGGGCGGCGTCGCCACGGCCAAAATGGGCCTGGATTCCCTGTTCGCGGGCAGTCAGGTGAACGCCGGTATCCTGGTGGCGATCCTGATCGCCATTGTCATTTACATTATCCTGTCAAAAACCACCCTGGGTTATCAGCTCAAGGCCTGCGGCGCCAACCGCTACGCCGCCCGCTATGCCGGCATTCAGGATCGGCGCAACATCGTGCTTACTATGGCCATCGCCGGCGCTTTGGCGGCTGCCGGCGGCGCGCTGTATTACCTGAGCGGCAACACGGAATTTTTCTGGAATACCTATCAATCCCTGCCCGCGGAGGGCTTCAACGGCATCCCGGTGGCGCTGCTGGCTATCAATAACCCCATCGGCGTCATTTTCTCGGCCACCTTCATGTCCATGCTGCAGATCTGCGGCCAGAAGCTCACGGAACTGACCGCGTTCAACGAGTACATCACCAATGTGATCATCGCTGTGATCGTGTATCTGTCCGCGTTCATGCTGGTGATCAAAACCTGGATCGGCAAGCTGCGCAAAGGAAAGGCGGTGGGGAAATAATGCCATTTCTGATTCGTCAAACCCTCATTTACGCGGTGCCGCTGATGCTGGTGGCCCTGGCGGGCGTGTTCGCGGAACGCAGCGGCATCATCAACCTGGCCCTGGAAGGCATCATGATTTTCGGCGCGTTCATGGGCGTGCTGTTTGTGCGCTTCGTGCAGCAGTGGGGATGGTTCCAGGCGGCCTACGACGCGGGCAACGTATGGTCCCTGCAGGGCTTCTGTGTGCTGGCTATGCTGTTTGCGGCGATCACCGGCGCGCTGTTCAGCCTGCTGCTGGCCTTTGCGGCCATCAACCTGAAGGCTGACCAGACCATCGGCGGAACGGCCCTGAACCTGCTGGCTCCCGCCGTGGTGCTGTTTTTCATCCGCATCATCGCCAACCAGAACACCCTGAACATGTACAAGGACGACGCGGCCAGCTGGTTCATGCTGAAAAAGGCCATGTTCGGCTATGGCCGCCGTCAGGAAATGGGCTTTCTGGGCTCTACCTTCGTGGATAAGGTGTATGTGGCTACCTACATCTGCATCATCGTGTTTGTGATCATGTCCATTATCCTGTACAAGACCCGGTTCGGCATGCGGCTGCGTTCCTGCGGTGAGAATCCCCAAGCCTCCGCGTCCCTTGGCATCAACGTGATCAAAATGCGTTACGCGGGCACCGTTATTTCCGGCGCGCTGGCGGGCATGGGCGGGTTTGTGTATGTGCTCACCACCGCCAACTGCTCCGCCAACGGCGACGTGGCAGGCTTCGGCTTCCTGGCTCTGGCCGTCATGATCTTCGGCAACTGGAAACCCGGCAATATCTGCGGGGCCGCCATGCTGTTCGGCCTGTTCAAGTGCATCGCCGCGTCCTATTCCACTTTGGATATTAACGGCGACGGCGTGTATCTGCTCAAGAACCTGAATATCAACACCAACATTTACCGCATGATGCCCTACGTGATCACCCTGGTGGTGCTGGCGTTCACCTCCAAGAGCTCCCGGGCCCCCAAGGCCGAGGGCATTCCCTATGATCCGGGTAAACGCTGATTCCGGTATACACATCACAGCGGGGCTGGACGAAAGCCTGGCCCCGCTGTTTCAATGAAATGGGAATGGAAAAGCTCTTTAAGTAAGAAAAGGAGTTGAGAGTTAAGAGTTGAGA
>JAUNMW010000200.1 GCA_030537395.1 Clostridia bacterium | reverse complement strand
CAAAAAATGCGGGATATGGATTACTGCCTGGAAGAATATGTGGAATATTTGAAGCAGCAATAAGCAACAGCGGGAGAAACTGCGTTTTGATATCGTTCGCGTTCTGAAATCCGTGCTTTCAAGGATGAATCCCGGTCTGATTCGGAAAAAACGACAGGCGCACTTTTCACCATCTGGCAGGTGGTGAGCAAGCGCGCCTTTCCATTTGATAAACTGTCTTTTGACAGGGTGGATCTTATGCGTTTTGCGGCTTCTTTGTCAAATACAGAACATAGGTATCCTCAAAGATCACTTTGCCCCCGTTATTTGCGACTACATTTCTGAGCCCTTCAAAGAATAGCGTTTTATAAGGCTCCGGAATCACAATATGATCGCAATGGGTGCCGCAGAAAGCCGCATACTCCTCCGGGTTCATTTCACGTCTTCCATGGAAATCGCGCCTCTCGAAATCCACATAGCCGTAGTTTGGGGCGTTTTCATATCTGAAGCCGCCATGAGTATAAGGAATATCCGGCTTATAATACTGATCGTACAGCTTTTGAATTTTCGCATAGAGTTCTTCATTGGGCGTTTTGTAATCTGCTTTTGTCAGCATCATGGCCAGAACTCCGCCCGGCTTGAGCAATTTGAACGTTTTTGAAAATGCCACATCCTCGGGAATCCACTGGATCGTCGCCGCTGAATAGATCATATCAAATCTTTGTGATCCAAAATCATAGGTAATAAAATCATCGTTCACAATATGGAAGTTGGAGAACTTGCCGTATTTTTCTATCATCTTTGCATATAAATGCTCTCCGAGCTCAATGGCGTTATAGTCGCATCCGGTTTTCAGAATTGGATCTGTGGCCTGTCCTGTCCCCGGCCCGATTTCCAGAACTTTTTTCTTCGGGCAAATCCCAGCATAATGAATCAGGCATTGAAACAATTCCTCGCTGTATCTTGGCCTGAACCGGTCAAACTGTTCCGGTATCGTATCAAAGACCTTCCTGAGTTCCATGCTTGCCTCCTCAATGATCGATTTTGCCGATTCAATGCAAGTATATCACATGAAAAAACAATTCTCAACTTACAGATATGGACATTTCATTGGCTGCCGCAGATGGCCGCAAGCGATACCGTATGCAAAAAAACTGAATTCACCCGTTGCAGCAGAATTTTTAGAACGCGAAGAATATAAGGCCAGCGCCACGGCGGCGGTCAAGCATATTCCATGAGATGATCTTTCAAAAGAAGCCTGAAATTCTGACGAAAAACAGAATTCCAGGCTTTTTGGCGGATCAATCTTTATTCAATGCAGAAGGGAGCCAGGGGCAGGCCGTTCTCACCAAACAGGCGCACGATAGCGTAATCCGTCCAGGCGTAGCGGGCCATGCAGGGCCGGGGGACGGCGGGGCTGGAGAGAATCAAGGTATCGCCGTTTATTTGTGCGTCCGCGGGATGGAATTTTCCATCCTCTCCGGCGATTTCCAGCAGCAGATCTCCTTCGCCCCGATCCGCGACGGGGGCGGACAGGGAAATGTACAGCTTGCCGTCTTTTTGGCATTTGCCAATGGCAAAGGGGGAAAGCCGGGCGGGCTGATGATAGATCACGTCCAGGGCGGATTCAAACAGCCGTTCGCCCACCACCCGCTTGTTGGTGGGGTGGATGTTGTCAAATTCTCCCTGATCCAGCAGGACGGCCAGGCCGGTATTGCGGAAATTGCGGTAAACCTTCTGCTGGGCCATGCGCAGGCGGGGCCAAAGCTTGCTGTCCTCCGTGGCCGCGCCGTCGATCCACATGGGAAGCTGCACGTTCAGGAAGGGCAGTTCATGATCCCGGAACAGCTCCCGCAGCCTGATAATATAAGTGGAAAGCAGAATATCATACTGCGTGGTGCGCCAGGAATCCTCCTCGCCCTGATAGAACAGCACGCCGGTGAGCGCGGCGGGGATCACCCGCTCCAGCATGGTATGGAACAGGCCGTGGGGACGGTAGGGGGATCCGGTTCCGGCCGGGGGATCCCAGGGCGGGCAGGGGCCGATTTCCGCGTTGAGCTCCTTGGTGGTGTATTCGGGGTGAACAGCTTTCAGCGCGTCCGCCTTCTTGGCCCAGGCGTCCAGACTGCCCATCCAGGCGGCTTCCTCGGCCAGGTACTGCTCCATGGATTTGCCTTCGCAGCGTTTATCGTATTCCCGCATGTAGCGCTGACCCTCGGCGGTGCGATTCAGCGCTTCCTCGTCCATCCAGCAGGTGACGGAGGTGCCGCCCCAATAGCAGTCGATGATGCCGATGGGGATATTCAGATGGGGCTGGAGCTTCATGGCGAAGAAATAGGCCACGGCGCTCATATCCTTTGCCGTGCCGGGGGCTACCTTCATCCAGCGGGCGTTTCGGTTGGCTTCCTCCATTTCCGGGGTGAAGCGGGGGCACTTGGGCACGTTGAAATAGCGCACATGGGGATTTTCATGAACGGGGATCAGGTCTTTTCCCTCGTCGGCGTTCTGCAGCTCCAATTCCATGTTGCTTTGGCCGGAGGCCAGGTATACGTCGCCGACGGCAACGTCGGAATACATCGCCGTGTCCTGCCCGTCGGTCAGGGTGAGGGTGCAGCCCTCCTGCGCCTGCTGCGGGGGCAGGAAAAAGCAGAAGCGGCCGTCCTTGGCGGTCAAGGCGTCCTCCGCCAGCAGATTTCCGGCTTGATCCGTCAGCGTCAGATGAAGAGAAATCCCGGTTTCCGCCGTACCGAACAGGCGGATTTCCTTATTCCGGCACAGCACGGCGCCGTCGGTAAACAGGGGCGATAATTGAAACTTTTGCATGGCTCCTACTCCTTTGAATACTGCGTCATGTGAAATAGGCTTGCTTTTCATTCATGAAAAATTATACCATATTGGGAAAGCTGTGACAAGCGGACAAAAAACATGTGGCAGCGCAAACGTTTGAATATTTGTCGTCTGTAATCAAATTGTTAGATTTGGCAAGATCAAGAAAGCCAACCGCGAAAAGAAGGAAATGCAAGGAAATCCAGGGCCCGAACCACTTTTTTTATGAAGAAAAGTACGGCTGGGCTGAGGAACAGGCATTGACGGAAGGATGATTTTTTGTTATAATAGGGACAAAGTTGACCAAATACGAAAACGTATCCGCTCGGATTTATGCGTGAATTGACAGTTGAATGGGCAGAAAGAGGCGAAGTTTCAGTGAAACGACAGAAAATCAAGTATCCCATGACGAAAGAACGATTGAAAAATCAATTTTTCAATGTGGTGAAGAACCCGTTCAACATGATCGTTTTTTTCAGTTTGATTATTTTGTTCTGCCTGATCGTGATCCCCCTTCTGCAAATGGTGGCTTCCACGTTTACCGCGGCTAAATCTGAAATCCGCCGGATCGGCGGCAAGCCGGGAGATTTTACTCTGTATTATTGGCGGTACATCCTGGCAAGCAATATGGCGGAAAGCACGCTGTGGGGGCCCTTGAAAAACTCTTTGATCGTGGGTCTGTTCACGGTGCTGGTGTCGGTGCCGCTGGGATCGGTGCTGGGATGGCTGATCGTGCGCAGCGATATTCCCGGGAAAAAGCTGCTGGGCATGCTGGTGGTGATCCCTTACATGATCCCCTCCTGGTGCAAGGCGCTGTCCTGGCTGGCGGTGTTTCGCAATGAGCGCTCCGGGGCCCTGGGATTCCTGGCCGGCCTGGGGATGCAGATACCGGACTGGCTGGCTTACGGGCCCATTGCCATCGTGCTTTGTATGTCCCTTCACTATTACGCTTTTTCTTACATCAACGTTTCTTCCGCCCTGCGCTCCATCAATTCCGAATTGGAGGAAATGGGCGAGATCTGCGGCGCAACCAAGCCCCAGATATTAAAATCCATCACCTTGCCGCTGGTGCTGCCCAGCATTCTTTCTTCCATCATCATGACGCTTTCCAAATCCATCGGCACCTACGGCGTGGCGGCCAACCTGGGCAACCGCATCGGGTACTACACGCTGGCGACGAAAATGAAGGTGTTCATCAGCGACGGGCCCCGGAACGTGGGCTACGCCATGAGCCTGGTGCTGATCGCGCTGGCGGCGCTGATCATTTTCTCCAATCAGCGCATCATCGGCGTGCGCAAATCCTACGCCACCATCGGCGGCAAGGGCGGCCGCAGCACGGAAATGAAGCTGGGACGGGCCAAGGTGCCGCTCATGACGTTCCTGGTGGTGTTTCTGGTGCTGGCCATGGTGATGCCTATGTTTGTGCTGGTGATGGAAACCTTCCAGGTAACCACTGGCAACGGCTACGGCCTGGATAACCTGACGCTGTATAACTGGATCGGCACGGTGGATCAGGCCCAGAAATACACCAGCTATCCCGGCATATTCCAGAACTCTGAGTTCGGCAGCAGCCTGTGGAACACCGTGCGGCTCACTTTCATCGCTTCCATCATCACCGCCCTGTGCGGCCAGTTCCTGGGCTATATTTCCACCCGGGGCCGGGGCAAATGGTACGGCTCGCTGACGGAGCAGCTGGTATTCATCCCGTACCTCATGAGCGGCGTGGCGTTTTCCACCATGTATTTTGCTATGTTCTCCCGGTCCCACTTGGGCGGGCTGATCCCCTCGCTGTACGGTACGTTCACGCTGATCGTGCTGACAAGCGTTGTCAAGCATTTCCCCTTTGCCAGCCGGTCCGGCACCGCCAATATGATGCAGATTTCCACGGAGCTGGAGGAGGCCGCCACCATCAACGGCGCGTCCTTCTGGCAGCGGATGCGCAAGATCGTGCTGCCGCTGGCCAAGAACGGCTTCGTTTCCGGTTTCATGCTCACCTTCATTTCCATCGCCAAGGAATTGGATTTGATCATCATCATGATGGATAAGAAGACCCAGACCATGTCCTACCTGGCGTTTACCTACTCTCAGGAGGGCTACAATCAGATGGCCGATGCCATTTCCGTATGTGTGCTGCTGTTTATCCTGGTGTGCTACATCATCGCCAACAAATTCGGCGCGGACATCGGCAAGAGCTGGTAATTATTAGAGGGGACGGGCTCCTCTGGGGGAAACCATTCTTTGGAGCCCAAAGAATGGTTTCCCCCAGACCCCCTTCCAAGAAAGGCGTAAGGACCGTTTCTGAATATTCTTGAGAATTTACCGTTAATGCAGGAATGAGAGGATAGCCGGTATGAGCAAAATCGAATTGAAAAACATCAATAAATACTACGGCGACAATCACGTGCTGAAGAACTTGACCCTGACCATCGAGGACGGGGATTTCATGACGCTGCTGGGTCCCTCCGGCTGCGGCAAAACCACTACACTGCGCGTGGTATCCGGTCTGGAGCGGCCCCAGGGCGGCGTGATGCTGATTGACGGCAAGGAGGCCATCAACGCGGAAAAGGCCTTTTATCTGGAGCCCAGCAAGCGGGGGCTGAACCTGGTGTTTCAAAGCTACGCCCTGTGGCCCCACATGACGGTGTTTGAAAACATCGCTTTCGGCCTGAAAATCCAGAAGCTGCCCAAGGCGGAAGTGGAAAAACGGGTGAAGGACGCGCTGAAGATGATGCGCATCGACGAATACGAAAAGCGCTATCCCAACGAACTGTCCGGCGGCCAGCAGCAGCGCGTGGCCATCGCCCGGGCCGTGGCAAGCAATCCAAAGCTTTTGCTGCTGGATGAACCCCTGTCCAACCTGGACGCCCGGCTGCGCATCGACATGCGGTCCGAGCTTTTGCGCTTGCACCGGGACCTGGGCACCACCATCATTTATGTGACCCACGACCAGGTGGAAGCCTTGACCATGTCCACCAGGATCGCCTTGTTCAAGGCGGGCGAGCTGAGCCAGGTATCCACCCCGGTAGAATTGTACATGAACCCCGTTGATCTGCAGGCGGCGGATTTCATCGGCAATCCCCGCATCAACTTCCTGGAGGGCAAGGCCAGGCTGGAAGCGGACGGGCTGCGCGTGCACAGCGAACTGGGCGAGCACCTGTTCCCCAAGGGGGATATGACGGATGAAAAGGTGCCCCAGGGCGAATTTGACGTGGTGGTGGCCGTGCGTCCCGAACAAATCCGCATCGAAACGCAGGAAACCCCGGGCTGCCTGCCGGTGACGGTGTACGCCAATCAGCCCGCCGGCTCCGAAACCCTGGTGTCTCTCCAGGCGGGCAAGAGTGATTTCCTGGCCAAGCAATTGGGCCTGGTGCACTATCAGATCAATCAAAAGCTGTATGTGCACATTCCCCCGGAAAAGATCAATATTTACTGCGCGGAAACCACCCGATTGATCAAGCGGGCCCGGGTGGACTGATTTCTGACACGGATAAACTGGAATAGAGCTGAGTGTTTGGAGTTGAGAGTTAAGAGTTG
>JAUNMW010000199.1 GCA_030537395.1 Clostridia bacterium | reverse complement strand
GTCCAGGGCGGTCACCGCCCTGGCGCAGGTCTGGGGGCGCGCAGCCCCCAGCGTAGCCCCTTGTTTGGCTTGCAGTTTGCTTTTTATCCTTAAGAAAACTACTGCTAAGAATTTATAATGCAGCAATTTAATACCGCAGTTCTTTTCCCTGATAATCCAAATACAGCGGACGATCCGACGGGGGCAGAGGCATATCCAGCACCACGCGCAGGATGCCCGCGGCGGAATCCGGAGGCGATACGGAAGCGGTGGTGTCCAAATGGCCCCGCATATAGGTGGCCACATGGCCGGGATGAATTTGCAGCACCCGCACGCCTTGGGCGCGCAGGGCATTTTGCGTCAGCGCCCCCTGCATGTTGTTGGCTGCCTTGCTCATGCAATAGCCAAACCAGCCTACCCGCCAGCAATCCTGAATGCTGCCTGCTTCGGAGGAAATATTCACGATCAATTTTTCTTCTCCCCGCAGCAGATGGCTGGCCAGCGCGTTGGTCATTCGCAGAGTCCCCAGAGCGTTCACGTTGATCACCCGCAGCATTTCATCAAAATCCAGCGTATCGCCGATCGTTTTCTGCATATCGCCCAGGATCCCCGCGCAATTGATCAGCAGATCCAAATAAGGCGTGCTGTTTTCGACGGCTGCCTTCATGGCCGCCACGCTGCCGTCCTGACCGATATCCACGGTAAGCACCTGCATGCTTTCCGGATGCGCCGTTTGCAGTTCGTCGATTTGTTCTTCCTTGGGGTCCACCCGGCACGCGGTCACAAAATATCCCCGTTCCAGCAATTGCCGGGCCAGTTCCAAGCCAATGCCGTGATCCGTACCCGTGATCAGCGCGTAACGCATCCTGTCAGCTCCTTTTTAGGCTCCTCAAAGCCCAGCGTCAAAAGCAACAATGCATGAAAATGAGATGTTCCCAGACAATTTGATATGATCCTGTTTTCATTCCTTTGGCGGCCGCAATCGTCGCGCGGGAAGCTTGGGCTGCATCCATTCAGAAGTTCCGGGACATATCGTATTTTTCGTAAAATTCCTTCCGGTAATCCAGGAAGCGGTCTTCGGCGATGGCCTGGCGGATTTCCTCCATCATGCGGATCAGGAAGCGCAGATTGTGGATGGAGTTCAGCCGTCCGCCGGTGATTTCCTCCGCTTTCAGCAGATGGCGGATATAAGCCCGGGAGAAATGCTGGCAGGCGTAGCAGTCGCAGCCTTCCTCGATGGGCGTGAAATCCCGGGCGTACTGGGCGTTGCGCACCACCAGCCGGCCATTGCGGGTGAAGCAGGTGCCGTTGCGGGCAATGCGGGTGGCCAGCACACAGTCGAACATATCAATGCCCCGCAGGATACCCTCCAGGAAGCAATCCGGAGTCCCCACGCCCATCAGGTAACGGGGCTTGTTCTTGGGCATGTAGGGCTCGATTTCCTCCAGCATTTCATACATGATGGGCTTGGGCTCGCCCACGGACAGGCCCCCGATGCCGTAGCCGGGGAAATCCATATCGGCCAGGGTCTTGGCGGATTCAATGCGCAGATCCTTAAAAAACGCGCCCTGCACGATGCCGAACAGCGCCTGATCGGACCGGGTATGATGCTTCTTGCAGCGCTCGGCCCAGCGGTGGGTGCGGTGCATGGCTTCTTCAGCGGTTTTATGGTCGCAAGGGTAGGCGGAGCACACGTCAAAGGCCATGGCAATATCGCTGCCCAGGGCCTCCTGAATGTCCATGGAAATTTCCGGGCTGATAAACTGCTTGCTGCCGTCCAGATGGCTGCGGAAGGCGGCCCCTTCCTCGGTGATCTTGCGCAGCTCCGCCAGGGAAAACACCTGGAACCCGCCGCTGTCCGTCAGGATGGGCCGATGCCAGTCCATAAAATTGTGCAGCCCGCCCGCTTCCCGGATAATGTCCTCGCCTGGGCGCAGATGCAGGTGGTACGTGTTGCTCAGGATGATCTTGGCCTGAATTTCCTCCAGCTCTCGGGGCGTCATGGCCTTCACCGTGGCCTGGGTGCCCACCGGCATGTAAATAGGCGTGGGAATATCCCCATGGGGGGTGTGCAGCACGCCCAGGCGGGCCCCGGACTGCTTGCAGACGTGCAGTAATTCAAAGGTGACTGGATTGCTCATTCTGTCCTCACTTTATGATTGTTTCATCCGCCTGTCGGCAAATCAAATAATTGACGCTGTATTCGCCCTCCGCCACCAGATGCAATATCACATCCTGCCGATCCCCATCCGGCTGAGAATACTCCCGAAGCCGGGTCAGGGACGGGGCATTTTCATCGTTTTTAAAAAGCAGCGGGTGCAGCGGCAGCGCGCCGCCGGTTACATCTTCACCGGACCCGAAGGTCTTTTTGCAAAGCCGTTCCACGTAAGCATACACTGCGTTCACGGTGAATCGGCTGGTCTGGATCTGCAGGCGGTCATTCACCATGGCAAGGCTGTCCGGCGGCATATAAAACGCGAAATCCATTTCCGTCAGCGGCGCGTCGTCCCCCATCCCCTCAAACCACAGAGTAACCACAAAATTATCGCTGATCAGGGTCATTTGCTGAAGGCCCCGCTCCACGTCCGCATCGTTCAGCGCCGCGTGATCCCGGTCCAGGGCGCGCATTTCAGCGATGGGCATGCCGAAGTAAAAATTCCCAAACACATACACCCTCCCGCTTTCCTCCGCCCGGCAGAGCAGGAAAAGAAGGCATAGCAAAAGGGCGATCCCCGGCAGCATCAGTTTTTTCATGATGCTTTACTGCTGCTCCACCGCGGGCTTGATCTGGGGCCAGATGGTTTCCAGACCCCGCAGCTCCCGCTCAAAGTACAGCCAGGGCTTTTCCTCCGGGGTAGGCGCGATGAACAGCATTTGCTCCTTGCTGATGGGGTGAGCAAAGGAAAGCCGCATGCCCCACAGGGCGATCTGTTCCTTCGCCTTGCCGTTGCCGTAGCGGTGATCGCCCCACAGGGGGTATCCCGCATGCTGCATCTGCACGCGGATCTGATGGGCCCGACCCGTTTCCAACTGGATCGCCACCAGGCTGAGACCGTCCCGCCGGGCGATGGTGCGGCCATGCAGAATGGCTTCCTTGCCCTGCAGCTTCAGGTAAGCGGGCAGCACCGTCACCATGTTCTTTTCCGGATCCTTGGCCAGATAGTCCACATAGGTGAACCGGTCCGGGGCGTCGCCCTCCACCACGGCCACGTACTGCCGGTTCAGCTCATGCACCTTCACCTGCTCGGAAAGCCTGGCCGCCGCCTTGCTGGTGCGGGCAAAAACCAGCAGGCCCCCCACAGGCCGGTCCATCCGGTGCACCAGGCCAATGTAGGCTTCGCCGGGCTTATTGTAGGTTTCCTTCACGTATTCCTTGATCTGGTCCAGCAGGTTTTCGTCCCCGGTATCGTCGCTCTGGGTAAGCAGGTTCTGGGGCTTCACCGCCACGATCAGGTGATTGTCCTCATAGAGAATGGTGGGCTTGTCCATGATATACCTCCGAAGTAAATGAAGTCTATAAAGGCTAAATTATTGATTTTCTCACAGTTTTGTGATAGCATAGGTTCAGCAGCAACTCCGCTCTTCGCTTCTTGCGATAGAGGGCCTTTGAGCCCCTGCGGGACCGCTGCTTTTTTATGCGGTTTTCGGAAGGGGCCTGGGGGAACCGCTTTTGACTTAAAAACGGTTCCCCCAGAAATCTTTCACCGTCCTGCCATCCACCGGCCCGTGGCCCCGCAGGGCAGCACACCGCCGGAATGAACAGGCAGGCACAACTCCTGGGAATCGATCACGCCGCCGTACTGAACGGCCACCGTTTTTTGCAGGATATTCTGCAGTACCGCGGGTTGGAAGCCGGTGGTGTAGCTGTTGATGAAGAAAAACAAGGGGTCGTCGGACAGCGCCCCGGCGCAGGTGGCAACCAGGTTATAAAGCTCGTTTTCCAGCTTCCATACCTCACCCGTGGGGCCCCGGCCATAGCTGGGCGGGTCCATCACAATGCCGTCATACTTGCTGCCCCGGCGGATCTCCCGCTTCACGAACGCCAGCGCGTCCTCGATGATAAAGCGGAAGCTGGTTTCGGGCAGGCCGGACAGCTCCCGGTTTTCCTTGGCCCACAGCACCATGCCCTTGGCCGCGTCCACGTGGGTCACATGGGCGCCCGCTGCCGCGCAGGCCAAGCTTGCGCCGCCCGTGTAAGCAAACAGGTTCAGCACCCGTGCCCCGGGCCGCTTTTTCAGCATCTGCCCCATGGCATCCCAGTTGGCCGCCTGCTCGGGAAAAAGCCCCGTGTGCTTAAAGCCAGTGGGCCGCACATAAAACTTCAAATCCCCGTAGGTGATCACCCATTTTTCCGGCAGCTTATCCCGGAATTCCCACGCGCCGCCGCCCCGCTCGCTGCGGGTATAGTGGGCCTGTGCCTTCTGCCACAGCCGCTCGTTTCCCCGGGGCCAGATCACCTGAGGATCGGGCCGCGCCAGCAAATAATCCCCCCAGCGCTCCAGCTTTTCCCCATTCCCGGTGTCCAGCACCTCAAAATCCTTCCATCCATTGGCAATAAACATACTTGAATTCCCTCTCCTGGGGATAACACCCCAATTTTCATTATAGCATGGAAAAGCCCGGCTTACAAGCGCAGAGGGGGAAAAGATTTCACAATGTTCTGCGAAAGATTTCATGCAAAATCAGTTATTTTCAAAAGGATATTGATTAACGATATCGTTCATCGATGTAATGGCATCACGATACATCGGAAGTCTATGGAGGCGGTCCGGATGCCAGGACCGGACATTTGAAAAAAACCGGGAATATCCTTTGGGTCCACCTGCCTTATGAACATTGGATCGGCATCAGCAGTGACCCAAACGGGCTGCACATTGGCTGCATCCATCTTCTCTGCGCTTCCCTGCTGATCGATTCCCTGAACCGCATCCACGGCAAATTCAAATCCTTGGAACGGGACAGACAGCTGCGCGAATGATTCCATAAACAACGGATATTCTCCGCCGTTTTATCGTTTCATAAGAAATATTTTTCCGTTTCTTTCTGCATAACCCCGTCTTTGCGGTGCCATACTGCTTTTGACGGAGGTGGCAGTATGGCAACGAACAAAGTGGAAATCTGCGGCGTGGATACTTCGGCGCTGCCCGTACTCACCAATGAACGCATGCGCGAATTATTCCCGCTGGTGCACGGCGGCGACCGCGCGGCGAGAGAAGAATTTATTCAGGGAAATCTGCGGCTGGTACTCAGCGTGGTCCAGCGCTTCAATAATCGGGGGGAAAACGCGGACGATCTGTTTCAGGTGGGCTGCATCGGCCTGATCAAGGCGCTGGATCATTTTGACGTGACACAGAACGTGCGCTTTTCCACCTACGCGGTGCCCATGATCATCGGCGAAATCCGGCGCTATCTGCGGGACAACAACCCCATCCGGGTCAGCCGTTCCCTGCGGGACACCGCCTATAAGGCCCTTCAGGCCCGGGACCGGCTGGTGATCAGCCTGCACCGGGAGCCTACGGTGGAGGAAATGGCCCAGGAGCTGAATGTGCCCCGGGAAGACGTGGTGTTCGCCCTGGAAGCCATTCAGGACCCCATTTCCCTCTTTGAACCTGTATACAACGATGGCGGCGACGCCATATATATCATGGATCAGGTGCGGGACGACAAGCACCAGGATGAGGACTGGCTGGAGCACATCGCCATCAAGGAAGCCATGCGGCGATTGAACGACCGGGAAAAGAAAATCCTGCGCCTGCGCTTTTTCGAGGGCCGCACCCAAATGGAGGTGGCCAGCGAAATCGGTATTTCCCAGGCCCAGGTGTCCCGGCTGGAGAAAAACGCGCTGCTGCATATGCGGAAATTTGTTTCAGGATAACAACGTTTTATCCTATGGGTATGCGTCCAGAAGAAGTATTGGGGTTGCGGTGGGAAGATTTGTGCTTGGAACAGAACTTTGGTTATGTACGGCGGGCTGTTACCTATCCCGATAATAGTAAGCCTTGCATAGACACCCCAAAATCAGAAAATTCCAACCGCACCATTCTTATTACCCGTATACCCAAGCAAGTTCTGACCTCCACGATGCACAGTTTTGGCTTCATTCTTGGAGGAGATGCGCCTTGGTGCTATTCCCACAAAGAAAGGGTCAGGAAACGAGCGTTTGAGCATTTGGGCATCAAAGGCTACACGCCTTATGATTTCCGCACAACTTTCGCCACACAAGCGAAAGAAAGCGGTCAGACCTCCGCACAAGTGGCTGACTTACTGGGGCATAAAGATACAAGAATGGTTGAAACCATCTATGCCCGCACCAGACACCACAGTGTCATGAAGCAATTGGAAGCGATTGAACGGCTGAACGGGTGAAAATTGCAAGAAAAATTGCA
>JAUNMW010000198.1 GCA_030537395.1 Clostridia bacterium | reverse complement strand
CAATCTCGCCATGAAGGCGAGTTGCGACGATTGAGGCTGCGGAACTGGGGGCGCGTAGCCCCCAGCGTACTCCTTAGTCGGAACTAACTAAGTAATTTAAAGGGCTCTTTAAAGCAAAATCGTAATCATCCCGCCCTCGCCCTCATTAAGCATTTTGGTCAGAGCGGACTGCACCTTTTCCTGGGTATCCACCGGCAGGCGGCTGAGCTTGGTATTCACGCCTTCCTGAATCAAATCCTTGAGGGATTTTCCGAAAAAATTGGTTTCCCAAAGGCTCTGGGGATCCTTTTCATACTGCTCGTTGAGGGTATCCACAAAGGCCTCGCTTTGCTCCTGTGTGCCCAGCACAGGCGCGATTTCCGTTTCGATATCGGAACGGATCAGGTGCAGGGTGGGGGCGCTGGCCCGCAGTCTCACGCCGTAGCGGCTGCCCTGGCGCATCAGTTCCGGCTCCTGCAAATGGATTTCGCTCATGGCCGGGGTCACCAGGCCGTAGCCTGTCTGCTGCACCGCCTTCAGCGCCCCGGCCACCCGGTCGTACTCCCGCTTGGCCGCAACCAATTCCTTCATCAGGGACAGCAGATGGGCGTCCCCCGTGATGGTTTCGCCGCATTGCTCGCTGAGAATTTGGTTGAACAGGCCCTCCCGCACGGGCAGATCATAGGACACGGCGCCTTCTCCCAGATGAACCGTCTCATCCCTTGGCGTAAGCAGATATTCAGAATCCGAGAAAGCGGAGGTGATTTCCCCTTTATCCCGCACCTTTTTCAGGGTATTCCCCAGGCCGCGGATCACATCCAGCGTGTGGGCCGGCAGCCAATGGCTTTCATCCAGGGCCCCCATCCATCCGGGCACCCGGAAACGCACTTCCCTGAGCGGGAATTCCAGCAGCAGATCCGACAGCACCCGCTGCATATCCTCCGCGTTCATTTCCTTCACGTTCAGCAGCGTTACCGGCACATCATATTTGCTTTCCAGGGAAGCCCGAAGGGCTTTGGCGTCGCCGCTTTCCGGATGAGCGGAATTCAGGAGCACGGAAAAGGGCTTGCCCAGCGCTTTCAATTGACGGATCACCTGCTCCTCCGCGTTCACATAATTGGAGCGGGGAAGGTCCGCCACGGTGCCGTCGGTGGTCACCACCACGCCCACGGTGGCATGATCCTTGATCACCTTCCGGGTACCCAGGGCCGCCGCTTCCTCAAAGGGCATATCTTCCGGGGCCCAGGGGGTGGATACCATGCGGGCCGCGTCCCCCTCCTGGGTGCCCAGCGCGCCCGGAATCAGATACCCCACCGAATCCACCATGCGCACCCGGGCCGTTACATGGGGCTCCAATTGAATTTCCGCCGCGCCCTCCCCCGGGATGAATTTGGGCTGCGTGGTCATCACGGTGCGGCCGGAACCGGATTGGGGCAGCTCATCCGTCAGCCGGTCCCGCCGGGGCCCCGCCGCCATCAAGGGCAGCACCATCTGCTCCATGAATGCGGAAATAAAGGTGCTCTTCCCCGTGCGAACCGGGCCCACCACGCCGATATATAAATCTCCCTGGGTTCTTTCCGCAATATCCCGATACAGGGGCCGCGCTCCCCGTTCATTGCCCTGCTCCATGCCTTTTTCCTCCTTCACATGATCCCATCTCATGAAATACATATGCCGGGTTCTGAAAAGGTATGACGAAAAAAGGATAACGAAAAAGCCGGAAACCGTTTCCGGCCCCCGGCGCTTTCCAACAGGAAATTTCAAATCAATGATGGAAAAGAGCATTTTAATTCTGCAAGAGAGCACAGGGTCCAAAGTACAGAGTACAGATGATATAATGGTCGCGAAGAGATGCGATCCCTTATACAGACCATTTAAATCTGTACTCTGTGCTCTGTTCTCTCCTTCGTTCATGAAAGATCGCTTTTACGCATCAAGCAAAGCGCTTGCCTTCAGTCCATCAGCTCCATCAGCGTTTCCATCAGCGCCTGATCCTCATAAATGCTCTGAATGCCCGCTCCCCGGGCATCGTAATCAGCCCGAAGGGTAATGGCCATGATCACGCGCTCATCCTTGCCGAAATAATCCACCAGCGACACCGGATTCCCGAATTCGATGGAAACGGCGTTTTCTCCCGTGCGCAGGGCGTCCAGATTGGGATAAAACACCAGGGATTCAGAGTGGACGTTGATCTGAGGAGAATTCAGGCGGTAGGTAACGGTTTGCACGCCCTGATCGATCAGCACGGTAGCCGTGCCCACAGTGTACATATTGCTGGCGATGAGCGGGTACGTGTAAACGCCGTCCTCGGAAATATCCAGAGGCGTCACCCGATACCAGGCGCTGCCGCCGATCAGATCCCGCATCATGGGGCCAAAGGAGGTGATGGTGTTGTTATAAAACATCTGTGCATAGGCTACGTTCTGGCTCTGGGCTACATCGCCGCACACCATGCAGCGGTATTCCCGGACGCCGCTGGCATCTGGCGAGGGGGTGGACAGATCCACCCACATATAGCTGTGGCCCATGGCGGGCGTTTCAAAGGTTTCCTCCGCGCCGCACACGGAGCATTGCCGCACGGCTTCTCCCGCCTCGGTGCAGGTGGGCTCCTGATAGCTCACCGCCACCCATTTGTGCCCCGGCGCGGGCGAAAGCACCTGGGTTTCTATTTTTCCGCAGTCCAGGCAGGTGCGGACGCCTTCCACGTCGGTGGTGCAGACCATTTCAGCCGGAATCGTTTCAGCTTCCCATTCGCCCCAGCGATGATCGCCCTGAGGAATGACCACGCGCTGGCTGCCTTCCCCGCAGCGCAGGCAAAGCTGCGTACCGCTGCCAGTTTTTTCGCAGGTGGAGGCAATGGTCACCGTGCCGATCACCCTGCCCGCATACGCGCCCGAGCCCATCACATCGCCCACCGTGTGCTTCACAAACGGTTCCAGGTCCGCGTATTCATGGCCCAGCGGCAAAATGGCGTCCATATTGCCTGCTCCGCATACGGTGCAGGTCTGGTGCCTCACGCCCGGCTCCGTGCAGGAGGGCTCCACCCGGGCGTCTTCTTCCCATTGATGGCCGGGGGCCGGAGATACCGTCCTGCGCTCCTCTTCCCCGCACACAAGGCAGCGCCGCACCACCGTCACGTCCGTTACGCAGATTTTTTCGGCGGGAATGTCCGCATCCTCCCAATCACCCCAATCATGGCCCAGGGCGGGAATTTCCACGGATTGCTCCGCGCTTCCGCAGAACACGCAAATCAGCGTGCCGCTGCCGCTGTCCGTGCAGGTGGGGGCCGAAGCAATGCGGCCAACGGTCCTTCCGGCATACTCCCCGCTGCCCTGCACAACGCCCGCTTCCCGGCGCATCAATTGAGATACGCCTGCAAACTGGTGATTCAGCACAGGCAGCGTTTCCTGTATCTGCATGCCGCAGGCGGCGCAAATGCGGATTTCCACGCCCTCATTTTCACAAGTGGGTTCCACCCGCGCGGTTTCCCAGGCGTGGCTTTCCTGATTCTCCTCCGTCCTGATATGCTCTTCAATCACCCGGCCGCAATCATCGCAGTACAAATCATAAATGCGCACCACCGCATGCACGCTTTCATTTCCGATATCCACCGTCTGAGCCGTGCCGTGCAGTATTTCCCGGGTCTGATGATCGCTGGTATGCGCCGGAGAAGCTTCTTCCGCCAGGGTCTGGGGAAGGATCCCTATCATCCATACCAGCAGCAGGATCGTGATCAGCTTTTTCGTAATTCTTTCCTCCATATATGTAAAATGTATGTCATTCCTTTTGGACGGCTTTGTTTTTCAGCGCCATGGGCCCATGATAGCATAAATCGGGCCGTTCTGTCAATCCAAAGCGAGCTTCAGCGGACTTTGGCAGCCAATATTTACAATTTCATTCCGGTCATGCGCCGGACAAAAGCCAAAAATCCCGCCGTCCACTGGGGACAGCGGGATCGATTGTTTCATCAGCTGTTCAGGTCGTCCACCATACGCAGGGTCACGGTCAAATCCACATAGCTGCCGTTGCCAACGTCGGTCATATCCCAGGCATCCTGATCGATCTGGGAAGCCAGCGCTTCATCCCGATACACCTTTACGGAAACCTCGTCGCCCTCCTGATAATTGCCAAGCAGGCTGGTCAGGGCAGAGGTGCTGGAAATCAAATTTCCGTCCACTTCCACAATGATATCGCCGGGCAGGATGCCGCCCTCCTCCGCGGGGGAGCCGGCGTCCACAGCCTTCACCACAGCGCCCTGGGGCAGGCCGTAGCGGGAAGCGTTGGAGAGGGTGCCCACGGTAACGCCCAGCCGGGGCTTGCCGTACAGGGGCGCGGTGGGTTCATTGCCATTGGCGGCCTGGGTACCCCGGGTCACGTTATCGCCGTTGTAATCCCGCAGCACTTCGGTGATCAGGGGCTTGGCCACGTTGACGGGGATGCACATGCCGATGTTATCGATGCTGGCGGAGAACAGGCCGTTGGAGGAATACTTCCGGGCGGGAATGCCCTGCAATTGTCCCAGGGTGTTGAACATGCCGCCGCCGGAGTTGCCGGAGTTGATGGCGGCGTCCACCTGAATCATGGTGTTGGTGATGGTGGTGCGGCGGCCGTAGCGGTCGGTGGTGCTGTCAGTCACCTGACGGTCCAGGGCGGAGACCACGCCCACGGTCATGGTGCGGGCGAAATCTTCACCCAGCGGGTTGCCGATCACGATAGCGTATTCGCCCACCTGCAATTGATCGCTGTCCCCCAGGGGCACGGCGGGCAGGTCCAGATCGGGCACCAGCAGCACGGCGATATCCAGGTCGGCGTCATAGCCCACCACCTGAGCGTCATGCTCGGATTCGTCCAGGGCGGTGGTAACGGTCACGCGGGAGGAGCCCTCGATTACGTGATAATTGGTGAGCACATGGCCGTAATTGGAAATCACCACGCCGGAGCCGGTGCCGCTCAGGGATTCCCGGGGCTCCTGCTGGGGATTGCCGTAGCCGTAGCCATAGCCGAAGCCAAAGCCGTAAGAAGGAGAAGTGACGGTATAGTTATTCACGCCCACCACGCTGTTGCGCACATTGTTGGCCACCTCAATGAAGGGACTGGTCACCTGGCTGGCGTCGGTGGTGGTGTTCACGATGGCATTGATTTCTTCCTCAGAAATGCTGTTGGAGGCCGCGCCCGCTGAAATCACGGTGGTGCCAATCATCACCATGGCCAGCACAACGGCCAGAATGCCAAAGTACAATGAAGAATGCTTTCTCATACGGATCTTTCCTTTCTATCGAAAATCTTTGATTCTTTTTGTGTGTACTATCTTTCAAGTACGAGATCATTGTAAGCGCCAATTTTTACAAAAATTTGAACACTTTTTGAACAATGCAATTCAGAGTTGAGCGTAAAGAGTTGAGAGTTGAGATGATATTGTGTTTACCAATTGGAGGAATATTTATATACATATCTCAACTCTCCGCTCTCAACTCCCTTTGCATGATCGTGTTCCTGAAAGCATTCGGCCAGTTTTACAGCCGCTTCCGGCAGAAATACTGCGTTAAAAACACCCGGAAGCCCAGCTTGGCGTACCAATGCGCCACGCCGGTATAGTGGATAAAAACGGTATCGCAGCCCCTTTTCTTCAGTTCTTCGCAGGCCAGCGCCACCATTTTCAAGCCGATCCCTTGCCTTCGGAACGCGGGCACCGTGCCCACGCAGCCCGGAGCCCCCACCCGATTGCGCCCATTGGACAGCAGGCAGTTTTCCCATTCATCCACCGCGCAGAAGCTGGCGATTTCGCCGTTCAGTATGGCGCAGAATACAGGCTGATCCTCATGGAAATACTGGGGCCAGCTATCATCCACCTGGGCCACCGCCTGCCGCATTTTTTCAAAATCCCCGTGATACCAGCCGAAGGCGACCCCTTCCGGCACGGGCAGCGAAAAATCCGCGGCGCGAAAGGACGCCAAATTACCTGTCATTTCATCGTAATGATCGGTCATGGGGTATCCCCGCTTTTCAAAAAAGCCCTTGACCTTTTCCGGCGCGCCGATGAACAGCCGGGAGTCCGTTCCGCCCACGATCAGTTCCTTTGCTCCCGCCTGGCGAAGCCTGCTTTCCGCTTCGTTCAGCAGCGCCGATCCGACGCCTTTTCCCTGATATTCCGGCAGCACGCACAAAAGCCGCAGCGCATTCTTCTCCGTCACGGCATACCCGATCAGTTCGTCCTTTTCTCTGCGCTCGATCACATTTTCCGCACTGATGGGCAACATATTTTCAAACGCTTCTTCACACAAATCCAATTCCGGGAAACAGGCGGCAAAAACTTCATAGTGTGTCATAGCTTTACTCCTATTCTTCATAAAAACGCCCTTTAAGTTGCTGAGTTAGTGCCAACTAAAGGGATACGTTGGGGCTATCCGCCCCAAACCCCGACCAGGGCGGTGACCGCCCT
>JAUNMW010000197.1 GCA_030537395.1 Clostridia bacterium | reverse complement strand
GCAACAATAGGCGGCCTTTCCCCCGCCCGATTTCACCTATTTTCACCGGATGCAAAGCATCCGGCCTGGCGGCTTTTTTCCACAATTCGGCATTGTCGTGCAAGGGCCAGCGACAAGCGCAGGCCCTTGCGCTCTGTGCCTCATTGGGCCTTCTCCCGCCTTTTTCCGCCACTGGCGGAGGCGGGATACGGCCCCGCCGTGCCCGAAAGCGGCAGGAGTGCACACCCGTTTGGCTTCAACCTCTTGCAAGAAACAGCGGGAGCATCGATTTCTCTACCTACCAAGCAACATCCGCTATTGTGGGTCCAGGGTGTTCAACACCCTGGTCGGGGTCTGGGGCGGATAGCCCCAGCGTAACCCTTTTGCTCGCTATATAATTCATCCTTGAGAACAATACTGCTAACAGTATTAACTTGCACGATTACGTCAAATCCGCTTCCAGGCGCACACAGCGGCCGACGAAGGTGAGTTCATTGAAATTTTTGATTTCGCTCTCGAAGGCCTCGTTGTATTTTTGCAGCATGGCCTGATAATCGTTCACCCGCTTCACCTTGCGAAGCAGGCGGCCCTGGGGGGTCTGCAAAAGCATGATGGCCCCATCCACAGCGGCCTGGGCGGGAACCACCAGCAAAAGATCGCCCCGCTGCACCCTAAAGCCCCGCAGATCATTATCCGGGGCCATGAAATAAAACACCTTGTCCGGGGACGCCCCTTCGATTTTGCCGTTGGTGATGGGCAGCAGCCGATGGCCCACTTCCTTCATGACCGCGTTGTAAACAGGCACATGCTTGAGCACGCCGCTGAGCGCGTCCAGCCAAATGGAGCCCGCCACGCCGGGATCGGTTTCCGCGGCTACCTCCTGTTTTTCATTGGGCTTCACGGGTTTTTTGCTTTCCACCGCCTTGGTCAGCTGGGGCACGGCGGACTGCAAATCCACGGTGGCGGCAATATCGTCCAGCGTGAAATCGCTCTCCGTCTGCTGGGTCATGCCCATGGATTTCAGAATGCGCCGGGCCTGATCATCCGCAATGATGCGGGTGCCCGCTTCCACTTCCATCAAATATTTATCGCTGACGCCGCATTTCCGGGCCACCTGCTTGTGGGTCAGGCCCTGACGGGTGCGCTCCAAACGAATCAAATCGCCCAATCTGCTCATAACAATATCCTCCTGATTATTGGTTGCTCACATAATCGGTCAGCTTCACCGCGCATGCGGTGACATAGTTCAAATTGCTTTCCTCGCAAATCACGTCCCGCCGGGTATGAATGCGGGGCACATGATAGCCCCATCTTCCCTTCCGGCAGGCCGCAGCCGCCGCGCCGTTGGAAAAGGATTTCTGGTCGGAATTGTAGCTCACCTTTTCCGCGCTGCAATGCACAGCGCGCTTGCCGTTTTTATCCTGGAACGCTGCTTTCAAAGCTTCCAGCAGCTTTTCATCCGCGTTTTTGGGGGCAATGATCAGAAAATCGTCCCCGTCCCCCACGCAGTCCAGGTTCAAAAGCACCTTTCCCTCCGTGATGCCGGGATGTGCCTTGGCATACGCTTTGGAGCCCACCTTGCCCATTTCCTCCTGATCGAAGAAAATGAACGCGGCGTCGTGTTTCATTTCATCCGGCAGGGCATTCATGATTTCCATCAGCGCGGCCACACCGGAGGTATTGTCGTTGGCGGTGTGGGGATTGGAAGGGCCAAAGTATATCAGCGCGAACAGTCCCAAATACACCACATACCAGGCGATCAGGGTTTCCACTCTTCCCCCGCTCAGCTTTCCCACCAGAAAAGCCGCCCCAAAGGACAGCGCCACCATCATTAGGACAAGCGGCATCTGCACCAGTAAGGTTTTCACCCTGCTCTCCGGGTAAATCAGATTGGGCAGGGGCATTTCGGCGCAGGTATCGTAATGGGCGGTGAAAATCACTTTCGCGTTTTCCACATCCCCCGCGATCAGGTTCCGGCTTTTGTTGTTTGCTTCCTCCCGGAAGGGATACCCGGCGCTGTGAGAAACCGCCTGGGCATAGGCAATAAAATCATCCTTCTGCTTCTTTGAGCGCCGCACCTGGTATTTCTCCAGCAGAACAGGCAGAAAATCGCTCATTTCCCGTAATCTCCGTTTCCCGGCACCAGCTTGATTTCCAGCCGGGGATTTTCCGCCGCGGAATCAAAGAACACGGACAGGAAGCCGGGCCATTTTTCCATTTGAGCGGCGGCAGCGGCGCAGTCCTCGATCACCAGCTGGGTGTCCGGAAGCTCGGTGAGGCAATCGTGCAGCGCGTCTAAATTGCGGCCGTAATAATCCGGGAAGGCCAGGGCCTTCGCCAAATCCTCGTGCGCCTTTTCAGGCGTGTCCCAAGAGCGGGCGGAAAGCTGTACTCTGTTCATGGCAGTTACTCCTCAAACGTAATTTCTTCAAAGGTGTTGTAGTGATCCTCGGTGTAGAAGATCAGCCCGTCAGAGCTGAAAATAATGCGCTTGGCGTTGCGGTATTTGCCGTCAAAATCAATATCGCATTCAAAGTATTTCCGGCCCTTGGCCGTGGGAAGCTGGCCCTCGTAATTGCCGAAGCGGTCGCCGCCGATGCTCTTGCCGGGGGCCACCTGCCACAGATTGCCCCAGCTGCTCACCCAGCCCAGATCCTGCGCCTGGTTCTTGGTGATGTAGTTGGGCGGCAGTTCGCCATAGGTGTGCAGATAATACGCCACGTGATCCTTGTCCGAATAATCCTGGCCGAACACCACGGTAATGGCTTCCTGGTCAGGCGCGGGCTGAGGCGTGGCCGTGGCCTTGGGCCTGGCCGTGGCTTTCGGCGCGGCAGTGGCTTTGGCCTTGGGGGCCTGGGTGGGCGCTTCCTCCCGCGCGTCCTCCGTGATCAGCAGATAGGTTTCCTCGTCCAATTGGCCATTAGGGGTCAGGCCGAAATCCTTCTGGAAGGCGATCACGGCTTCTTCAAAGGCTTTGCTGAAATTGCCGTCCACTTTGCCGGAATAGTATTCCAGGTCCTTCAGCGCCTGCTGGGCTTTGCGCACCTCCGCGCCGGAGGAGCCCTTTTTCAGCGTTTTCCATTCATCCGCGTACGCGACGGAAACGCCCGGCAAATAAGACGTTTTGCCGGAATTTTTGCCCGGCATGAACGTGATGAACAAGCTGCCGCCGATCACCAGCAGCGCCGCGATCAGCGCTAAAAGCCGCAGCGCCGGGGAATACTTTTTTTCATTCTTTTGTTCGTTTTCCTGCATGATCAATTCTCCTCCTGAATCCAAACGCTGCGGTTTCCATACACATCGGAAATGAGCAGCGCGGGAGTGCCCCGAAGCTGGGGCAATTGCAGCATATCCGGCAGAACGGGGGATTGCTTTTTCCGGGCCGCGCTGGCCTGGGCGCGGAAAACGCCGTCCCGGTAAAAGCCAACAGACCATTGGTCCACCGCGTCCAGCCCCGTTATTTCCGCCCCTTCCGGCGTGCGATAATCCAACAATCGCACGTCGTGGAAGGCGATGCCCGGTTCAAATTCCGCCTCCAGCGCCGTTCCCGGAGCGGAAGCCGGGGCGGTCAGCGTCATTTCCGTATCCAGCAGCCGTTTCCTTGCCACCGACAGCGCCGCCGGGCTGGTATCGGAGCACAGAAATCTCCTGCCCGCCTGGGCCGCGGCCAGCGCCGTGGTGCCCGAGCCGCCGAACAGATCGGCCACCAGATCCCCGGGCCGGGTGGAGGACAGGATGATGCGTTTGAGCAGCGCCAGGGGTTTTTGGGTGTCATAGCCCGTTCGCTGGGGGTCCTTCTGCTGCAAATGGCTCACGTCCGTCCAAACGTCGCCGGGATATACGGGGTCGTCGTCATAGTATACATAGGTTTTCCCGCCGGATTGAATGGTCCGATAGGTGCGCCCGCTTTCATCCACGCAGCGCCGCATGTGATTGGAGCGGTTTTCGCTGCGGGGCAGCGGCACGGCGGTGATATCAAAAAACTGACGGCGGGATTTGCGGTAGAACAGGATCACATCGTGCTTCCGGGAAAAGCGCTTCATGGAGCGGCCCCCGGATTGATAGGCCCAGATGATCTCATTCACAAAATTGCTTTCGCCGAAGATTTCATCGCACAAAAGCCGGGCATGAGCGGCCATGCGGCAATCCAAATGCAGGAAAAGAGAGCCGGATTCCTTCATGAGCATTTTGGCGTTTTCCAGGGCCATGCCCAAAAAACTCAGATATTCGTTGCTATCGGCGTACCGGTCCCGGTAAGCGGGCAGCAGCAGGGAATCCTTGCCCGTTTCCCAGCCCCTGTCCCCCACGCGCATGCGCAGGAAAAAATCCTCCCCCGTCATGAAAGGGGGATCCAGATACACGCATGCAGCCTGGCCTGCCCAACGGCTGAAATCTCCCCGGGCATCCTGCTGCAGCAAATCTCCCTGCCTGCCGTCCCCATGAATTTCCTGGCGGCAAGCTGCCTGTACCCAGCCCATAGCCTTTGCCCCTTTCCGCTTGATCCCTCAAAAATCACAATTCCTTCAATTTTTCGTTATAGGCGTGCAGCGCGTCCAAAAACGCTTCATGCTCGGGACACGCATACAAAAAAGCTCCCGCTTCCTTGACGGCGGCCACAAATTCGGGCCGCAGCCCGCTTTTCCCGTTTTCCATCAGCGGGCACACCGCCCAGCCCCTCCGATCCATCTTCGCGCCTTTGCGAGTGGGCAGAAGCGGAAACAGACGGCAGGACAGGGGCCGGTCCCCCCGATCGCAGGTTCCCCGGCAGGTCAGGAGGTATGCCCCCAGGATCACATCATCGTTCCGCTGGATGGAAAAGCCCTCCGGCAATTCCCGGTACAGCGCTTCCTCCCCCGGAAACAGCAGCATGCCGCCCTGGCCGTCCTCATCGCTCTGGCAGCAGGCCCCGCCGCAGTACCGGCCACAATCCTGATTCAGCGGCGTGATATTTTCCAGCAAGCGCCTGGCCGCGATCACCTGTTCCAGCGGTTCCATGCCGTTTCCCTCCGTCCGCATCGTACAATAACCCAGTATTGCATAATATATTTATTTTACCACGAAAGCTTGGGATTGACAAGGCATGACAGAGCGGTTAAGATACAAAAGAAGGGAGCGAAACAGTATGGATTTTGTATTGCCCGCGCCGGTAAAGGAGGCCCTCGGCAGGCTGGAAGCGGCAGGCTACGCCGCCTATGCCGTGGGCGGCTGCGTGCGAGATCACGTATTGGGCATGGAGCCCCATGATTACGATATCTGCACCTCCGCCGCGCCGCAGGAGATGCAGAAAGTTTTTCAGGGCGAGCGCACCATTGAAACCGGCATCAAACACGGCACGCTGACGGTGCTTTTATCCGGCATGCCCCTGGAAATCACCACCTTCCGGGTGGACGGGGAATACCTGGACGGCCGACATCCTTCCTCCGTGCGCTTCGCGGACCGGGTGGAGGACGATCTTTCCCGCCGGGATTTCACCATCAACGCCATGGCCTATTCCCCCAAAACGGGACTGGTGGACCCTTTCGGCGGACAGGCGGACTGCAAAAGGGGCGTCATTCGCTGCGTGGGCGAAGCGGAGCAGCGCTTCGGGGAGGACGCCCTGCGCATCCTGCGGGCCCTGCGCTTTTCCGCCCGGCTGGGCTTCCCTATCGAGGAAGCCACCGCCCGGGCCGCTCATGCGGGCCGGGATATGCTGCAAAAAATCAGCCGGGAACGCATTGCTGCCGAATTGACCGGCACGCTGATGGGGGCCCATTGCGCCCAGGTACTGGCCGATTTCCCCGATGTTTTGTGCGCCGCCATTCCGGACTTGGAAGCTCTGACCCGCAGCGACCGCTGGCCTCATACCCTGCGCACGCTGACTTTCGCACCCCAGGATCCCACCCTGCGCTGGGCCGCCCTGCTAATGGAAGCCCCCCGGCCGGATCGATTCGATTTGCCCTATGAAATCCTGCAAGGGCTGAAAATGCCCACCAAATTGTGTGAAACCGTACGGAAGCTTACTCCTATTGAGAATAGGAGTTTTCGTAAAGGCCTTCCCTCTATCCGCTGGCTGCTGATGCGGCTGGGACCGGAACAGGCGGAGCAAATGCTGCTCCTGCTGGAGGCTGATATGCTGGCCCTGCATCCCGCTTCATCCGAGAAAGCAATTCGGAAAGAATACAGGCAGAATCGTGAAGAATTGCATCGGCTTTTGGATGAAAACGTCTGCTATTCCCTTTCCCAACTGGCCGTGAACGGTCAGGACATGGCAAAAGCCGGTCTGCGCGGCCCCCAAATCGGCCAAACGCTGAACCGGCTTCTCCTCCAGGTCGTGATGAACGAGCTGCCAAACGAACGGGAAGCTCTGTTGAATGCGATTCATCAGGAAAATGAGGACAATTTAAGAGGCCTTTAAGTTACGTAGTTAGTCCAAACTAAAAGGAACGTTGAGGCCTGCGCGGCC
>JAUNMW010000196.1 GCA_030537395.1 Clostridia bacterium | reverse complement strand
GAAAGCCTGCAATAGAGCGCCGTGATTTTTGCCCCTGACATATCTGTATTTTCCTCCTTATCTGTCGGGGCATCTGGCAGTACAGGATTGGTCGTTTCTATTATACCATTCTTCCGCATTCGCGTTAAATCCTTGCGCCTGCAGGAGAGCTCAAGATGTACAAACGGTATATTAGTTGATGTGCAGCATTCATTCCTTTGTGATCTGCGGATATCGTTTTATATTATATTGATTCATCAGCTCCTGGCGGGTTTTGCAGCCGGATTTTTGCAGCAAATGATGGATGTGATAACGTACGGTGCTTTCGGTGACAAAAAGCTGTTCGGCAATCTGCGGAACGCTTTGCTCCGTCAGAATCAAGCGCAATACTTCCCGCTCCCTGGCAGACAGATCATGCTGGATGGCGAAGCTCTCAAACACCTCCCGCTCGCTCTTTTCCCGTACGATCTCCGGCATATACAACCGCTGGCACAGGCGGATGAACAAAAGGAGCGTTACCACAAACAAAACGAGCGTGAACCCGATCAGCAGCACCCGATTGAAGGAGAACAGGCGGCAGCAGGCTGTGCCCAACGCATCGCCTGCTCTGCCCGCCAGAAGCCCCAGCGCCGCCAAGGGCCAATGACCGTTTCTTTCCGCTATATCCATGAACAGCACGACCCGGTATACGGAAAAGAACCCATAAAACAGATAATCCAGTCCCCAGCAGATCATGGCCGGGAGGCTTTCGGCGGACAGGGCCAGCATGACGAAAGGCAGCGCCAGCGCAGTTACCGTGCAGGTGGCTCCGGATTTCCTGCTTTTATCGGCAATCATTCCCGCCGTGATCAGGCCCGCCCCATAAAACAGCCGGGAGAGTTCCAAATTCGTACCGGCCTGGATCTCTTCCATGCGGAAGCTGAACCCCAGATTTTTGACCAGGCTTAACAGGACAACCACAGCGCCCGCCAGCCACACGGTATTCCCGGGAAGCGGTTTCGCGGCGCGCTGATCCTTTTCCGTTTCCTGATACGGCTTTTTTTCCAGAAGCACAAACGCGGCCCCGATTGCCGCGGTGGCAAGCAGCAAAACAAGAATCAATACAGCCTGCGAACGCAGGAACGTTTGATTTTCCAACAGAGAAACCGCAAAAATGAAAATCGTGGAAAGGCCATATCCAAAGCCAAAGGATTTGCCGCGGTGCGCCTCTTTCAGCTTCCCGGCGGGAACGCAGAGATAAAACCCGGCCAGGATGCCGATCGAGACGTTCATCAGAAGGCCAAACAGCAATGTGCTTGCCAGGGTGTTCCCCATGATGGCCGGCAGCGTAACGACGCAGAAGCAGAGAACAGCCATGCTGAATATTTTCCAATCAGCCATTGCCTGTGTTTTCCGAAACAAAAGAAAGCCGACGGCAAGGCCCGCCGCCTGACAGGAGTAACCGAGGATCAGCGAATACACGTCGACCCGCTCCGGCGCGGCGAAATCCATCAGATGGTACACCCAGGAGAGATAAGCTACGGACGTCAAGGAGAAGCAAAGCGCGATCCACAGCGCGCACACGGAGTGCGCAGAGCAAAAAAATCGGATGATCCGGCGCATATCCTTTCGCCTCCTCTTTCATGATGGATCATACCAAAAAATCTACGCATTTTCAATGGATGATCCCTGATTTGGGGCCACCTCATCAAAAACAAACGCGCTGCTTTGCCGGTTTGGCCGTTTTTTCGGTTGCCCCGAACGGCTTTGCATTGTATTATGAAAATAAGTTTTACAATCGCGTGAACTGGAAAAAAGGAGGAGATTACATGAAGCGTCTATTCTGCATGATCCTGTCCCTTTCGCTGCTTCTTTGCTGCCTGGCGGGAGCGGCAGGAGAAGAAGAGCTGCCGCTGCTGGACGTTTATTGCGCCGAGCAGGATTTCTCCACCAAATGCCTGGCCGATTATTCCACGGAGTGGGAGGAGGGAAACGGCCTGCGCATCTGGATGGACGGCCCCGGCTATGTGCCCAATGTCCTTATCTTCCGGCGTCCCCTGGACAAAAAATTCAATAACCCCGTCAATTACCTCAACAACGTGTACCGGGAATACATGGAGGATAAATACGGCGACAGCGTGGGCACAAACCCGTGCCAGACGGTGGAAATAGGCGAAAAAACGGTTTACCTGGCCCGCTATCATTACGAGGCGAACGGCAATAAGCTGTGCATGGCCCGGGTGATCGAGGTGCGGGATGACGGCGACGTGGAATTTGCCGCCAAGTATCCTGAAGATGATCCGCAGGATGCGGCGGCCGCGCTGTATATGGCTGTGCTCTACTACACCGCCGGAGGGGGGGAAGCTCCTGCGCCGACGGCGGAAATGGGAGGCTCCTACAGCGTACAAAAGAGCTTGCCCATCGTATCCGGCGTCAGCGAATACAGGGACGGGCGCTTTTATATGAATCTGCCCAATGGCTGGGGTATTCTCACGCAGGGCGAATATATGAACTTCTGCTTCAAAGCATGGGATCCGTCCAATCCCAACCGCACCGTTTTTCTCTTTATGAAGCTGGAGCCTTTCCTCAAAGGGCAGGCAGCGAAAAGCTGGTATCAAAACGCGGCGGTAATCGCGCCCGATTATCGCCTGTTTGCAGAAGCTCCCATGATGGAAAGCTGCACGCTGGCTGCGTTTTTGGACACGATGCCGCAGATCACAGCGTTCTGTGATCTGTTCTATGACAGCGGCCTTACGATCAATTCCGCTGTCATTCCGCAGATAACGGATGTGGATATCCTGGAAAAAACGACCAGCACCATCCCTGCCCCCGCAGACTGCAAAGAAAACAGCATTGCCCGCATTTCCTTCCATGATTATCTGGGACAGTCCTGCGAAGGCCTGGTCGCCGCCCAGGTCAGGGATCCGCTGCAATATATCGTTTCCCAGGGCGTGGATACCATGCCTTACACCGTCAGCCTGTTCATGGGCGTTACCGCTCCCGTGGGCGAATTGCAGGAACTGGAGCCGATCCTGACCGAATGCCTGGGCTCTTTCGGCTTTGAGGACAGCTACGTGCAGCAGGCCATCAGCGTTTCCAATGAGCAGACCCGGGAATTGCAGAACCAGATGCGGCAGATCGAAGCGGCCCATGACGCCATGATGCAGGCCTGGTACGCCCGAGAGGAAGCTCACGATATTGCTTTCCAGAAGATGAGCGACAGCATCCTGGGCTATGACCGCCTGTATGACAGCAGCACCGGGGAAATCTACCGGGCGGACGTGGGCTTCTATGATTCCTATAACCTGAACCGCTCCGAATACGGCAATTCCAATCTGTATCTGATCGACAGCAGCTCTTCGCAATATTACTTGCAGGGCGTGGATTACTATATTACCAAGTAAATCATGCGTCAGGGCTTAGGAACAAATGAAAAAACGCTTCAGGCCTCTTTGCTTTTGAACCGGAAAGGCGGATAACGCTATGGACGAATCAATGTACCCCAAACGGGTCACGCTGGGCGAAGATCAGGTGTATCGCTGGTCCTATGATATGGATATGTACAGGAATCATTATTTGCGGAATGTCTTGCTGAAGGTCTTTGGCGTAATCTGTCTGGTATGCTGGATATTCCTCCTGTTCTTGTTTACGCAGGACGGCAGGCTCTCTTTTCGCGTCGTATTGATTACGCTGCTGATATTCGGAGGATTCATGCTGCTGGTGTTGGCCGGATACTATCTGGCTGCCATGATCATGCGGGGCAAATATCACCTGCGTTTTGAAATGAATGATGAGGCTGTTCTGCTGGTACGGAAGGAATCCACAGAACGTATGATGCAAAACATGGCACTGATCACGATGATGGCGGGGAGGGCCGCGGGGAAGCCCATGCGGGGGCTGGCGTCCGGAGCTGCGATCCAAACAGGCGCAGCGTCAGGACTGACCTTTTTTTGCCAGGTGCGGAGCATGAAGGAGCATCCACAATACGATGCATTCAATTTACGCAGCCTTACGGGCGGGAATCAGATCTGGGTGGGACCGGAGGATTATGCCTTTGTGCGGGGTTATGTTTGGAGCCGCATTCCAGAAAGAGCGCGGCACTAATTGATAGAAAAGGAGGAATAGCAATGGGTGATCAACAGATGACATATTCCAAAGCACTGCACAATTTTTTAATCTATTTTTTCCTATGGGCCTGCGCCGCCTTCGCCATCCTATTTGGCATTCGGTTCATCTATTTTGGTAGGATGAACGGGTATGAAGGAATCGATCTTGTCATGCTGATCCTGGTGAACGGCCTGCTGATCGCCTTAGGTGGTTTTCTGATCAAGGTCCGGTTCGATCTGGCGGCGTATCGTTCCAAGGCGCCACGAGAGATGGTGATCGCCTGCATCGCCGGCGCCGTTCTGTGCCTGGCGAATTACTTGGTGGAAGATATTGCCGGGGATGACTTCAACCAATCCCTGGTCACCACGGCCTTAATTCTTGTTTGCTGGGCTATTGCACTTTACCGGTATTATAAAAGGTTTCAGAAGCTGTTTACAAACTGATTTTCTTTTTTTCGGAACTTTTTTCTGCCGCATCCGTCTAATCCCATGAACGAAGAAAGCAGGGAGGATGCTGAAATGAAGCGGTTTATCTGTTTAATCGCCATGATCCTTTTACTGGCCGGTATCTGTCACACAAGCCTGGCAGAAGCGCCAGCCGCTGTGGTTCCCGGTCAAATCATCCTGTATACCTATTATCGTCAGATTGGCTGGGGCGACCAGGTGCAGATCGGCTGTGTGGATGCCAATGGCTGCCTGTGGCTTTTGACCGGGCATGACAGCGTGCTGCAATGGCCCTATCAAACAGAAGAACAGTTGGAATACCTTCAAGCCTCCCATGGAATGGAGCTTGTCGGACAGCTCAATTCGGAGGAGTTGTTCGATCTGAAAAGCCTGGTCATCAGCGCCGAGGATCAGGGGCACGCTTCCCATCCCGTCGCCAATGATGCGGGCACCGAACGCAGCTATGCCGTGCAATATGGCCCGGAGGATCAGGCACACGGCATTCTGTTGGGCATGTCAGGCGATGATTACTTTGAAAACTTCGATCCAAACGCCCAGGCGCTGTATCAGTATTTGCGGCAGCTGTTCCCACAGGTAACTTGGTATGGCGAGAGCATGGGCCCCAAGGGGTTCCAGCCTGTGCCCATCCGGGCGTTTTGCGGCATGGAGGGGTTGGATTTGGACAGCCTGGCGGTTTCTGCTGCCTATATGGACTGCGAAGCCGGCCCACGAACGCTGAACGTAAGCGAAGAAGACCGTCTGTATCTGCTGCATCTGATCCGGTACGGCAAAGTGACCGGAAAAGCCAATGCCATGATGACCACAGGCGGAACGACCTGCTATGATTTATCCGATCAGGCCGGCAATTTCCTGGCTTCCCTGGAATTGTATCACGGTTTGCTGGTTCGTTCGGACGGGATGTATACCATTACTACCGATCCTGCCGTACTGCTGGAAGAGCAGTTGCTGACCTTTACCATCAACGGCGTGGATTATCAGCTGGGCGTTTCCTCCCCGGCTGACTTGGCTGCTGATGGCTGGGCGTATGAAACGGAAGCGGATGGGGTGTACGGTTTTCTTGTCCCCGAATTTGAAAGTTATTTTTACGCTTCAACAGACGGTGGAGAATCCACAGACCCCATCATTTCCATCAATCTGATGGGAGCGGATGGCCTTTCCGCCAGCTACTGTGGATTCTCTGCCGATGGAAAAACGGATGAATGCACCGACACCGATTTATGGGATTGGCTCGTGGATGCATTTGGAGCCAAGCAGAGCGAGGATGGCACCCTGGTTGCCCGGTATCGGCTTCAAAACGGAAAAGAACTGATCATCGAAACGAAGGATACCCGGGTCTTTCTCTCTCTGCTTCCTGGACTGGCATACGATTGATCTATATGCGCCTAAAATCGGGCCAGCAAGAACTGTTCCGCCTGGAGCGACAAAGAACGATAGGGAACATGTTCTGCATGGAAGAAATCATTCAGTGTATTATAAGCACACTTTCATAAGTGCTCCTTCAGCTGCCGATACAAATGCCGTTGGTATGATCTATATGGCCATACCAACGGCTGCTTTGTTTACAGAGTATTGATGGCTTCTTCCGTGACAATCTCTTCGGCTCGGCTGCGAATGCTGTTCATCCTGCCTATCCCAATGGGCTGCTTTGCCTTGAGTTGCTCCGTGATATCCTCCTGCCTAACCATCTGCGCTATCAGGCTGTCAAGCATCGCTGTCGCTCTTTCGTTTGCATCGGCGAGATGCCTGACCAAAGCTCCGTTCAGGATGAGTTGTTGATACAGCCCTGTATGCTTCTCTTCGAGATAGTCCTTGTGCATCCGCCCCCATTTTCCAATGGGACGCTGATCATTTTCCTCAATCGCCAGGTTCGGATAGTACATCCCGTCTTTTCCCAGGGTATAGGTTCCGCCAAGTTCTTC
>JAUNMW010000195.1 GCA_030537395.1 Clostridia bacterium | reverse complement strand
CCGGTGATTACAGCAACGAATACCAGATGATCTACCACGAAAGCCTGATCAAGCAATTGTATTCCCGGAAATATCTTTGGGCCACCCACGTGTGGAATATGTTCGATTTCGCCGCCGACGCCCGGGAAGAGGGCGGAACCAAGGGCCGCAACAACAAAGGCCTGGTGACTTTTGACCGCAAAATACGGAAGGACGCTTTCTATGCCTACCAGGCCTGGCTGACGAATGAACCCATGCTGCATCTGTGCGGCAAGGAGTTTGTCAACCGGGACGGGGATACCACCGAATTTGTGGTATACAGCAATTTGCCGGAAGTCACCCTGACGGTAAACGGAACGGCTTATACAAAACAAGCGGAGGATCACTTCTTCCATTTCACTGTGCCTCAGCCGGAAGGAAGCTTTACCGTCGTTGCATCCGCGGGCGATTTAGCCGAGCAGGCAACGTTCCATCATGTTTCCCAGCCCGATCCCGCTTATCGCTTCCAGCAGGGCACGGTGCTCAACTGGTTTGATATCGACACGCCCGATGGCTTCTATTCCATCAAAGACCTGCTGAAGGACATTTCCCAGTCCCACGATGCGGCGGCGCTGGTGCAGCCTTTCCTGACCGAAATGATGGCAGCCAGGGCCGCAAAAGCAAAGCAGAAGGAACAGGAAACCGGGCGGGAGACAGTGAAAAGCGGCGAAGGCATGAGCGCCGAGGACCGGCGCCGCACGACGATGCAGTTCAGTCTTTTGCAGCTCATCCGCATGGGTGCGCCGGATATGCCCAAGGAGCGCATCATTGCCATCAATAAACAGCTCAATCAGATTCCCAAATATGTGCTGCCCAAGGACATGGATATGGAGCAGGCGGAAAAGGATGCTCACCGGAAAGAAAACGCCTACGCCCTGGACGACCGCTTTGTGCTCCGGGACGGGCAGCGCCATCCTTTCGCGGTGATCTGCCCCGGCGGCGGGTATACCATGGTGTGCAGCTTTATCGAAGGTGTGCCCTACGCCAGAAAGCTCAATGAAATGGGCATATCCGCCTTCATCGTATATTACCGGGTGAAGGATCAGGCCCGCTTCCCCGCTCCCCAGGATGATCTGGCCCAGGCTGTGCGGGATATCTTCGCGAAAGCAGATGAATACCTGCTGGACACCACCCACTGGTCCGTATGGGGTTCCTCCGCCGGCGGCCATCTGGCGGCCAGCTTCGGCACCGCCAACATGGGCTACCCCCACTACAAGCTGCCCAAGCCGGAAGCGCTGGTGCTGACCTATCCCGTCATCAGCATGCGCCCGGACTTGACCGAGCAGCAGACCCATAACATGCTGCTGGGCGATTCTGCCGAAGCATCCATGCAAGCCTTTACCAGCGTGGACGAGCAGGTGAACGCCGACTATCCATCCACCTACATTTGGTGCGGCGACGCGGACAAAACCGTAAAGCCCGACAACACCCGCCGCATGGCGGAAGCCCTCAAAAAAGCTGGGGTACCGTACCAATGCGAAATCTTCCCCGGTGTGGATCACGGCATCGGCCCGGGCACGGGCACCGCTGCCGAAGGCTGGATCGATCATGCTGTGGCCTTCTGGAAACAGCAGATGAAATAACAAAAATGACCATGCAGGAGGACAGCCATGAAGCATCCCGAAATTGAAAAAAGAATCAAAGAATTGCTCAGCAAAATGACCCTGGAGGAAAAGGTGGGCCAGCTCCATCAGTCCGGCGGTTCCCTGGTGGGGGCCTTTGACCTGACCTTTGAAGAAATTATGACCATGGTGGAGGATGGACGCATCACCGAGGAAGAAGGCCGCAAGATGCTGTCCAACGCCAAGCATGACTGGCACGAGGACGACCTTCGGGCCGGCCGCATCGGGTCTTATCTCAACGTCATCGGCGCGGAGGAAATGAACCGCCTGCAGCGTATCGCCGTAGAAGAAACTAGGCTGGGTATTCCCCTCATCAATGGCTTCGATGTGATTCACGGCTTCCGCACCATCGCGCCCATTCCCCTGGCGGAAAGCTGCGCCTGGGAGCCGGATTTGTGGCAGCGCACCGCCCGCATGTCCGCCGAGGAAGCCAGCGCCGCCGGGGTGCACATGACATTTTCGCCCATGGTGGACGTGAGCAAGGACCCCCGCTGGGGCCGCATCGCCGAAAGCGCAGGGGAAGACGCGATGCTGAACGGGCTGTACGGCGAAGCGAAGGTGAAGGGCTATCAGACCAACGACCTCACCCGCCATGACGCGCTGGCCGCCTGTGTGAAGCATTTCGCTGCCTACGGCGCGGCGGAGGGTGGCCGGGATTACAACCGGGTGGACATGTCTCCCCAGCGGTTTGAGGAAGAATATCTGCCCTCCTATGAACGCGCCGTGAAAGCAGGCGCTCGCGCGGTGATGCCCGCGTTTAACGATTTGAGCGGCGTGCCCTGCTCGGTGAACAAAAAGCTGCTGACGGACATCCTGCGGAAACGCTGGGGCTTTGACGGCATGACTATCAGCGACGCCAACGCCATCGCGGAGTGCATCAACCACGGCATCGCCGCCGACCGCAAGGACGCCGCGCGGCAGGCGCTGAACGCCGGGATGGATGTGGATATGACCTCTGGCTGCTTCCTGGATCATGTCAAGGAACTGGTGGAAGCGGGCGAAGTGAGTATGGACAAGCTGGACGAAGCGGTCAAAAATATTCTGCGGCTGAAATTCGAGCTGGGCCTGTTTGTCGATCCCTACCGTTCCAACGCGGAGCAGGAAAAGGCCGCCATCCTCACCCCTGCCCACCTGGCCCTGGCCCGGGAAGCGGCGCAGAAATCCATGGTGCTGCTGAAAAACGACGGTCTGCTCCCCCTGAAAGCAGGGCTGCGGATCGGCTTGGCTGGAAAGCTCGCTTTTGAAAGAGATGAAATGTGCGGTACCTGGGCGGGCAATTATCAGGCGGGCGACTGCAAGAGCGTCCAGGATGGTCTGGATACGGAAGGCATCTCCTATCAGGCGGTGACAGAGGATCATCCGCTGCCGGACTGCGACGTGTTCCTCTGCGCCATCGGCGAACGCAAGGCCGAAAGCGGCGAGGCCGCCAGCCGTGCTTCGCTGGAATTGACAAAAGAGGACATCGCTCTGCTGAAACGCCTGAAGGAAAGCGGAAAGCCCGTGGTGGCCGTAGTGTTTGCTGGCCGTCCCCTGTGCCTGGGGCCTGCCGTGGAATGCGCCGACGCCATCCTGATGGCCTGGCATCCCGGCGCGGAAGCGGGCCCGGCCATCCTGGATATCCTCTTTGGCCGCGTGAACCCCTCCGCCAAGCTGACCGCCAGCTTCCCGGCAGCCACCGGCCAATGCCCCACTCTGTATTACGATCATATCCACACAGGCCGTCCGGCGGGCAAATTCAAATATACCAGCAAGTATCTGGACGCGCCGGTGGAGCCCCTCTTTCCATTCGGGTTCGGCTTGAGCTATACAAGCTACCAGTATACCGATATTTCCGCTGTGCAAACGGAGAAAGGCATCCACGCGGAAATCACCGTACAGAATATCGGCGAGAGGGACGGGAATGAAATCGTACAATGCTTTTTCCGCGACCCCGTGGCCCAGCGTGTTCGGCCCGTGCGGAAGCTGGCGGCCTTTGAAAAAGTAGCTCTCCAGCCTGGGGAAAGCAAGCGCATTGCTTTCGACATTCCCAAAGCAGCCCTGGGTTATTACGATCAGGATATGAACTTTGTGATCGACGACGGCCTGATCGAAATCCACATCGGCGGAAACGTGCGGGATACCTTACAAGCTGACGTGCATTTCATCCAGAAATGATAAACCTACCCACAGAATCCTTTTGCTTCTGAAAACGGAGGATGAACAAACCATGTGAAAGCAGCTTTGTGTGGAAAGAAAAAGAGAAATTTTGTCTCTGATTCCCAATGTTTCCTTTTCCAACGTGCCCTGCTGGTACGGCGCTTCCCGGCGGGACTTGAAAATGGATCTGATCGTGCCCAAGAACCGGACGGCCCATCCTGCCTGTCCCACTATCGCATGGATTTGCGGCGGGGCCTACCGGGTGGTGAATCGGGCTGTGTGGCTGCCGGAAATGATGCGCTTTGCCCGGGCGGGGTACGTGGTGGCCAGTATCGAATACCGTACCAGCAATGAAGCCAATTTTCCCGCGCAATTGATCGACGTGAAATCCGCCGTGCGTTTCCTGCGAGCGCACGCAAAAGAATTCTGCGTTGACCCGGATCGGATTTACGCCATGGGCGCTCGGCGGGCGGTACTATGGCCAGTTTGCTTGGCGTGACGGGCGATCAGAATGAATTTGACCAAGGCGATCATCTGGATCAGTCCAGCGCTGTGCAGGGCGTGGTGGATTACTACGGTGTGGTCGATTTGTCCGATGCGTCCGCGGAAAGAGACCGTATGTCCGCTGCGACAAATCAGAGCAACGACGTTCCCTATTTTGCCTTTGAAGAATTCCTGGGCGTTGGGTATGGAAAAGCGGAAGCAGAAAAGGCTAGCGCGATCCGGTATCTTTCTGAAAAAGCGCCGCCTTTTATGATCCTGCACGGCACAAAAGACATGGTGGTGCCCATGGCGCAAAGCGAAGCGCTCTTTGATGCTTTGCAAAAGCAAGGTGTTCCCTGCGAATTCCTGGTGATTGAGGACGCCGCGCACGGGGATGATTTATTTTACCAGGATGAAGTGAGCGATGCCGTGCTTCGGTTTTTGACAAGCATCTCTGAAGAAAAGGAATAAAACTTATGGAAGAAAAAGCGAGGGGATATACCACCGGCGTATTCCAGGTTGGTATCCTGGTGAGCGATATCGACGAATGCATCCGTTTGTTTTGCGACACCTTGGGCATGGAGGTCGTTTTCGACGCGCGCAATCAAACTCAGCCTGCCCATGGACTTTCCGGTGTGGAGAACCAATTGATGAACGTGCTGATGCTCCATGGTCAGGACGGTGTGGATCTGGAAATCCACCAGTACGTCGATCCGCCCGCCAGGCCCTGCCCGCCCATGAACCATAACGACTTGGGGTCCATGCACTTCATGCTGCGGGTGGATGATATTTACGCCGTATGCGACAAGGTGCAGGCTCTAGGGTACAGGCTGATGAATCCCGTGGTGGAATCCAAGCACATCCCCGGCTTCAAATTCACCTATTTCCGCGGACCGGATAACGTGATGATCGAGCTGCATGAGGGCATTGTGCCCCGCAGAAAGTGAGGGAAACCCTATGAAGGCATTTGATCTGACGGGCCGCGTGGCTCTGATCACCGGCGGAGGCTCCGGCATTGGCAAAGGCTGCGCGAAGATTCTTTCTGATGCAGGCGCAAAGATCGTTATCGTAGGCCGCAGGATGAACAAGCTGGAAGAGGCAAAGGCGGAAATAGAAGCTGCCGGCGGCATCTGTGCCTGCTTTTCCGCCGATCTGACCAGCGAGGATAACTGCAAAGCCATGGTGGATTTCTGTGTAAACACCTTTGGCCGCCTGGATATTTTGATCAACAGTGCGGGAGGACGCGGCGCGCACGGGAAGCTGGAGGATGAATTCAGCACGAAAAATTATGAGGAAACCATGGCGGTGGATTTCACTTCCACGTTCATGGCGGTCAAATATGCCTATCCCGAGTGCGCAAAAAACGGCGTGGGGGCCATCATCAACATCGCCTCTCTGGCGGCGCTGCAAGCCCGCGGGCCGATCGTTTATTCCGCAGCCAAAGGCGCGGTGCGTTCTTTCTCCCGCACCCTGGCAAAGCGTCTGGGCGATCAGAAGGTGCGGGTAAATACCATTTATCCCGGTTTTATTATTACCGAAATGACGGAGGGCGTGAAGGATCGTCCCGACATGAGAGAACGCTTTGAAAAGGAATCCCCGCTGGGGCTGCTGGGCGAAGTGGAGGATATCGGCTATTGTGCCCTGTATCTGGCTTCCGACGCCGCCCGCTTCGTTACCGGCCAGGACTTCGTGATCGACGGAGGCGCGACCTGCTGATGCAGACACGCTCTTTTATGTCAGTTCATTTCTCCATTCCCGAGGGGTGCAGCCCACTTCCCGTTTGAACACTGTAAAGAAATAATTGTAATCCTGATAACCACATTGCCAAGCCACTTCTGCCAGGGGCAAATCCCTTTGGTCCCGCAGAAGGGACTTGGCTTTTTTCATGCGCAATTCCCGGATGCGTTTCGCCATGCCCTGCTGATATAGCTTCTTGGTGATTGCGTACAATTGCGTTTTTCCGATACCCAGGGCTTGGGACAGCCGCGCGGCGTCCAAGGCTTCCGTATAATGATTGTCAATGTAGGTGTCCAAACGCACTTCCAATAAATCTTCTTTCAGCGTCGCCATGCGCTCCAGGATCAGATACGATAATGCGTATTGCTCTGAACGATAAGGAACTGGAAATGGTGAACGGCGGAATCGACTGGGAAAAAGTTTTCGGGTTTTCCTGGACGTCTGGCATGGGCGTTG
>JAUNMW010000010.1:6266-36795 GCA_030537395.1 Clostridia bacterium | reverse complement strand
GATGGGCGGGGTGCCCAGGAACTTGGCCACGAACAGATTGGCGGGATCATCGTACACATCCTGGGGTTTGCCGATCTGCTGCACGATGCCGGTCTTCATGACCACGATCATATCGGAAATGCTCATGGCTTCTTCCTGGTCGTGGGTCACGAACACGGTGGTGATGCCCGTTTCCTTCTGGATGCGGCGAATTTCCTCGCGGGTCTGGAGGCGCAGACGGGCGTCCAGGTTGGACAGGGGCTCGTCCAGCAGCAGCACCCGGGGCATTTTGACCAGGGCCCGGGCGATGGCCACGCGCTGCTGCTGGCCGCCGGAAAGCTCGCTGGGCTTGCGGTCCAGCAATTGCTCGATCTGCACCAGCTTGGCGGCCTGATAGGCCCGGTCCAGCATGGTGTCCTTATCCAGCTTATCCTTGCCCTTCAGGTTCTGGAGGGGGAAGAGGATGTTCTGCTTCACCGTCAGGTGGGGATACAGGGCGTAGTTCTGAAACACCAGGCCGATGCCCCGGTTCTCCGTGGAAAGCTCGGTCACGTCGTCGTTGCCGAAGAAGATTTTCCCGCTGGAGGGCTTTTGCAGTCCGCTGATCATATACAGCGTGGTGCTTTTGCCGCAGCCGGAGGGGCCCAGCAATCCGATCAGCTTGCCATCGGGAATTTCAAAGTTGAAATTGTTGACGGCCACCACTTCTTCATCGGATTTCTTGTTGCGGCTGGGAAAGATCTTGGTCAGGTTTTGCAGGACGATTTTCATACGGTTCCCTCTCCTCCTTTTGCTGATGGGTTATTTCAAGGTATGGAATGATATTTTACGCGCTCCAGGCAGAAGCGCGGCAAGACCCTTAATACTCCTGACGTTCCGCCAGTTCCGCGGCGATTTTCGCCTTGTAGGCGGCCCGGGCCTCCGGGCTGTCGAATATGCGCTGGCTAGCGGCGTCGATCACCACGGTTCCGGCCAAAAGATCATGAATGAGGGAATTGGTGCGGGTGGAGATCATTACCACAGCCTCCACGATCAGGATGAGGAAGATCACCGCCGGGCCCACCACCCCGATGGTGCCCCAATAGATCATCAGAACGATCAGGGCGGGGATCATGGTTTCAAAGGTGTATTTGCCCAAAATGGCCCGGATGAACAGCGTAACGGCGTTTACCTTGACGCCGTCCGTTTTCATCAGGCCGATGCTGAAAATCTTTTTACCCAGGGTCTGCCCGGTGCCAAGCTTTAAGGGAATGAAAAACTCCATGATCAGGTAAGCGAAAAAGAAGCCCAGGGAAATGATCATCACGGACAATTGCAGCATCATCTGGTTGGCGCGAAGGGCGGCTCCATCGGCGTTCAGGGCGGCAAAGCCGGCGTCTACTTTCCGGGCTTCTTCCTCGGGCAGGGTTTCATATTCTTTTTGGGTCAGGCGCAAATCCACGCCGTATTCCTCGCTGTAGCGGGTATAGCTGTCGGTGACGATGCGGCTGTAGCTGTCATAATTCAAAAGGGCGGACAGCCCCCACCCCAGCAGCACGGTCACGATGCCCAGCATAATCACATCAAAAAGAAAAGCGGAGATGCGCTTCCACATGCTGGCTTTCTGCAGTTCACAATCCATGGGAAATGTCACATCCTTCCGCATTGGCCCTCTTATTCAATCGGCAAAACTGTACAGAGCAATTATACAGGAAAAACGCATCAAAGTCCATATTGTTACAAATTGTTCAGAAAATCGACACGTAATGTTTGCAACAATGGCAGAAAGAGGCAAAAATGCCCCGCGGGCTTTCTGGCCCGCGAGGCGTGGCGATGACTGTATACTGTGAGGGTTTTAAAACCGTTTGTGATTACTGTTCAGTGGTGTATACCTTGCCGCTGCCGTCGGTGTAGGTTACTTTCTGGGAAATGATATCCGGCATTTTGGTTTTGGGGGTTTTGATGATGGTGGTATACTTGTGGCCGTTTTCATCGTACCATACGATCTTCTGTTCCAGGATCATGGGTTGTTCGCCGCCGTTCACATTTTCCAGTTCCATCAATTGAGTACGCATTTTGTATTTCCTCCTGCGCTTGAGCGCTTGTTTTTATTCTCTGTCCGGTCATCAACTGCCGGACACTTGTTGATACGCACCCTCAGAACAGGTGGCAGTGAAAAAGGAAAAATATTTAAAATTTTTGCTAAGGTAAACGCAATCGCGGATTTGCATTTGCCCTGGCAGATCTTCGGGCGCACGCCGCAGGAAAAAACGCTGTCACAGTTGATTGGCCAGATCAAACATGGCGCGCATGTTTTTGTTTGCATCCTTCATATACTCCGGATGGCTTCCGCTGATGGTTGGAAAGCATCCCTGCTCGATATGATTCATCATGCGCTGCAGCGTCCATTCATTATCCTCTTCCAGCATAGAATAACCTATCATACGGCAGCGATCTCCCCACAGAAAATGCCCAAGATCGATCTTGCCGCAGCGTTCCAATTGGGGATGCGGCGGCGGGGGATTATTTGAACAGGTGCACCTGTGAAAAGGCCTGGCTTTGCATCGTGATGCAGTTCCGCGCGGAAACGCCGGAAATGCAACGTTATTTATATTTCAAGCTTCAAAATGGAAAAATATCGATAAATACTGGAATTCTTTCAGAAAAACTGTTCAATACGGAAAATATTCGGACGAAATATATAAAAATAACGTTATTTCTATTGACAGCATGGAAAGATTCATGTATAACGGAATTGCCTGTATAAATAAAAACGGAAGAGGGTGAGCGGATGGCATCGCCGAACATCATTTTCTATTTTTCAGACCAGCAGCGCTGGGACACCCTGGGCTGCTACGGACAGAAGCTGCCCACGACCCCGGTTTTGGACGCTTTGGCGGCGGAAGGAACGCTTTTTCAGCACGCTTTCACCTGCCAGCCGGTATGCGGCCCTGCCCGGGCCTGCCTGCAGTCCGGCATGTACGCCACGGAAGTCAACTGCCATAAAAATCACCGCATCCTGCCGGAAAATATGGATACCCTGGCCCGCCGCCTGAACAGCGCCGGGTATCTTACCGCTTATGTGGGCAAATGGCATCTGGCCAGCAACGACGAAGCCTCCTACCGTGAAAGCGCGGTGCCGGAGGCGCGGCGGGGGGGCTATCAGTACTGGATGGCGGCGGACACCCTGGAGATGACCAGCCACGGCTATAACGGCTATGTGTTCGACGGGGATATGAACCGCCACGATTTCGTGGGCCATCGAGTAGACTGCATCAACGCCTACGCCATCGATTTCCTGCACCAATACGCCGAAAAAAAGGAGCAGCGCCCCTTCTTTCTCTTCGTTTCCCAATTGGATCCCCATCACCAGAACGACCATAACCGCTATGAGGGCCCTGACAACAGCAAGCGCCGCTTCGCCGATTATGAGGCGCCCCCTGATCTGGCGGGAACCGGCGGAGACTGGCGGGAAAATTTCCCGGATTACCTGGGCCAATGCAATTTGCTGGACCAAAACGTGGGCAAATTGATGGATACGCTGGAGGCATTGGGCCTGAAAGACAACACGGTGTTCCTGTATTCATCCGACCACGGCAGCCATTTCCGTACCCGGAACGCCGAATACAAGCGTTCCTGTGAGGACGCCTGCCTGCACATTCCCCTCATCGCCTGGGGAGGCCCCTTTCAGGGCCGGGGAAGCGTTTCCGAATTGGTGAGCCTGATTGATGTGCCGCCCACGATCCTCCAGTTGGCCCACGCCGAAATACCCGGGCATTACCGGGGCCATTCCCTGGTGCCTTTGGCGGAGGGAAGATGCCCGCAGTGGCCGGACGCCGTTTACGCTCAGATCAGCGAGGCGGAAACGGGCCGCACTGTGCGCACGGCGGAATACAAGTACGCGGTCCGGGCCCCGGAATTCCATATGGAGGAGCCCTTTTCCCCCGTCTATGTGGAAAACAAGCTGTACGATTTGATCCGCGATCCCGCGGAAAGGATCAACCTCATCGACCGGCCGGAGTACGAAAGCGTGCGGCAGGATATGCGCCGCAGGCTGCGCGCCTTCATGGCCCTGGCCCATGAGCCGGAAGCGGACATACGGCCCGCCCGGACAAAGGAAGAATGAGGAACGGATGTGATAATTCCCCGCTGGTGCCCAACATGTACCAGACTGCGGAGGAAAGCTCCTTCATCGCTGACCGGATGAGCGAAATTGAAGCCTGCGTGAACGAAATGACCATGAAGTTCATCCTGGGCCAGGAGTCCCTGGATAACTTCGACGCGTGCGCCAGGGACATCGAAAAGCTGGGCATTGCCGATGGGCTCAGTCTCAAGCAGGCCGCTTACAGCGCAAAGAAAGGGGGGGCAGGCCGTTTCGCGGCTTGCCCCCTCCTTGGAAAAAAGCGTCCATTGTCTGGGCAGAATGACAGTTTGTTGATGCGGAGATGGAATGATGGAAAAAGCACAGCCTACTTTAAAGGATATCGCGGTTCGGCTGAACCTGTCGATTGGCACGGTACAGCGCGCTTTGAATAATAAGGGCGGATATTCGCCCGAAACCCAGCGGCGCGTATTGGAGGAAGCGAAAAAAATGGGATATACCGTAAACCGCGCTGCCTCGTCCCTCAGCCGTTCGCCCATTTCCATCGCAGTCGTTTTGCCGGCCCCGGTGGGAAACAACCGATATTTTTATCAGTATGTATGGCAGGGCATTGAATTGGCGTGCAGGGAACTGGCCGTCTACCAGGTCAGCATCCAAAAAGTTTATGTAAACACCCATTCCGACAGTTTTTTTGAAACCCTGAACCGGCTTTCTACCGGCGGACAGATTCAGGGAATGATCACCGTTTCCGTACGGGATCCCCGCTTTGACGACGCTATCGCTTCGTTCCGGGAGAAAGGCATTTCATACGCGTTCATCAACGCAGGCAGTATCCAGCAGGAAACGCGGTTTTCCGTCTCCGCCGGCGGGCTGGCGGCGGACATTCTGGAAACAGCCCTCAAAAGCAGCGCGGGCCAAATCATGCTCCTGGGAGGGTCCTACGATAACGAGCTCCATCATCGGCGGGTGCTGGACTTTTCGCAGCGGATGCGGGAAAGCTGCGGCCACGTATCCATCTTGGAATTCCATGAATATCACAATTTGCCGAAGCTCCGGGAAAACATCATTTCCATGCTCACCAGTCTGGACAGTCTGAAGGGCATCTTTGCCGTTTCCACCCGGGAAACCCTGTGCATGTGCCAGGCCATTTCGGACGCAGGCTTTTCCGGGAAAATCACTACCATCGGCGTGGACGCGTTTCCGGAGTTGCTGCCGTATTTTCAGGATCAAACGCTGACGGCCAGCATCTATCATTTTCCTGCCCGCTTGGCGTATTCTATCTTTTATCAATTATTCTCCAAGCTCATGAACATCCCGGTGCTGAGCATGACGCATATGATCCCGGCAGCCCCCGTTTTCCGCTCCAGCGCGGAACTGTTCTGCAAAGCGGATGGCATCGTGTAACTCTCCCTTGCAAAAAAACAGAGCAAGGCGGGAATCTTTTCATTTTTTTCGTTCTTAGTCCAGCATTCGGATTCCTCCTCATGAAAGATAAGCGGCTGAACACAACGTCTCTGATCTGCCTTGCGGAGACCGTTCTTGGGGGAAGAATGACATTTTGACCGTTTCTGCCGACATTTTGACCTTTTTTCCTTGCGCCGCGGGGATTTCTCTGCTATGATGGTTCCGTTGAAAAGAGGCGGTGGACGCGCCGTTTCTCCTGAAAAAGAGCAATGGAGGGTACTATGAATTTTCGGGAATGGAAATACATGAAAACCAGCTTTACCGGCGTATCGCACACCACCCTGAATCCACGGGGGCCGGGCGTGGTGCGCATTCATTTGGTGCCTCCGAAGCATCCGCTGCGGGAGCCGTCGGTAGCCATCCTGAACGGTCAGGACATCATTCCCGTGAACCCCAGCTGGACGGTGCTGCTGAACAACTTCATCAACCAGGTAAACCAGCGCCCCGATCAGCCGCTGACGCAGGAAGACCTGGATCAAATCGTGGAGCGGACAGTCGCCGAGACCTGCCGCATTTTCCCCAGAACGCCGCGCAAAACCATTCATGACGACCTGGGCGTTATGCTTCGCGCGCTGATGGACGTGGCGTATGGCCGGAAACCGGAAACGGAAATCGGATATCTGAGCTTGGGCGAATACGCGCCGAGCATGACCGCGCCGCACCGGATGGATTTGATGGTGTCCGCCATGACGAAGAACAGCCATTGGCACTGCAACCAGAAATGCCTGCACTGCTACGCGGCCGGTCAGCCCGAAGCGGAAGTGAAGGAGCTGACCACGGCGGAATGGAAACGGGTGATCGACAAATGCCGCCAGGCCAACATACCGCAGCTTACCTTTACCGGCGGCGAACCCACCATGCGCGACGATTTGGTGGAACTGGTGGAATACGCCCAATGGTTCGTGACCCGGCTGAACACCAACGGCGTAAACCTGACGGAAGACCTGGCCCGCGCCTTGTATGACGCCAGCCTGGACAGCGCGCAGATCACCTTCTATTCATCCGTGGAAACGGCCCACAACACCCTGGTGGGCGCGCAGAATTACCGCAAGACCCTTGCGGGACTTGAGAATGCATTAAAGGCCGGACTCAGCGTCAGCGTGAATACGCCCCTTTGCAGCCTGAACGCCAGGGATTACACGGAAACCTTGAAATTCCTTCGGGATCTGGGCGTTGGATATGTGTCCTGCTCCAGCCTGATCCTGACGGGAAACGCCCGGGAAAAGGACAGCCAGGCCACCCAGCTGACCGGAACGCAGCTGATGGATACCCTGTCCGCCGCCGCTGCCTTCTGCGAGGAAAACGAAATGGAGCTTTCCTTCACCTCCCCTGGCTGGGTGAAAGAGGAAGCGCTGCAGGAATTGGGCTTGATGGTGCCCTCCTGCGGCGCATGCCTGTCCAATATGGCCATCGCTCCCAACGGCGACGTGGTGCCCTGCCAGAGCTGGCTGTCGGACAAGCCGCTGGGCAATCTGCTCACCGATGATTGGAAACGAATCTGGAATCATCCCGAAGCGGTGAAAATCCGCTCCTTTGCCGCGAAAATGACCCATGAATGCCCGCTGAAAAAGGAGGGCTGCTGATGAAAAAATATCTTGCTTTGATTTTGATTCTTCTGTGCCTGCTGCCTGTTTCCGCGTTTGCGAAGGATTTGGACGAAATCCAGAATTATGGCGTCAGCGTGCAGCTGCGGGAGGACGGCACGGCGGATCTGACCTACCACGTTGATTGGCTGGTGCTGGACGATAAAGCCGAGGGACCCCTGGAATGGGTGAAGATCGGGATCCCCAACAAGCACGCCGACAGCTTCGCCGCCATTTCACAGAATATCAAAAATATCAGCTATCTCTCCGACGGCGGTTCCTATGCGAAAATCACCCTGGACCGCAAGTACAAAGCGGGTGAAACAGTCTCCTTTGATTTTTCCCTGCACCAGGCGTATCTGTACGTGCTGGAGGGCGATACGGCGCGTTTTTCCATCACGCCCGGCTGGTTTGACAAGATCGAAGTGAAAAACGCCGTCGTACGCTGGAACGCGGCGGGCGTGCAATCCTCCAACGCCGATAAGGAGGAGGACGGCTATTTGTTCTGGAAAACCGCCCTGCGCAAGGGCGAAAGGCTTCGGACAGAAGTGGTTTATCCCCAGAGCTATTTCATGCAGCTGGATGAAAACCAGCAATCCACCCGCGTAAAGGACGACGACGACGATGGCCTGGCGGTCGTCTTTGGCTGCGTGGCGCTCCTTGTGATTGGCGTCGTGGTGGTATGCGCGATTGGAAAAGATAATTACCGCGGCGGCTCCGGCTTTGGCGGCGGGCATTCCGTGATCGTCCATACCCATACCCGTTCCGGCGGCTGTGTCCGCTCCTCCTGCGCCTGCGCTTCCTGTGCCTGTGCCTGCGCTTGCGCCTGCGCCGGCGGCGGTCGGGCCGGATGTTCAAAAAAGGATTTCTATCCGGGGCCCAAAGCAAACGCTCCCGCCCATACTGACGATGTGTTCCCGATGCTGTTTCGGGCGCTGGAAAACACGAAGAAACCGGCGCGATCCGCCGCAAAGGAAAGCTGATCCATGCGGGAATCAATTGCCCGGCTTTTGCGCGAATGGAAAGAGAACAAAGGGATTGCTGCACTGTGAAAGGAATCGGCAGCAGTCCCTTTTTATATATGAAAAGAACTGCCTCTTTGAGAGACAGAACGCCGGAGCAGGCAGGATGGCACCCTCGATTGATCTATACCTCGTTATCCGTTGTTTTCAAACCACCACTTGGTAAAGGCCACGGCATAGTTGGTTTTGAAGCCCAGCGCGCCAGTGCGGCACATTTCCTCCCACCAGCGAGGATAGTCGCCCAGGTTTGAAAGCACCTGCGTTCCCTGGTCGTTCAAATACTTCACGTCATCCGCCGTATACTTTTTCTTTGAATCCCGTATTGCTTTTTCCTCCGCTTCATTAGATTTTCAATGATGATTGCGAATATTGTCGTGCGTTGTGTTTCTATGATAGGCTGTTCACCCAAATGGGGCTCGTCCAGCCGAATCTTCCGTCCGTTAACTGCACACGCAGGTAATAGCAGTCACAGCTGGTTTCAGCGGCATAATCGAAAATGATTTCTTCGGTTTTTCTGGTAAAAAGATAATCCTCGCAGTTCTTTACCAGCATGATTTTTTCCACCGGGGCGTCAGCGCGAACGCTGATATAAATTTCCCTGTCTTCTGCAGATGAGAATTCTTCCCCCATGAAATGCCCGTTGATGCGGAAATCGATCCACATCCTGCCGCCCATGAAGCCATAGCAGCGGCGGGCTTTCAGCGCCCGAAAGATGGCCTCCGTAGTGTTTTCTTCACACAATACGCCGGTGATCCCCGGATATTTTTCAATGCCCTGATACATATCCGAAATCAAGCCGTTTTGCTTTTTATGATCGTCCGAAGCGGCAATGCAGCCCATTTTGGCTCCGCGCCGTAGCGCGTCCTGCCAGCACCCGCCCCGGCACATGCCGCCTTTGTCTACATTCAGCGGGTTATCGAAGTATTCCGCGCTGTCGCCCCGGGAATAAATTTCGATCAGCGGCGTAAACAGGGAGGCGTCCATTTTGAAAAAATCCGCGCCGGAACCGAGCTGATAAGTATCATGGGGGATCACCAGCCGATCCTCTCTTGCCAGAAGGGCTTTCAATTCCTTCGCGGTAATATCGCCGTCAACCGATGTACGAAAGAGTTCTCCCGTGAAATCATCATGATAAACGATCATGTTGTTGTAATAGGGATACGCATCTATTTCATAGCCCAGAAATGTGGAAAACCTTCCGGGTTCGTACCAATGGACGGCGGCGTCCCTAAGCGCCTCTCCCTTTTCCCCGTAAAGCGTAGGCTTGCCAACGCCGCCGTGATTGTGATCGGTCAGCGCGGCAAAATCCAGCTTGGCCCGATCCCGAATGCTTTCATAGTATTCGTCCGGCGTGGGCCGGCCGTCGCTCAGGCAGCTATGTCCATGCAGATCCCCAAAGTAAATGTGATAGGGATTCTCTTTTGGATAAAACCTTCTCATGGATTCCCTGAACCGAGTCATGGCTTTTTCACGTTTTTCCTCGGATTTCTCGCCTTCCGTGTAAACCTGATCGGTGATCACCCGGCTGCGGTACGGCGTATCAAAGCGGCGGGCTTGCTTTCTCTCCGGGCTGAAGGCTGCGTCATGAGACTGCCACATAGCGTTTCTCCTTTTCAGGTTCCCGATTTTACGGCTGCTTTTTCCATTGGATGCTGACGACCGTTCCGCCTTCCGGAGGACAAGAAATATCAAATTTGCTGTCCTCGCCCATGCACATTTTGATGCGGGTGTATACATTATACAAACCGATACTGTGCCCATGCTTGCCGGATTGCAGCATCTCCCGGATGGCTGTTATTTCCTCCTGGCTGATGCTTTGTCCGTTGTTTTTCACCGTCATGTGAATCCAGCCGTTTTCCTCCCATACCCGAACGGTGACCACCAGCGCTTCCTCGGGATTCCCGCCGTGCTCGCACGCGTTTTCAACCAGCGGCTGAAGGGTAAAGCGCGGAAGCAGTGAATCGTTCAGTTCTTCCGGCACGTCACATTCCAGTTTAAAGTTATTTCCGTAGCGCAAATCCAACAGCTTGGTATAATGCTGCAAATGATCCAGTTCTTCCCGGATGGTCCATTTGATTTTCCATTCCCGGAACATGGGACGAAGCATTTTAGCCAGTTCACCCAATGCGTCGGACACGGGCTCGGCGTCCATGATGGAAGCCATCCACCGGATGGCGGAAATGGAATTGAATACCATATGGGGGGATAGAACGGTTTGCAGATTTCGCATCTCCAATTCCAGCTGATCATGTTCCATTTTGCGGATCTGATTGATATGCCGATTCAGGGACAGGTTCATTTGATTGAATTCCTGACGGATATTTTCAAATTCCTCCACATTCAGCGGCTGATCAATCTGCGTTTCCAGATGGCCTTCTCCCAGCTGAATAATACCGGTTTTCAGCGCATCAAAATTGCGCATGAAGCGCTTGAGCCACAATAAGTAAATGAACAATGCAATCAAAAACACCAGTGCCGCCACAAGCCAAACGGTAAGCCGCATTTGACGAAGATTTCGTTCATACATCTCCATGGGCATTTCCCGTATCAGATTCCAATTGAGTTCTGGAAGCCTGCTGGAATAAACATAGACGGATTCGCTTTTGGCGTTTTTGAGAATCGTCCCTCCCTCTGGAACCTTCAGCAATTGTTCTTTGGTCAAGGTCCCCTTTTCACCGCACTGTATAAACTCCGCATCATCCTCTGTGATCAGGTGGAGTGTACTTACGCCGTCTTCCAGAGTATTCAAATATCCTTTGAAAATGCTGTCGTCAACCAGCATGATCGCAGAACTGTTACCATAGCTTACATTGACCATTTTCCAAGCGGAAACCATCACCGTTTGGGGATATTTGGGGTCATTGATCCCGAAATAAATATCAGAACCGGACAGAGGGCCGAGCCAGACCGTTTTCCCACGATCCAGATGCTGAATTTGGTTTACCTGCTCTTCCGAGAAAATATCCTGTGTGGGACAGTCAAAGAATACATTTCGGTAAGGAAGCACACCAAACATGCTGCCGTCCTCACGCAGGAACAGCAGGCCATATATATCCCTTTGATTATTGATTTCTCCACGCAGATAATTCACGCAGGCAATACGGCTCAGCATTCTTCCTTTCGTGGTACGGTAATCCTGACGCAGATAAGATGCGACGGTGTTGTCCGCGATAATAGAAAGGATGGCGTTTCTGGATTCGGTAATACTGGAGGTTATGTTGCTGGCGATATACTGAAACGCCGCGCTGTTCTTTTCATCCTCCTGATCCAGAATGGTTTTCGTATAAATGCGCGAAACCAGCACCGTGAGTAAAATGACCACAAAAACCGTCATGAGAACGAACGGCAGCAGGATGCGGACATTCAGCTTACTGAACCATGACGATCGGCGATGCCTGCCGGACCGGAGAACTTCGTTTTCCTCGCTGTTGATCAGTTTTTTCACTTATCTTCCCTCCACTGCCTGGGGGATTGGCCGCAGAACTGCTTGAAGCGCGCGCTGAAATAGGAAATATCGGAAAAGCCGCACTGCTCGGCCACTTCGCTTACCTGCAAATCCGTGTCCCGGAGCAAAGCCTGGGCGTGCAGCATCCGGGCGTTCATAACGTATTCGGAATAACTGCTTCCAAGCTCCGATTTGAACAGCTTGGAAAAATATCTGCTGTGGAAGCCAACCACGCCGCATACGCTTTCCAGGGACAAATCATCCGACAGATGGCTGTTGATATAATCCAGGGCCCGCCTGATTTCCGGCCTGATTTTTTGGTAGTTTGCCTGAACCAGATTTTCCGTTTTTTCGCATATCCATTCCGTCATTTCATTCAGGCCGCCAAACCCGCCATAGGAGCCCATCATGCGCAGAAGCTCTTCGTTTTCACGACAAATCCAGTCAAAGCCGTTTTGGAGGGGACCGGGATAGTGATTTAATTTCTCGTGTAAAGCTGAAAATCCTCCTTGCACATACAGGATGGGCAGGCACCGAGCAATTTCTTTTTTCAGCTTGTTCAGTCTTTCATGCTGATAATCGCCCTTTTGGTTCACGGACAGATACGTTAAATCGAAAAAGCGAGGTTCGTGGAGCAGATCAACCAGGAATTGGGCCATATAGGGCAGTTCTTCCTCCACAGGCGCAAACATGGCAACGATCCCAATTTTGACTCCGAAATGATCCTGCACATAACGCAGCAAATCCTGAAGTCCTTTCCCTGAAGTATATTTTTCGGGTTCTTCCCGCCACAGCAGCAGCAGTCAGCTTCCTTTGGATACCACATCGTAAGCTTCCCGGCCATTGATCCTGCTCAGTACCAAATTGGAAAGGGACTGCTGCATCTGATGCGACAGCTTTTCTTCCGGGAAAACGCGCAGGCCGATCATTCCCTTTACGGAAAAAGGAAGCATAGCGCCGCTGTTTTCAAACAGGATGCCGTGCCATTTGTCATCGGTTCTTGTATTATGAGTGAAAGGATTATCTGTTTCCCGGAGCCTTTCACAAGCCTTCTGAAGTGCCGCGCTGATATCCGATTTATTCATTTCCGCCTTGAGCAGGATAGAAGAAACCCCGTATTGCTGGATCTCCTTCAGCGTTTCATCGTCATCCACGTTGGTAACGATGATCAGCGCGCAGTCCTGATTGACAGCACGGATTTTTTTGATCAGCTCCACCCCACTCAGACCGGGCATGCGGATATCCGTGATCACGATATCCGGCTTATACTCCTGATAGAGCTTCCAGGCCTCCAAACCATTTCCGGTTTCACCGATCAGGTGAATATCCATCTCGGCCCAGGAAACGCAGCTGGAAATGCCGATCCTGACCAGCAGTTCATCCTCCGCAATCAAAGCTGTGATCATCGTTTCTACTCCTGTTGAAAGCAAGTTTCTTTTCTTGAAAGTACAGAAAGCCCGCCCTCCTTATACTGCGGCGGAGAGCAGGCTTTCCTTCAATCACTTTGGCTTGGCTCTTTCATATGCAGCGCACGCCATGTTTGAGCCTCCTTGGGAACAGAGAATGACCGTCCAGCGCTTTATCCTTTCACCGCGCCCACCATGATGCCTTTGATCAGGAAGCGCTGCATGAAGGGATACACGCACAGGATGGGGATTACGGAAATCATGGTCACGGTCATTTTCAGGCCGCGGGTGGTCATCTGGATTTCCAGATCGGTGATTTCCTGGGTATGGTCCTCGTACAATTGCTGCAGCAGCTTATCCGCCTGGTTCAGATACCGGTACAGCAGCAATTGCAGGGTGGTCAGATCCGGGCGGGCCGCATTGTACAATTGGTTATCCCACCAGGAGTTCCACTGGCTGTTGGAAGCGTAAATGGCCAGCGTGGCGGCAATGGGAAGGGACAGGGGCAGAATGATGGACAGGAACACCTTCATGGTGGACGCGCCGTCGATGCGGGCGCTCTCCTCCAATTCCTTGGGAATGGATTCCACAAAGGTTTTTACCAATATCACGTGGTAAGCGCTTAAAACACTGGGAATCACATAAATCCAGAAGCTGTTCACCAGCCCGTATTCCCGCATGACCAGGTAAGTGGGAATCATACCGCCGCCCACGTACATGGTGACGATCATGAACCGGTACAGCACCTTGCGGAAGGGCATGGTGTCCTTGGTGTACAGATAGCCCAGCATCATGCAGCAGAACACGTGGCTCACGGTGCCCAGCACGGTGCGCACCACGGAGATGAGAATGGCGTTCCCGATCTCGTGGATGGTCAGCATTTCATGAAAGTTGTTGAAGGTAAAATTGATGGGCAGCAGCAGCGCCTTGGTGCCCTCGTTGCCGCCGCTGAGCGACTGGATGAGTACATAATACAGCGGATAGGCGCACATGAAAAGCATAAATGTGAAAAAAACTGTATTGCAAAACACGAACGCTTTCCGGGATGGGGACGATTTGATGGCGTTTTTCCGTTTCCCAACGATTTGATCAGCCTGCGCAGCGCTCACGCTTCATCCCTCCCCTTACACGATGGTTTCGCCGCGAATCTTCTTGGCGATCCAGTTAGTTACGAACAGCAGCGTAAGCGATACAACAGATTTCATGACGCTCACCGCCGTGCCGTAGGAATAGTCCATGTTCTGGATACCGCGTTTATAGGTGTACATTTCCAGGGTTTCCAGCTGATTATACACCAGCTTGTTCTGGAATACATACATTTTGTCCATGCCGTTGTTCAGTATGTGAGCCACGCTCAGCAGCAGCAGTACCAGGAAAGTGGGCAGGATGCCCGGCAGCGTGATGTGAAGGGCCCGCTTGAAGTATCCGGCTCCGTCGATGGAGGCCGCTTCATACAATTCCTGATCGATACTGGTGATGGCGGCGATGTAGATGATGGCGTCCCAGCCGATCCCTTTCCACACACCCAAAGCAGTCATGAACGTATAAATCGCTTTTTTATCCGTCAGCAAATGCTGGGATTTCCCGAAATTGGCCAGGAAGGCGTTTACCGGACCTTCCGAGGACAGCATGGCGTAGCACAGGGCATACACGATGACCCAGCTGATGAAATGCGGAATAGTGGTCAGGGTCTGCACGGTCTTTTTGAAATGCCGGTTGCCGATTTCATTGAGCAGAATCGCAAAAATAGGCGGAAAAAATTTGCACAGATAACCCAGGCCGGAATAAATCAGCGTATTTCGCAGGGCGTTTCCGAATGAGCCGGTGGCGAACATCTGCTGGAAATTGCGAAATCCTACAAATTCGCATTTCAGGATCGGCATGCCTACCTTGTACTTGATAAACGCCAGATACCACCCCGCAAGCGGCACATAGCTGAACATAAAAATATAGATCAGGAACGGTAGCGCAAGCAGCAGCAAGCCCCATTCTTTTCTCTTTTTTTCTTTGAGCTGCGGCTTAGGCTTCGCGGGATTTACGGCGGTCTGGCTCATGGCTCTCCCTCCTTTGAATCGCGGGATAAATGAACGGCCGGGCAAAGCCGTCAAGTCGTCTGGCTTTGCCCGGCACAGAGATTATTGATTACTTGATGTAGCTGCTGTAATCCGCTTCGGTGTAGGGCTCGCGGCCATTGATGGCCTGGGCTTCCTGCACCAGGGGCCCCATGATCTTGGCCACGGCGTCCCACTGTTCCTGATAAGCCTTGAACACTTCGGGTTCGCCGTAGGATTCGATCTCTTCGAGCATATTCTTCTGGATGCTGTTGAATTCATCCTCGGTTTCCGCCATCCACAGCTCGGCCTGATGGCTTTCCAGCACATCCTGCGCGGAGGCGATGATGCGCAGCTGGTCGGCATCCAGGCCGGTCATCAAAGCGGAAATGGCTTCGCCGCAGTCATTGCGGAAGTCCAAGCCGCCCTTCTTATAGAAAGCGTCGGTGGGCAGTTCCACTTCATAGTACGCGCACATATCCTTGGCCACGTTATCGGTCACGTGCTCAATGGCGTACTGACGGTCATTGGCATAGAATTTCAGCGGTTCGCCGTCCACGGGATGCGGCATGTTGTCGCGCAGGCCCAGCGTATTGTTGGGATAGCCGTTGTAGTTATAGAAGTAGTCGCCCTCAACCGTGGGGTTCTTTTCAATTTCGGTGATGCCGAATTCGGTCATATAGGGCTTTCCATTCTCATCGTAATCCCAGGTAACGCCCTTTTCGCCCAAATACACTTCGCGGAGGAAGTCCGGATCGAACATCAGGTTATAGAACCGCAACGCCAACTCCTTGTTGGGGGTGTTTTTGGAAATGAAGCCCATGTAGGCGGAGCCGTTGCCCATCAGCTGGTACACGTTGGTGTAGTACACGGACGCGTCGCAGGGGATGGTGCAGTAGCCGGAAATGGAGTCGGGATTCTTCTTGATCTGATCCTTCAGCAGATCGCCGTTGCCGTTGTGCAGGCCCATGTACTGGCCGCGCTGGCGCTTGACGGCGAATTCATCGCTGGTCATCGTGAACAGGTCCATATCGAAGGTGCCGTTATCCTTGCCCGCGTTGTACAGCTTGTTGATCCACTTGGCAGAGGCCCACCACTGGCTGTGATCGGGATCCAGGAAGCCGTCGTAGATTTCATTGGTGAAAATATTGTTCTGGTACTGATAGGCAGCCCAGTAGTCCACGCACAGATAGCTGCGGAACGCGGTGTCGTAGCCCTTGAAGTTGCTGGTGCCGTACAGATAGGTGGGATAGCCGTCCTCGGTTACGGGATGATTGGCCTGCATCTGCTTGAGCACTTCCAGATAATCATCCTCGCTGTGAATTTCGGGGCAGCCCAGCTCTTTGTAGTAGTCCCAGCGCACCACATAGCCGCGGGTATTGAAGGTTCTGCTGTAACCCACGCCGTTGTAGCCGATGCCGGCGGGGAAGAAATAGAAGCCTTCGCCGTTGGTGAGCAGCTGCTTATACAGCTCGATGGTGGGAGCGGCGGGGCCGTTTACCAGGTTGGGCAGGTATTCTTCCATGTAGGGAGTCACGTCCAGCGCCAGATCGGCTTCCAGGATGGCGGACAGATTGTTGTTCGGATGCACGATATCCGGCAAATCGCCGCTGGCCAATACGGCCGCGTAGGTATCGGTGGGCAGGGGGATGAACTGGATCTTGCAGCCCAGCCGGTCTTCCACGAGGCGCCACATCCGCTGGCCGTCATAATCGCGGTCCGCGTCAATATCGCCGATGGTCAATACCGGCCGATCATCTGCCAGGGTGACGCCCGCCAGCAGGCTGATGGTCATGATGAACGTCAGCAGGAAAGCAATGAGTTTCTTCATGGTTTTGTCCTCCTTTTTTGTATTCACGTTTGCCGCTTCTGCAGCTGTTATTATGTATAATAGCATTTTTTCAGAGAAAAAAGTATGAATTTGGTAGCTTTTTTTTTAGTTTTTTCAATATTTTGGTTATGATTCGGCCAAATAATACATATCATCACGCGAAAAACGACGCAGCATTTGAAACCGAAGCGCATAATCCGTGAATGAATATTAAGCCGAAGCATTCCCACCTTGGAGAACGCTCCAGCCAATTTTTTGTTATAGTCAGAAAAGACCAATATCATTATATATACAAGAAATCCGAACTCTCCGCCTACCAGCTGAAAGTTCGGATTTCTCATGTTTGGAAAAGGACGTGAACTTTGATACAATGTTACCATGTGTTACTTTTTTGGCATGGTAACATTTTTGTTTTCGTTGATGTTACCTGAAAGGTGGTAACATCCAACTCTTTCAGGGTAACACCTGTTCAATTGGACTGCCCTTGTTTTATCGATGTGAACTTTCTGATAACTCGGATTGAAAAAGCTTGACTTTCGGTGAAAACCATGGCTGTACTTCTACCATGCGTGCAGGAAATAGGTCACGACGCTTAGCAGGCCGAGAAAGGGAGGTAATTGCAATGACAGTAACGCAGAAAAAAGAAGCAGAAAGACTATTTGATGAGGGACGGACTTACAAAGAAATAGGTGAACTACTCGGAATTACTCCCGAATCGGTAAAACAATTCTTTTACCGGAGAAGAAAACAGCATGTCTCTTGCCTCATCTGTGATCAATGCCATCAACCGATAAAACTCAACAGCAACAGGCATCATCGTTTTTGCTCATATTCCTGCCGTATGAAATGGTGGCAGCGGCATCCAGAAGAATACAGCAATAAGGATCAGCATTGCTTTTACTGTAAAACATGTGGAAAGATGTTTTATTCGCGCCGAGCTGCATCCTATTGTTCACGGCCCTGTTACTATGAGTCCAGAAAAAGGAAGAAGCTGATTTTATGAAAGATAGTGCCTTTTCAAATTACCTTTTATCGATAACAATCGGGCATGTACTTCTTGATCGGAAACTCCTGAAAGTGAATGAATTTTTTGCGTTTGAGATTATTATGTGTGAAAAGTACGGTCTGTCTCTATCCAGTATATTTCGGGATGAATATGTAATTCATAAAAAGTTTTTATATAAATGAATGGAGATTCGTATCATGAATTTCTTTTCCAAATACCCACACCAAGAGGCTTCAGGCAATCCATTTCGCCTATAATGGGAACGAATTCTTCGTCAACATGGATGGGCTGGGGCTGCTGGGCGTAATTCAGCAGAATGAGCCAATCTTCTTTTCCGTTGGATCGAACCGCCAATTCAACCGGGGGCGGGCAATCGACGATCTGGGAATAAGGATGGGCCGCACCTGCGGCATTGAGAAATGCTTCCGCCAACGATTCCGAAAAGCCTGCGCCTGCATACCAAGCACGTCCGCCTTTGGGATAAGTCTTTTCACAAAGAGCAGCTTTTCCTTGAAGCCAGCCGGAATCATAACAGGCGATGGCTTGGCTATCCTGGGGAACCAGGCTTTCCTGGAATCCGGTGACAGGGTAGGTTTTGCCTCTCCATACAAGCCTTGCTGTTTCATCCGGCCGGGGAAGAGAATACTCTTCCACTGTCACGCCGCATACTTCAGAGGCGTATCCCGGCATGGGCAATGAAATGCACCGACCGAATTCGTCCTTGTATCCGGTACGAGCTCCCAAAACCAGCTTGCCCCCTGCTTCACAGTAGGCTCTCAGCACCTTTGCCATTTTCTCCGTCAGGATCGCTGCATGAGGCAGGAAGATCAGCTGATAGGCCGCCAGTGCTTCAGGCGTCATGGCATCATTCCAGGGCTTGATATCCAACGGCGTATGGGTATGCTGAGAAGCTGCGAAAATGGCCTGATTGGATTGGTAGGCCATGGGGCCGTGCCATTGATCCCGCTCCCCATCCCAATCATTCAGCCAATCAGTGAGCAGCAGCACCTTCGCCTGATATTTGGCTCCCGCCATATCCCGTATTTTTTGAATATCCTGATCAATTTCTCCCAGTTCTTTTAAGCGGCGATTGTCCCGGTTATCGTAGTCCAGAATACCGTGCCAATAAATTTCCGTGCCGAAGGTGGCGGTGCGCCAGCGGAAATAACTGACATAATCCGCTCCGTGGGCAATGGCCTGCATCGTCCACAGCCGCATTTGTCCTGGTAAGGGCATGGGACTGAGCATACAATGATCCCAGCCGTGCGCGCCGGATTGCTGCTCCATAATGGCGAAGTTGGGGGAGAAGCCCCGAACCGTGCTCAGCGCAAAGGAACTGAACCGATCCTTCATATCGCTTCCGTCTCCGCCGTTGATGCCGCTTTGGCCGTAGGCGAAGTTGGGGTAATTGTCGTAGCTGTAGAAATCCAGCACGCTGCTGGTCAGCTCGTCATTTTTCAGATGGCCAAACATGCCGTTGGTGGTGATGAAACGATGGCCGATGTACTTGCGCAGGATCCGGGCCTGCATATCCGCAAAGGAAATGGCACTGTCCGAAATGAATTCTTTTTCCAGCAGCGACAGATGGGGGTTGCCCCGGCCGACCACGGGCCGTTCTAAAAAAACTTCCTCCCAATCGGAAAAGCTTTCGCTCCAGAACCTGCCGCCAGTGGCTTCGTTCAGGGCTTCCAGCGTGCCGAAGCGCTTTTTCAGCCATTCCCGGAAAGCGTCGTGATCCGCTTGAGAGTAAAACACATTGGTTTCGCAGTTCAGCTCATTATCGATCTGCCAGCCGATCACGGCGGGATGATCGCCGTACCGCTGGGCCAGCTTTTCCACCACGCGGCTCACATATTGCCGATAAACAGGCGAATTGTAATTATAATGCCGACGGTGTCCATGGCGGTACAGCGTGCCATCCATTTTTGCATTCAGCACCTCGGGATGCGCATGGGTCAGCCAGGCTGGCGGTGTAGCGGAAGGGGTACCCAGAATCACCTGCATATGTTCTTCATTAGCCAGGGCAAGGAAATCATCAAATAGTGAGAAATCCCATTCATTGTCTTTTGGTTCAATTACGCTCCAGGCAAATTCAAATACCCGCACGGTTTTAATGCCGTGGGCTTTCATGCGGAGCAAGTCTCTTTGCCACATTTCGCGTGGCCATTGCTCGGGATAATAGCAAACACCCAGCATGATATGTTGTAATTGAATAGACTTTTCCACCGGGAACCCTCCTTCAATTCAGGCGATGCGCGGACCTGTCCGTATACCTTTTTTCACGCTTTTATGTTTCGCCTTTAATTCTGATTTTTCCTTTTTTCACATTTCTCCAAAGGAAAATGCCCATGCCGCTGGGAACAGGAGAATCGGGATGAACATCTGAAATCGGTTCTCCAAAGGGAACATCATCCACATACAATTGAAGCAGGCGATAATTGGAGTATGCCCGCACCACATCCGTATTTTCAGCGGCAACGATATGAATGAACGGCTCAAGACGGTTCCAGTTGGCTTTATAGAAATAAAACGCGTCCTTTTTGGTCTGATGATCAAAGGAGATCAGGCCCTTGTCATTGGTGCCGGGAAGCCCGCCCTGCTTTTTATCCGAAGCCGAATCGAACATCTGCCACAAAGCGCTGCTCCAAATCCAAGGCAGTTTGTGCACGATTTCATCGTAGATTTTTTCATGAAGATAAGCTTGAAATGTAGTAGACCATTGCCAATCGGGATAATCCGTTCCCGCAGTGACCGTTCCGTCCGCTTCCATGGGACGCAGGAAACCCACCTCGCCGCCGCAGCCGTATTCAGAAATCCCCAGCGGCTTCATGCTTTGCATTGCTTTGAGCGCGTGGAAATCCGCCGACATGATCCCGTCCATGCTGCCTTCGTTCATGTACCATTTTTCCATGCCGTTCACATACCAATAAGGATACAGGTTCATGGAAGCGCTGTCGCTTTCCCAATCATGTGTCCGATGAAACAGGCAGAAAGCCGCATAAGTGGTTTTGCGGGTAGGATCAAGGGCGTGAGCTAACGCGTTCATGCGCTGATGGTAATCGGCTGCCAAATCCGGGCTGTCAGGATCATCCCCGGCTGAGCGCTCAAAATCTCCCGTCATTTCCCGGCGAAGCTCATTGCCCAAGCCCCATACCAGGATGGACGGATGGTGATACTGCTGCTTGATGAGTTCGGTCAGCTGCGCCTGTGTGACGGACATGAAAGCTTCATAATTAGGATCGGCAGGCGAAATGATTTCATCCACCACGCCAACCTCGCTCCAGACGCAAATGCCCAGCCGATCATAGAGATCGATTTCTTCATTGCTGTGCTGATAATGCGCCAGACGCAGGAAGGAAAGACCGGATTCATAGATATTTGCCGTGTCGGAGAGCATTTCTTTTTCACCGATGGCATAGCCCAGCGCGTTTTCACCCCGACCCCAATCCTGATGCTTGCACGCGCCGTGGAGCAAATACTTTTTCCCATTCAGATAAAACCCACCGCCGGTGATTTCCCCGGTTTCGGTCACCTGGGGCGTTGGCATCTGATAAGAACGGAAGCCAATGGAGGTTTCCCAGGTATCCAAGGGTGTATCGTTTTCTGTGATCCGCCCTTTGACTGTATATTGGTAAGGATCATCCAAGCCCTGCCATAAGCGAGGGGATGGTACGTATATTTCCTGGCGGTATTCCCTGCGTTCACCCGGAGCCAGGGTTATATTTATGTTTGGAAATTCCAGCACGACGCGTCCGCCGGGTGTATACATGCTTTCAGGCGCAAAGCGCAAATACTGCTTGATGTAAGGATGATCCGGCACTTCAAAATGGGACGGCTCTTCCAGGGAAAACCGAACCGCAACCGTTCTTGCTTCCGCGCTGTCATTGACGATGACTGCCCGTGCTTCCACATGATAAACTGTGTTTGAATCATCCGCTTTTTGCGTGGTGATGAAAACGCCGTCCGTACCATCATCGTTGAGGTCAAAATGTACCGAATCTGCAGCGATCAGGCTCACCCCGCGGTACAGCCCGCCCTGGCAGTTGAAGTCCCCGTTCAGAGGAGCATTTTCAGGCACCTTCGTATTATCCACCAGCACGGCGATGTGGTTTTCTTCTCCGCAGCGAATAAACTCCGTTACGTCGAACCGAAAACCGCTGAATCCGCCCCGATGGCGGTATTCGATGGGGTGGCCCAATCCGTATAGATCGTATGCGGCAAAAGGAACGTGCTGCCCATTCACATAGAGTTCGCAGGCTGTTCCCGCCGCGCCAAAGCTCAGGATCAGTTTTTTTCCGTTCAGCGTTGGGTCGATGAATATTTTTTTCTGATACCAGGCCCGCGTGCGGTCGTAATCCGGAATGCCGCCCGGCGCACCATCCGAGCCATCCTGAGCGTTCCAGGTGTGGGGCAGGTCAATGGGTGTTCCCTGAAAGGGAGGGACCAAATCAAAAATCGGCAAATCCCGTTCCTTGGCAAACAGCCAGCCTTGATTCAGAGGGATGATTGTTCGGCTCATGGCTGCACCTCCTTTCTCTGGATTTCTGGCGCAGCCAGGATGCCCACGGGCCGCAGGCAATAGCCATCCGTCCAGTTTTCTCCCGTGGTGCGGAAGGAATCGGGGCCATACCAGGTGTAATGGGGGTTTGCGTTGTGCAGGGTGCCAAAGCCGTTGAAGCGGTTGCCGTACAGGCAGATATGAATGGTATGCTTTCCCTTTTCCAGAACACCCAGGCAGGCCCGATGGGGAGAGAAAGCGACCAGGCTTCCTTCCCGGTCATCAGCCCAGACCTTGAGAACAGGCGCGGAGAACGCGGGAACGCGCAGGAAGTATTCTCCCGTTTCCTGTATGTCCACGGAGAAGGAATACATCAGATTGCCGGTATAGAAGGGCATCCCCTGGGTTGTGATGGTTCCCCAGGAAATGGAAGGACTTTTTTCGGTGATCCAGGGAACAGTATCCTCGAAAACCACGTCGAAATCCCCCAGCAGATATAGGGGCTCCAGGTTGCTTTTCTGTTTGAACTGAACTTCTACCCGAAGCTGGTTTTCTCCTGGCTGCAATTCGGGAAGGTCAATCACGGACAGCGCGGGGTCCACATAATAACCCCGCACGGTTCTGTCCGCTTCCTGGCCATTCAGCCAGACCCGGCAGGCGGAAAGCTCCTCGATGGCCAGACGCGCCGACACCTTGATATGGGAATGGATGGTATAATATAAAGTCACCTTTTTCGCCGGAGTGTCGGCCATGTGATAAGGCTGGCAAATGCGTTCGTTCCGGGGGAAGTAACCCAATTCCGCGCGGATGACATTATCCGCCCGCAGGATTTCCTGGGTTGGGTGGATTTCTCCATCCTCTATTTGCCAGGCCGCAAAGTCCAGCAGCAGCGCGTTGGGTTCCCGACGGTCAAAGCTTTTGATCAAATCGATTTTCGCTATTGTTTCAAAATGGCTTTCATCTTTTTCTGCCAATGAGCGGAAGCTTTTCCGCCCCGGGGTCAGACGGAACAAAACGCTGTCCTCCCCGTACAGGGGATAGAAAATGATTGTTTGATTATCAATCGTTTGGTATGCTGTCTGCTCTGTTTTTCCGTTCAGGGTATCATAGGCTTCCACCGCATAGCAGCCCGGCATAGAAATTTTGATTTTTTCCGGTTGCTCGGATTCGGTTTTGTATACATGACAAATAAACAACCATTTGTCCTGCCCGTCCTGCCGCAATTGATAAAGCAGGTTGTCCGCCTGTTCTCCCGCTTCGTTTTCAATGGAAACAGCCCGGTGCTTTTCTAATTGGACGCACAGCGCGTCAATATCCTTTGCGTGAACGCTTTTCTTTGCTAAACGTTCTGCTCGTTCATTGGGAACTGCGTCCACCAAGGAAGGGGCATCCCCCAGGAAATAGATGTCCCCGCCCTGCCGATGAAATTTCTCCAGCGCGTTCAGAGTGGTGCTTCGGATGGTGGTCAGGTTCGGCAGGATCACCGCGTCGCAGGCCATCAGGCCCACGTGCAAAAGATCATCCCCTTCATCCTTGTATAAATCCGGCAGCAGGGATTCGGAAAGAAAATCGAAATTCAAATGCCGGAACAGCAGCTTTTCTGTGAGACTGCGGAAGGCCTCGTCCATGCTTTTGCGCGCTGCCGCCGTGGTATTTTCCGGCCCTAAACGCAGCCAATAGGATTCGATGGGGTGAATAACGCCGATGCGCACCACGGGTCTGCCTTTTCTTAAAACACTATTCAGCCGGGCAAAATGATCTTCGATCAGCCCAAATTCCCGATACCAGGGCGCATGAAAGAAAATGGAGCCGGGCCAATCCCGCTTGGCTTCGCCGCCCAGGCTCATGTGGCTCAAATGAGGCACCCGGTGGGTGACGCCCAAAGCGGCCTGCCAATCCCCTTGCAGCTTAAAGGTCTTGAAATCGCAGTCCCAATGGGTCACGCCGTACAATTCGCTGGTCACGCCCTCCCGTCCAAATTGATGGCTGACGCTGGCAGCCTGGAGGACGTTGCTGAATTCGTGAAAGTCGCACAGGATGTCGATGCCGGGAATGTCCATCCGGCGGTAGGCGCGCATACATTCGCCCACGGTCATGGCCTGACTGCCCAAGGTTTCCTCTCCCAGCACGTGACCCGTCATGGCAATTCGGTGTTCCTTACACCAGGCGGCAATTTCATCCATGTATGCGGAAGCAAAGCATTCCGCTGTGGTGTCCCGGTAGCGGTATCGGTTTTGAAGGGCAGCGCCGTCCGGCCTGTCCCAGATATAATCCGGCACAATATCCAAGGGGTCCTGCCCATAGCGGGCCTGATAGCAGGCGGCGAAATAATCGTTATAGGGCAGGATCACATCCTCGTGGGATAGGGCGGCGCTGATTTGCTTTTGCTTGCCGATCCTGGGTTCATCGGTGAAAATGGCGGGCACGGCTGCGCCAAAGTCCGCCCCGTCCCGGGCAAAAAAGGCTTCGTGGGTCAGACGGATGAATTCCTTCGTCGCTTCCGGGTTCATGGTGTCCACGTAAGCTTCGTCCTCAAACCAGGCTTCCTTATTGATCAGCTTCATATAGGCATAGCGGATCACGCTACCCGCTTGGCGAACAGCGTCGATCTCCTGTTCATTCATTAGCCTGCGATATTCTTTCAGTGCATTGCCTTCAAAAAACAGGGCGTATGCCGCCAAAAATCCATCATCCCGCTTTTCGGTCAGCAGCAGATACCGGCCTCGGAACTCGGGATGCCCCTTCGTCACCTTTCCTCCCGCGCTGCCGGAGGGGAATTTATCGTCATCATACAGCCAGCAGCGCAGACCCAATTCCTTGCAGCGGGCGATGGTATAGCTGACCAAAGAAAAATATTCTTCGCTCAGGTATTCCACGTCCAGCCCTTGACGGGCGTGGATGGTCACGCCGCCAAAGCCCATTTCTTTGAATATGGGCAATTGCCGGTCGATCAATTCTCTTGTTACCCTGCAATTCCAGCTCCAAAAGGGCAGGCTGCGAAAAGATACAGCTGGATGCGCAAATGTGTTTTCAGTCATCGCTTTTCACCTTCCGTGATCGTCAGGTTTTCACAGGATGAGATTCGGTTTTCCCTGCCCCCGGCGGATACATGGCTCAATTGTACATCCTGAATGGGCAGGGCGGGTTCTCCTTCCAGACGGAAGCCCAGCTCGTTGCTGGCGTCCCCATGCACATTTTCAAAGGCGAGATGGCGCACGATGGGCGGACGCAGAGAGGGATTGAACTGCACCCGCTGGATGCTGTAGCCGTGGTAAATCCACACGGGAGAATTGCATTTCTCCGCCCACACGTCCCGCACCTGGATATGCTCGGTCACGCCGCCCCGGAAGGGATTGGTTTTCAGCCAGATGCCGCTGACCAGAATGCCGGAAATCCGTAAATTCTGAAACAGCAGATCGTGAGAACCGGCGGCGGTTTCGCTCCCCGTTCCAAAGCCGCCCAGGGACCAGATGGATTGGCAGTCTGTCACCCGTATATATCCATTCGGCTTGTCCAACTCATTTCCTTCCCTGCCCCGGCCGGATTTGATCGCTACCGCGTCGTCGCCGGTAGTAAACAGGATGTTGAACAGGTTCACATGAACGCAGCTTTCCGGGTCGATGCCGTCGCCGTTGAAGATGTGGCCGCAGTTCAGCACATCCGTACCCAGGCCAATATCCCCGTCTCCCTGGGAAACGATCTCCATGCCATCGCAGGTAAGATGCTGACAGGAAATGGGATGCACTGTCCAGCCAGGAGCGTAGGCCACCTGCACATCGTACAGATAGATATTTTTTCCGTTGTGGATGCGGATAGCGGAGCCCCGGGAGGAAGCATCCTGGATGGGATAGGGAACGGAAGCCACCCGGGCAGTATTGCGGTTGGGGCCTTCATTATAAGCCAGCGCGAAGCCATTGGCATTGATCTGCCCCTTGCCGCAAATGGTTAAATGCTCTATTGTATAGGGCCCTAGTCCGCCGTTCTCTCCTTCGGCATACCCTCCCGCGTTCAGCAGGGAAGCGTGGGGACAGTGATTGTCCGGCAGGGCCTCGGTGCTGTTATCCCAATCCGCCGCGCTTTGCTCCAGCCGCCGCCAGCCTTCCCATTTGGTGATGATCCGGGGATAATCCTTGGGATCGGTGCTGCCCAGCAAAACGCCGTCCACTCGGAAAGTCATGTGACTTTTCAAGAAAAGCGCGCCACTGAGAAATACATGCCCTTCCGGCAGAAGCACCGTGCCGTTTTCCGGGCAAGCATTGATCGCCCGTTGAATGAAAACGGTATCCAGCGTACTGCCATCCCCAAAAGCGCCAAAATCCAGCACGTTGATCACCGGGGAAGCAGGCTTGGTTTCCGCAAAAAGCGAAGCTGCGGCTAGCACAGTCCCATCCTTGCCGACGGCTTCCACAGTAAAATGATAGGCTGTTTCAGGCATCAGGGAATCGAACCGCCATCCCATAGTTTGGGTTTCGGCAACCGCATTTCCGTTGACAGAAACGCGGTAATGATCGAATGCTGGTATCCGGTTCAGCGCAGCCCGGTTCCACAAAATCAGAACGGAATGATCAGTAATCGCTTCCTGCACCACATGGACATTCCGAAGCATATCCTTCCCGGTCTGAACCTGCACTTTGCAGACGGTATATACTGTGCTGGTCGTCAATACACAGATCGTGTCCTGGCTGATCTTTTCCTCTCCTGTTTTTTGAATGTCTTTCAGGATTCGCTTTTGTTCTTCCGACAGGGAATCATCCGCAAAGGCATATATACCGCATACTCCTTCGGCATAACCCTGAATCGTTCCTTCCCGGTCGGCAGTAGCAATTGTCTGATCGGCGGACAGCCAATGCAGCCTGGGGTTTGCAGGATGGCCGGGGATGGATGGATTCATGGTAAGCACCTGGTCGTTTTCCATTTCCGTTTGTTCCGGCAAAATGATTTGGGAAACGCGTTCTGGCTGTTCCGTAATGTTGATTGTGCATGTACTCTTTTTCCCTTGATAAGAAACTGTCACGTCGGCTTTGCCGGGGCACAGTGCCATGACCCGGGCCTGAGCCGCGCCATAGATGGTATTTTCAATCGGTGTTACGGATAATACTTGAGAATCGTTGCTCTTCCAGTATAGGGCTCTTCCATCCTGCACAAGCGGGTCACAGATGGCCTCTAATACAGCAGTTTTGCCAACGGGCAGATTCAATGTATCAGGGAAAATTGTGACGCTGTGACAAGGAAGCGGCGCAGGCCGCACCAGAATAGGATAGCGATTCACAGCGCCGCCGTGAATCTGCGTGGCAAAAACAGTAACGGGTTCCGGTATTTCTTTGATATCCAAACCATGATTGCCCACCGTCTGCTGAAGGGAAGGAGCGGCGGCAAACACAGCCCCATGAGAATCCACATAAGTCACATACCTGTTTTCGCTGCGCCAGCATACTTCCCGGTTTCCGGTGGGAAGAGAAAGGGATTCTCCTACCATTATTTCCTGAACAGCATGGATCTGATCGGAATCCTCAGCCTGGACGTTCTCATCATTCAGCACTGTAATGTGGCAGCCTGCGGTCCTTCCGGTATCCACGGTGCGAACGGTGATATTCGCTTCGCCACAGGAAAGCGCATGCACTACACCATTTCGCACGGATACGGCCTTTTTATTGTCGCTTTCCCAGGAAAGCGCCGGGTTCAGCATACCGTTCTCAAATAAATCCTTGGGATATAGGATGGGGAGAAGCCGGGTTTCTTTTCCCGGGGCAAGGATCAGTCGATCGGTATTCAGCTCGATGATTGCGGTGGTCAGGCGGGAATAGGAATCAATCACAGTAAGAACACAGGATGCTTCCGCCCCATCTGGCAAAGCTGCCGTCACTTTTGTGACGCCTGTTCTCCTGGCGCGTACCCGGCGGCTTGCAGGTATCGTGTTTTCCGTTCTGTCAAAATCGGCGATAGCTGTATCCTGAATCTGCCAACATAAATCGGCAGCGTCGTACCGATCCGATACGACGCTTGCCTGAAGCAGCACGCTGCTGCCTTTTCCGTCCCAATCTTCAAAGGATTGGTCTCTTCTTCCGCCCACATACAGCGGATAGGTTTGTTTGTTCAGCAAAACTTGAGAATGCTCCACGTTTTAACCTCCTGTAATGGGCGTATGGTGCTTATCAGCCCTTCACGCTGCCGACGGTCAGGCCGCTGGTGAAATATCGCTGAAGGAAGGGGTAGACGATCATCAATGGGATAATGGAAATGAATATCTGGGCGGACTGCATATTGGTTTCGTTCACGTTGAGCAACGCCAGGATGGTATCAATGTCCGCGTTTTGCATGGCGTCGGTGGTGGATACCACGATGGTGCGCAGATAGGACTGCATGGGATAGTTGGTGGTATGGTTGGAATAGATCAGGCCGTCGAACCAGGCGTTCCAATGGCCGATCAGGGCGAACAGGGTCACGGTGGCGATGGAGGGCAGAGAAATGGGCAGATAAATCTGCACCAGGATCTGCAGTGGGTTCGCGCCGTCCAGCCGGGCGGATTCCTCAATTTCTTCCGGCACGCCCCGGAAAAAGTTCATCAGCACGATACAGCTGAAGATGGGCACGGCTCCTGGCAGGATCAAAGCGGCCAGGGTGTCGATCAGGCCTGTTTTCGACACGATGAAGTAGGTAGGCATCATGCCGCCGCTGAACAGCATGACGCACAGCATGAAAGCCACGTAATACTTTCTGGCAGGGAAGCGCTGCTCGGATTTGGACAGAGGATAGGCTACCAGGGCGATCATGATCACATTCAGCGGCACACCCAGTACCACGCGCTCCAGCGTCACCACCATGGAGCGCCAGAAGCGGGAATCCTTGAGCACATACTCATAGGCCTGAGTGGTAAATTCCACCGGCAGGATGGTGACGCGGTTTTCCACAATGGCCTGGGAGGAACTGAAGGAGTAGGCCAGCACGTTCAGGATGGGCACAATGCAGCTGATGGTGAGGAAAGAAATGATGATGAAATTGAAAATATCGAACACGATTTTCTGCGGTGTTTTTTTGATCTTGTTTGCGGAGCTGATGACCAATTTCTTTTCCATGTTTCCTTCCTCCTTTCTTACCAAATGCGGTATCCGGCCAGCTTATCCGCCAGCTTATAGCTGGTGAGCACCAGGATGCAGGATACAACGGATTTCAAAAGGCCGATGGTAGCCGACAGAGAGAACTGCATATTCTCCATGCCCAGGCGGTACACCAGCGTATCAATGATATCGCCGGTGGCATAGACGGCAGGGTTATACAGGTTGAAAATCTGGTCGAAGCCAGCACTGAGCACGTTGCCGATGGCCAGCACCGTCATCAGAATGATGAAGGGCGCGATGCCGGGGATAGTTACATGCAGCGTTTGTTTCCATCGGCCCGCGCCATCTATGGCGGAGGCTTCATACAGCGTAGGATCAATGCCAGTCAGGGCAGCCAGATACACAATGGTGTTGTATCCAAAGTTCTTCCATACGTCGCTGATCACCATGGTTTGACGGAAGGTGCTGTTACTGCCCAAGAAGTAAATAGGTTCTTTGATGAAGCCCAATCTCAGCAATAGATTATTCAGCAAGCCGGGACTGGTGGCAGAAGATCCAGGAGAAAGGAACTTGATCAGGATACCGCTCAGAATGATCCAGGAGAGGAAATACGGAAGATACGTTACCGTCTGCACCGTGCGTTTGAACCAGTTCACTTTGATTTCGTTCAGGAGCAGTGCGAAACTGACGGGAATGATGATGTTAAAACCGATTTTTTCGATCGCAATGATCAACGTATTGACCAGGGCGGGCCAGGTATCAGGCAGCGCGAACAAACGCTGGAAGTTCTTGAAACCCACGAATTTGGAACCGAAAAAGCCCTTGGCTGGCTGGAAGTTTTCAAACGCCATCAGGATACCGGCGGGAATAGGCAGAAAATGATAGACAAAAAGGAACAGGACGGGAAGAAACAGCATGGCGTGGAAAAACAGCCTTTCTCCACGGGTCTTTTGAAGTTCACTTTTTTGAAGCCTGGGCGCTTTCACGGCTTTCGTTGACATGGCCTCCACCCCTTCTTTTGAGTTCTTCTGGGGGAAACCGCTCTTTGGAGTCCAAAGAGCGGTTTTCCCCCCCCCCCCAACCGCGAAAAACCCCCCCGGCCGGAAAA
>JAUNMW010000010.1:0-6256 GCA_030537395.1 Clostridia bacterium | reverse complement strand
TTTCCCCCAGACCCCCTTCCGAGAAAGACGGCAAGGGAGGGAAAATGCAGGAAACTGTTTTCAATTTCCCCATGATACAATAGATGCTTGGATCGTTTTAAGTAAAGGAAACAAACAGGAGGCAACGAGCATAGCTCCTTGCCTCCTGCTGCCCGTTTTATGATTTGGCAGTTATTTCATTGTTTGAGGATCAACGGTTTTCGTTGGCTTCGTCGATGGCATCTTGACCGCCCATGGCATACCAGGTGTTCACGAAGGTGTCATAGGTTTCCACCTTATCACCGGTGATGACCTTGATGATTTCTTCCACCAGCAGCTTTTTCAGGGTGCCGGTCATGGAAGAAACTTCCTCGGAGGGGATGCCGCTGTAAGCGGTGTACATATAATCGTCTTCAGCGATCAGCTTGGTGATCACGGTCCAGGCGTTCAGCGGATCAGCATACACGGTGTAGAGGGACAGGCCGCGCTGCTGGGTGGCATCGGCGGGATCATGGGTACCGGCAGCCACAGCGTCCATATAGGTCTTAATGCTGGTGTAGTTTTCCAGCTGCTTGGTGGATAGCTTGCTGGTGTCGCCGGTGGCGATGGCTTCGGTCAGCAGGGCGTAGGTTTCACGGCCATTGGGGAAGCCGCCCGCCGGGATGATGGCAGTTTTCCAGCCAGAGTAGTTGGCGCTGTCGCCATAGTACATGTTGAATTCTTCGGCGGTGCAGAACTGGGCGTTCATGTAATGCACGTTCAGGTTCCACAGCTTAACGAGCAACTCAGGCTTTGCGCACTTGCTGCTGACGCAGTAGATTTCGTTGGCAGCCGCAGTAGCATAAGACTTGGCAGTTTCGCCGGTAGCGCTGGGCACGACGGCGGCTACAATACGGCAGTTCTTGTCGTTCTGGGTTGCATAGATCGCGGGTTCCATGGCGCCCCAGGTGGGACCGAACCACATGCCTACGCGGCCAGCCTTGGTTTCAGAGAAGATGCTCTGGCTGTCCATGGTGATGAAGTCGCGGGCGATCGCGCCGTCAGCGTACATTTCCTGGAGCATGGAGAGCGCGGCTTTCATGCCTTCGGCGTTCGCGCCGCCCCAGGTGATATTGCCGTTTTCATCTTCGATGTAGCTCAGGCCGTTGTTGCCCAGATATACGCCGAAGCCTTCAAAGAAGGGGTGCATGCTGCCGATAGAGGAGGTGAGCACGTCCATACCGTCAAAGGCGATGCCGTAGGTGTTGTTCTGGCCATCGCCATCGGGATCGTCATAGGTGAAGGCATGAGCCACAGCTTTCAGTTCTTCCATGGTGGTGGGGATTTGCAGGCCCAGACGATCCAGCCAGTCCTGACGAATCCACATCATGTAAGCGTTGCTCAGGGTGTCATTGACCTTGGGAAGGCCGTAGAGCTTTCCGTCCACATACAGGCTCTTGACCGCCAGGCCGCCGTCAAAATTCATGAATTCCTTCAATTCGTCGCTGGCATACTTTTCGTAGGCTTCGGTGATATCAGCCACAGCGCCGGACTGCACGAAGTTCTTGTAGTCGCCGCCGGACACCCTGAACACGTCTGGATAATCGCCGCTCATGATGGCGGTGGATAGCTTCGTGTTGGCTTGGGAGGGGTCCACTTCGTAGAGAATTTCGGGGAAAATGTTGTTGGCTTTGTACAGATCCATCCAGGCGTTGTTTTCCACCGTTTCACCGCCGTAGAAGGTGAAATCAGAAGCGGCGGCATAGCTGACGCCAATCTTGATGTTGAAGGGTTCATCAAAGCCGAAGTAGTTCACATCCTCCGCCAGGGCGGGGACAAAGGATACTGCGGACAGGGTCAGGATGGCCGCAAGCAGAAGAGCTAAGCATTTCCGTTTCATGGTTCTTCCTCCTTCAATGTGTTGAACGGTCTTTCCGTTTGCAGCTTTATTATATCGGACATTTTTTTTGTTTTCCATAGACACGTTTTTACATCCCGGCCCTTCAATTTACTTCTTGGTGTCCCGATAGTCCGTAGGAGACATGCCAAGGCCGTTGCGGAAGGCGCGGATAAAGGAACGGGGAGAGGAATAGCCCGTTTTCACTGCAATATCCTGGATTTTCATATTGGTGTTTTGCAGCAGATCGGCTGCCAGTGCCAGTCGTTTTCGGGTCATATAGTTGGTGATGGTTTCCCCGGTGATCTGCCGGAACAGGCGAGATAAATAACTGGCATTGAAACCTCCGATGTCCGCCAGTTCCGTCAGAGATACATCCTCCTGCAAGTGGCCGTCAATATAAGCGATGACCCGCTTCAGCGCCCGGTCGTTGAGCACGTCTTCATTGGCGGATAATTGCTGAAAAATAGCTTCAGACACATCCACCAGGTAACGAGCCGCCTTGGCCCAATCTGCGTGCTCCTCCGCCATGGTCAGCTGATAGAGTCCGATGCGGAAGGAAATTTCCTCGTTCATGTGGTTCTCATTGATGAAGCGCAGCAGGAAAATAGCGATGTTGTAATATACCTCCAGGGCCTTGGGGTCATGCTTGCTTTCCCGGGTCACCAGCCATTGCAGGTAGGAATTCAGCAGTGAAAAGTATTCCTGATCTTTTTTCGTTTCCAGAAAGTTTTGCAGAGCGGTGGTTTGAATGACGGGCGTTGCCTGGGAAAGCGCGTCCCGCAGATCCTCCTGGACGTCCATGTTCAATATCGCTTCTCTTGCCCCGCCGATATGACTAACCATGGCTTTGCGCATGGCGGACACCGCCTGGGACACCTGGGAAAAACCGTAGGGCTTGGCGGACATGACGGCGGAGAAGGTGGAGGCGTACATGGCTTTGAACTGCTCCTGGGCATATTCCACCGCGCCTTTGCTGATAACCTGGATGGTATTCCAATCATCCTCCTCTGCATGAGCGGGCTGAATCAGCAGCGCCATGGTATCGTTGCTGATGATATGGGTATAAAAGCGCAGCTTGGGCGGCGCGTTTTCCTTCAAAAGCTGAATCAGACCATCCTCAATAAACCGCTCATGAAACAAATCGCCGGACTGTTCTGCTTCGATGCGCAGGAAGGTAGCTTGTACAGGTCTACTGTGCTCCAGGGGAATCCCCAGTGCGCGCATCTGCTCGTCCACATTTTCGATCGGCGTGCCGGAAAACATCTGCTCCATAAAATCTCGGCGTAGCCAGCGCCGCGTTTTTTCCAGCCACTCGCCTTGCTCCAGGCGCATGAGGTCGTTTTCCATATCCAGCTGGCTCATGCGGAAGGCGTTTTTTACCGCGTCCACAATGGCGTCGTCATCTTCGCTTTTCAGGATATACTGCACGTCCCGATGCCGCGTCACCTGATACATATCCTCAAAATTTCGGAACCCGGTCAGGAACACCGTTTTACAGCGGGGCCAGTTTTCCTTGATATGTCCAAACAGAGCAATGCCGTCCATCCCCGGCATCCGGATATCCGTCAGCACCACGTCAAAGCGCACCTTTGACAGCAGGTTCAGCGCTTCAGTCGCGGAAGAGGCGGTATATACATCCAAATCCATCCCGGCTTCAAAGCGAAACAATTCCTCCAGCCAGGAAAGAATGTCCTTTTCATCGTCTACGATCAATAAGTTTTGGTTCATAACGCCTGCTCCTTGCTGCCCAGATCGTGAATGAAGATGGTTACCGCGATGCCGCCAAGATCGCTTCTTTGAATATCCAGCCCAGCCTTCCCATGGAAATAGATTTTCAGTCTGCGGTGAATATTGATGAGGCCCGTCACTTCCTGTACGTTCGGATCATCCAGGCTTTCGCGCAACTTTTCAATGGTTTCATCTGCTGCGTCTTTCCCGTTGTCCTCCACGGTTATATTCAGATTTTGCGTATCTCCTGTGTAACGAAGGCGCAGCAGGCCGTCATGCTCTAAATTTTCCAGCCCATGTCCAAAGGAATTTTCAAGCAGCGGCTGGATGATCAGCCGGGGAACGATCAGCCTGGCATATTCTTCCGGCAAATCGTCAAATTGCACTGTAATTCGGTCGCTGAACCGATTTTGTTGGATGGCCGCATAGCTTTTCGCGTGCTCCACCTCCTGACGCAGGGGCAGGGAATCGGAGCCATCCCGGGTCAGGTACTTAAAGTAATTGCCCAAATGCTTGGAGATTTCCTCCGCACCGTCATAGTCCATCCGCTTGATTTTCCGGCTGAGCATGAAATAGGTGTTGTACAGGAAGTGGGGATTGATTTGAGCCTGCAATTGCTTGAGCTGCGCCTGCTGGGTCAGTCCTTTTTGCACGTATACTTCTTCCAAAAGCTGCTTGATTTTTGCTTCTCTCTCGTTAAACGCTTCATACAGGATGGCAAATTCATCGTTTCCCTTATGGTGGATGGGGGTGTCCAGGCTTTCTGTCTTCACCTTGTCGATGGCTTTCAGAAGATTTGTCATGGGGATATGAACGGTTTGCCGGGTATAAAGAATAAAGACCACAGCCAGTATAGCGGCAAGCACCAGGAACAAGGTCATATAGCGCCAGAACCTGGAAAGATAACCTAACACCGAGGCTTCCTCCACATACAGCACGAAAGTGCCCATTGCCCCCTTTCCGCCAAGGAGAACCAGGTAATGCTTGCCATCCGCTGAAACGGTTTGAGATTGTTCATAACTGCCGTTCTGATCCTTGCGAAGCCCCTTCCAGATTTCCGTCGCCGTTTCCTCACTTCCGCTGGTGAGCATTACATCAGTGTTTTCTTCATAGAGAAAGGCTCCGCCCTGACCGGCATTGCTCAGCAGCGCCAGATTTTCCCTGACCTGTCGGGAAGAAAAGGTGATCACAAACACATAATTGGGGTCCTGCACGATCCGGCCTCCAAGGTTTCCCGTGCGGAGGGAATAATAGTTGGTTCCATCGTATTGCAGCGGTTGTTTGCTGCTGATTCCCTTTTCCAGCAGCGCTTGGATTTCTGTTCTGTCGTCCTCGTTCATTTTTCGGATGCGGGCTGTGGATATATAATAATCGCTCTTGGGCAGGTAAATCACGCCGCTGTCCACCAGATTGGAAAGGTTGGTCAGCGCCTGCATCCATTCCCGCACGGAGAGCACTGCGTCCCGCTCTTCATAGACATTCATGCCGGAATTGGGCAGCGCCAGCAGCGGCAGCTTCCGGTCGCTGAAGATCTCCAATTGCTGGGTAAGTACTTGGTCGATTTCTGTTTCAAAGGTCTGCTGATAGTATTCCGCCTGGGACTGCATTTTTTCGTAGGTTACTTTTCGCACCGCATTGACGGACATCAGGTATAACAGTGTGGAGATGCCAATGATAAACGCAACAATAATGATAAATATGATGGTAAGTTTCCCTTGTAATGATCGTTTTAAAAGCAATCGCATCGTTTCCCTCCTGCACTAAACCATCGATAAGTAAAAGTATTTTTCGGATTGCCCATGACAAAGCAGATGATACTATTCGGTTCCGACCAATCGTTTTCAAAAAAAGGGTAATTCATCGTTCATCACAAGCAAATTTTACAAGTTGATTTTGAAATTGTCAACGATTGTTCTATATTATTCATATGCATCAAAAAGTTAAAAAATTATTCATATGCATCAAAAAGTTAAAAAACAGAATGAAAATGATAACAGAAAATTATCATTTTTCAAGATGCCGTACCCCAAAAGATGCTGCAATAGAAAAAGTGGCCTTGGACTGATCTTAGTGTCATCTCGTGGGCGATTCCGAAAATGAGGGGACCGCTGTCCTCTCAAATTGCCAATATATGTTACATGGGGGTGCGTAAATTTAGCTTCGCCTTCATTTGTATAATATGGTGTCAATATACAGAATTATAAACAATAATTCCATTTTATCCCATTTAACTTTTGAGTATGAAAAAAGCCCTGAAATCCAGTGATTTCAAGGCTTTTCGGGTGGTGGAGCAACCTGAGATAAATCCGAACCGAAAGTCGTTTCGATCTCTTTGAGAGTGATGGTTTCAGTGCCATCATGGAAGTTATAGGTGAAGGCCAGCTTACAGTGCAAAGTTCAAGCCAACACGATGAAAGATTCGAGAGTGTTTATTTGGTACACTCCGAGCCTTAGTACCATATTATGTTAAAAAACGGGGCAGGCAACAGGTCCTGCCCCATCTGCTGTCTCCCGATACTGTTATTGCTGGATATACTTATCTTTGGCTGATTTTATTTTCATCTGCAGTTGGTACATGAGAGTATATTTCTTAAATTCTCATGGCTTTCTAATGGTTTCCTCCATGTTCCTTTCATTTTTCAGGTTTATTCTATAACCGTTCCAAGGGAG
>JAUNMW010000194.1 GCA_030537395.1 Clostridia bacterium | reverse complement strand
GTTGCGACGATTGAGCTTGCGGATACTCACCGCCCTGGTCGGGGTTTGGGGCGGACAGCCCCAACGTAACCCCTTAGTTGGCACTAACTAAGTAATTTAAATGGCTCTTTAAAAACCAAATAAATAATATTATTATTTTTAAAATATGACTTGACAAATAATACTATGTATTGTATTATATTATCAAGAGGTGATGATCATGGACGCGCAGATGAAGCGAGGCATGGTAGAAGTGTGCATCCTGTCGCTGCTCACCCGGGAAGATTCCTACGGCTATCAATTGATCAAGGATGTTGAGCCGATCATGACGCTGTCGGAATCCACGCTGTATCCGGTGCTGCGGCGGCTGGAGGGGGCCGGATGCCTGACGGTGTATTCCGTGGAGCACAACAGCCGGCTGCGAAAGTACTACGCCATAACGGACGAGGGCAGAAAACGGATCGCGGACTTTATGGCGGAATGGGCCGACGTGAAACGGGTATACGATTTTATCGCGGAGGTGAGCGGGAATGGGAACAAAGCATTTGTTCACTCAGCCGACAACGGATGAGGCTCTCAGCAAATTTCGGCTCAATCCGGACCGGGAGCTGGTTTTCCCTGATTTTTGGCAGGAGAAAATAGATTGTCTGGAAGCGAACGCTGGAAAGGGAGGTACGCGGAAATGAATCGGAAGGAATATATGCAAAGGCTGGAGCTTTGCCTGCAATTTATGGATGAGGCTTCCCGTCAGGCCACATTGGAATTTTACGGGGAAATGCTGGATGACCGCATGGAGGACGGCATGGACGAAGCCTCCGCTGTGAGCGCCATGGAAAGCCCGGAGGATATCGCCGCCCGGCTTCGGGACGAAGCACCCGCCCAACCGAGGGAAGAAAAGAAGGAAGCCACTCCCCTGGAACTGGGCGACGACGCGCTGAAATTTTCTTCCCTGGTGGACAGCGTGCTCAAATCCGCCCAGAAAGCAACAGAAGAAGCAGAACACGCCGCCCAGGAAGCGACGGAGGAAGCGCAGCGGATCGCCCAGGAGGCCCAGGGGCAAGTGGAAGACAAACAGGAGAATGCTCGGGACGATTGGGAGGACATTGCCCGGAAGCTGAATGAAACCGCGGATTCCGTAGCGAAAACCGGCCTGGACGGCCTGGCCCGGAAGCTGCGGGAGGCGGCGGGGAGCGTTCAAAGCCAGTCTACCGACGACCAGAACGGGGACTACCGGCAAATGATTTTTTCCTGTCCGGCGGATCAGCTGCGCGCTGTGCGTCTGGAATGCAATGAAATGCCCATTCAGGTAAAGCCTGCCGAGGGAAACGAAGCGAGGCTGATCTACTATACCTGCGAAAACGATCCCTACGAAGCGGAACTGCAGAACGGCGTTTTGACCCTGCAGAGCGCAGACGGCGACAATTCGCGCAAGGGGCGCTTCAGCCTTTCCATGCTGGGCGGGATCATCAAGCTGGGCTGGAGCAAGTCGGCCCCCACCGTGGAGCTGTTTTTGCCCCCCGACGCGCTGGTGGATTTGCTGGCCCACACCGGCAACTGCTCCATTAAAGTAAACGGCATGAACGCTCTGTGCGATACGGACCTGAAAACCACCAACAGCCGCATCGCGCTGGAAAACGTGACCTGCGTTCGCTTGGAAGCCAGGACCACCAACGCCCGCATCGTGCTGGAGCAGGTGAACGCCAAGCAGGGAATCCAGTGCACCACCAGCAACAGCCGCATCGAAAGCCGCCAGGTGCATTGCGGCGGGAATATCACGCTTACCACCAGCAACAGCCGCATCACAGCGGAAGCCACCGCCGCCCGGGGCGAACTGAGCCTGACCACCAGCAATTCGAGCATGGATGTAAGCGGTCTGTCCGCGGACGCCATTACGCTGAGAACCAGCAACGGCAGCATTTCCGGCGTTCTCCCGGGCCGCATGAGCGATTGGGCCATCGAAAGCCGCACCTCCAACGGCAGCAATTCCCTGCCCACCGATCAGTCCGGCCCCAAGCCCCTGCGGGTACGCACCAGCAACGGCAGCATCCGGGTCAGGTTTGAAGAAATGTAAATTGAGAGTTGTTGAAAAGAGGGGAACGTTTACTTTCTTCTGAGAAGAAAGTAACAAAGAAGCATTTCGCGAAGTTACTTGCTGGATAGTATCCGACAAATTCCGCGTGTTGCGCTGGGGTATGGAATACAGCAAGCTTTCGGGCATAATGAAAATACATAATAATAGCCGGGAGAAAGGCCGCCAATCAAGCAAGTTGGCAAGACCCTGCCTTGTTGGCTGCGGCTTTTCTCCCGGCTATTATTATGTATTTTCACCGGATGCAAAGCATCCGGCTTGGCGGCCTTTGGCCGCCGTGCCCGAAAGCGACTTGAGTGCAGATACCCTTGATGTCCATCCTAAACGCAACAGCGGGAATTACGTTTTCTTGTCCTATCTCGCTATTTCCGCATTTGTGGGTCCAGGGGATCATCCCCTGGTCGGGGTCTGGGGCGGACAGCCCCAGCGTAACCCCTGCCAATTTCAATTTATGAAGCCATTTGAAAGAGGATCACACAAAAAGGAGCCCGCATTGGACTCCTTTTTGCTTGAAGAAATCATTCCTCCGGTTCGGTTGTTTTTTCGCTTTCCTGGGCAGGAGCTTCTTCCGCGTCAGCGTCGGGGCTGGCAGTGTCGGCGGGTTCAGAGGCTTCCGCTCCGTCCTGATTGTTCAGGATATCCTGAGCGGCGTCGGCGGCTTCCTTGGCGGCCTTTTCCGCTTCGGCAGCCTGGGCCTCGAATTCATCAATGGCTTCCCGCACCTGCTTCCAGGCTTCGGCGCCCATGCCCCGCAGGGAATCGATCAGCTCCTCCACCTGGGGCTTCATGTTCATGGCGTCGATGCCGTCGCTGACGGCCTGCTTCACCTTCCCGGCGGCGTCCGCCACCACGGTTTTGGCCTGCTCATAAAGAGGTTCGCCTTTCTTAGCCAGGTCCTCGATCACATCCTGGCTTTTTTCCAGGCCGGCGGCAACCGCGCCGATGCCCGCTTTCAGCATTTTTTTCAGTTCATCGCCGAATTGATCCATCCTTATGCACTCCTTTCGGTGATACTTGCTTTGCGTTGCAAGAGGCGGCTGGTTCTTTCATTCCGCCCCACGGTGCTATTATGGCACGTTTTTGCGGTTTCGTCAGAGAATTTTGCTTAAAAACCACATTTTACCGGTTTAATTGTCCGAATCAGCGGATGAATCTTCTTCCCAGAAGGCCAGCTGCATGGCTTTGGGGGCCTCGTCCCCGCTGAGCAGGCGGGCGGCTTTGCCCTCGTCCAGCGCTTCCACCCGGCGCAGCTTGCGCTCGATGGTGCGGGTTTTCCGGCTGGCGGTCTCGATGGATTCCGCCGCGGCGTGCAGCTTCTTTTCGGTAGCCTCCAGCAGCCCCGCGAATTTGCCGAACTCGGTTTTCACGGCGCTGAGCAATTGCCACACTTCGCCGGTGCGCTTTTCGATGGCCAGCGTCCGGAAGCCCACCTGCAGGGAGGTGAGCAGCGCGTTCAATGTGGTGGGGCCCGCTACCACGATGCGGTGCTTTTCCTGCAATTCTTCCGTAAGCCCCCTTACCCGCAGCGCTTCCGCGTACAGCCCCTCGATGGGCAGGAACATGATGGCAAAATCCGTGGTATGGGGCGGGGCGATGTATTTGCTGGCAATGCGTTTGGCCTCCACCCGCAGGGTGGTTTGCAAAGCGTTGGCGGCGGCGGTGATGATGGCCTGGTCGCCGATATCGTAGGCGCTGAGCAGCCGTTCGTAATCCTCGATGGGGAATTTGGAATCGATGGGCAGGTACACCGTGGTGCCCTCGTCCCGGCCCGGCAGCTTCACGGCAAATTCCACCCGCTGGCTGGAATGGGGCACCACGGCCACGTTTTCATCGTACTGGCCGGGGGTAAGCACCTGGGAAAGCAGGGTGCCCAATTGCATTTCCCCCCACACGCCCCGGGTTTTCACGTTGGTCAATACCTTTTTCAGATCGCCCACGCCGCTGGCGAGGGTCTGCATTTCGCCCAGGCCCTTATAGACCTGCTCCAGCCGCTGGCTCACCAGGGAAAAGCTTTCGCCCAGGCGCTTATCCAGGGTGGCGTTCAGCTTTTCATCCACCGTCTGGCGCATTTCCTCCAGCTTTTTGCCGTTTTCCTCCTGCAGTTTGGAAACGGATTGATTCAGGGTATCCCGCATTTTCTCAATGCGGGCCTCGTTCTGGGTCAGCTTATCGTCCAGCGTGGCGGTGACCCGGTGCAGCCTTGCGTCCTGGCTGTCGCCGAAAGCGTCCAGCCGTGCGGACAGATCGGACAACCGCTGGGCCTCGTCCCGGCTGCGCTCCTCCATGGCCTGCAAAAGCCGGGCGGACTGGATTTCGGCCATGCTGGAAAACTCGTCCCGGCGCAGGGCGGTGCGGCTGCTTTCCTCCAGGCGGCGGTTCAGGGCCTCGTTTCGACGGCGGGCCTGACGGTCACCGCGGATCTGCCGGGAAAGCACCGCCAGCAGCAGGATCAGCGTGATCGCGGACAAAATAATGGAAAAGGCGGCTGCCAGCCCCGCGTTTTGCTGAAGCCACCCCGTCGTGTCAGGCATGTGATTTTCCTTCCCGCCAATGCTGATAGCATAGCCCGATGTATCGGATTTCATCCTGGTTGTCGATGAGGACCTGGGCCCCCTGCTTGATCACGTTCCCCTTGCCGTCCACCCGGGTGTTCATGGTGGCCTTTTTGCCGCACCAGCAAAGGGCGCCGGATACCTCCTGAATATCCTCCGCCAAGCGCAGCAGCGCCGCGGAGCCGGGGAAAAACTGGCCCATAAAGTCCGTTTTCAGGCCATAGCAGAAAATTTCCAGTTCGTCCGACATGTCCGCCAATTCCTGCACCTGGGCCTCGGTCAAAAACTGAGCCTCATCCACAAACACGTACTGAAAATCCGAATGGGCGTGCTGCACGGCCAGCCAATTCAATTGCTCCCGGATGCTGTGGCCGCTTTCCAGCACGATTTCCGCCTCCGCCTGCAGCCCCACCCGGGAATACACGGTATTCACCGAAATGCGGGTGTCCACCGCAGGCTTTACCAGCGCCACCTTCAGGCCCAACTGCATGTAATTGTACCGCTGCATCAGCAGCATGGCCGTTTTGCTGGATCCCATCACGCCGTGGTAGAAATGTAGCATGGCTGTTTTCTTCCTTATTGTCATTCGGATAAGAGAAAAAGAGTTTAGAGTTCAGAGTTGAGAGTTCAGATGAGTTTGCTTGAACATCGCGAAATCCGCACAGGTGATTCCTCTTTATTTATCTGAACTCTGAACTCTCCACTCTGAACTCTATCTATCCGTTGTTCTCATTGCGCCAGTTATAATTCTCGTCGTCCCTCCATGGCTTTGGCCAGGGTAACTTCGTCGGCGTATTCCAGATCGCTGCCCACGGGCACGCCGTAGGAAATGCGGCTCACTTTTACGCCCAGGGGTTTGATGATCCGGGCGATATAGGCCGCGGTGGCCTCGCCCTCGATATCCGGGTTGGTGGCGAGAATGACCTCGTTTACCTCTTCGGTGCCCAGCCTTTGCAGCAGCTCCTTGATGCGGATATCCTCCGGTCCCACCCCGTCCATGGGCGACAGAGTGCCGCCCAGCACATGATAGAGGCCTTTGAAATCCCGCATGCGCTCCATTGCCGCCACGTCCCGGGCGTCCCGCACCACGCAGATTTGGCCGTTGTGCCGCTCCTCATTGGCGCAGATGGGGCAGAGCTCTTCCTGGGTATAGTTGCCGCAGCGAGCGCAGAAACGAAGGGCCTTCCGTCCCTGCCACAGGGCGGCGGCCAAATCCTTTACCTGGTCCAGCGGCATGCCGGCGATATGATAGGCAATCCGCTGGGCGCTTTTTTGCCCGATCCCCGGCAGGCGCGCCAATTGCAGCGCCATCCGGGCGATGGGATCGCTTCCTTCCGCCATCTCAGAACAACCCGCCCATTCCGGCCGGAGCCAGCTTGCCCATGGTGTCTTCCCGGGTCTTTTCACCCTCGCGCAGGGCTTCGTTCACAGCGGCCAGGATCAGGTCCTGCAGCATTTCCACGTCGTCCGGGTCCACGGCTTCGGGCTTGATGGTCAGTTCCAGCAGCTCTCTTTTGCCGCTCACCTTGCAGGTGACCATGCCGCCGCCGGAGGAGGCTTCATACACCTTTTCATCCAGTTCTTCCTGAGCCTTCGTCATCTGCTCCTGCATTTTCTGGGCCTGACGCATCAGCTGCTGCATATTGGGGCCGCCGCCAAAACCGGCAAATTGATTCCGTGCCATATAAATATCCTCCTTCATTCGGGCCGTTCCTGTTCGGCCCGCGTGTATTCCCGCATAGTATACCACGTTTTCCCGATTTCTGTAAAGCTTTCTTGACGGGAATCCGCTGTTCCTATATAATGAAGGTGAAAGAATTCATCCATATCCGTTGTGAAATCAAAGAGAGAACAGAGTT
>JAUNMW010000193.1 GCA_030537395.1 Clostridia bacterium | reverse complement strand
CACTGATCCATTTGGTCCATCCATAGGGGTTGGTGCAGCCGGTGGGGAAGTCTTCCCGCAGGGGCATCTGAGGATTGGTGCCATATACCGTAGCAGAAGAGGAGAAAATGAGCACATTGCAATGATGGCGCGGCATCACCCTGCACAGGGTCATGGTAGCGTCCAGGTTGTTTTGATAGTAATCCAAAGGCTTTTCCACAGATTCACCCACGGCTTTAAGGCCGGCGAAGTGAATTACCGCGTCAATATCATTTTGCTCAAATACGGCCTCCACGGTTTTTTCATCCGTGCAGTCGCCAATGATCAGGGGCGCTTTTTTCCCCGTTAATTCTTCCACTCGCTTCAGCGCTTCGGGACTGGAATTGGCCAGATTATCCAATACCACAACTTCGTGACCGTGATTCAGCAGAACCAGCGCCGTATGTGAACCGATGTAACCAGCGCCTCCTGTCAGCAATACCCGCATAACGTTTTCCTCCTCAGTGTAATTTCAGATACAATCATAATCATAGGATCAAACCATGTCAATATGTAAAACCAACAAATTTAAGGATTTTCCTGGCTGATCCAGCCGCGGTATACAGCGATATCGTAAACCCCCTGGGCCATTCCTTCCGCCAGCCATTGCTGCCAAACTGGGGCGGAGAGCAGATAATCCTCCTGCGGGGTGGACATGAAGCCCATTTCCACCAGGAAGCAGACCATTTTCGCCCAGTTGTTCCCCACGAAATCATCGGAAAGATGCACATAACCGTATTTATCTTCCAGCGCATATCCGACGCTGGTTTTCATAGCGTCGATCAGCAATTCGCCCATAGCGCGGTATTCCGGCGGCTGGGCCACGGCGCGGGCATAGGTGGAATTGAGTGGAGCGTAGATAGAAAAACCATAATTGGTGCTGCTGGCACGGGTATCCGCATGCAGGCGCAGCATGATATCAGCTTCCGCGTTTTCCGCTACGTCGCAGCGCTCGATATTGGAAAGAAATTGATCCTGCCTTTCCCTGGTCATGACCACATCAGCGCCCTGACGGAGCAGTTCATCCCGCAGTTTCATGCTGATTTCCAGCACCACGATGGATTCCTTCCGCTGGGTGATCGTGCCCTGCGCCATGCCGCTGGTTCCCGCTGTTTTTCCCTCCAAGCCGGGTCCCAACGGCTCCAGGACAGGCCTGCCCACTTCAGAATGTCCCGGGTCGATGCAAACCGTGACGCCGCTGAGGCGGCCTTCCTGCCGTTCTGCCGCGGCAGGCGCTTCATACCCTTTTCGGACTTTTTCTTCCGCCATCACCGTGCCGCTTCCGCTGAGCACCTGTACGGTGGAAAGGGTGCGAGCATAGGTGAGGGGCAGCGTCACCTCGCCGGTATAATAGCCGTTTTCCTGGGGATAAACGGGAAATGTGAAAGATTGCTGTTTATTTCGCACCTTCAGCTGCATATAATCGGTACCGGAGCAGGCGAAGGAATACTTGAGTCCTTCCGTTGTTTCCTCCAGTGTTAGGCTGCTTACTTTGCCAGAAGCTTTTCCGCGGGGCTTGGAATAGCCGGGAGCCGCGCCGAGCTTGATGTTCCCCTTCGCCAGCTGACGCTCGTTTCTCAGGTTTTCAGCCGTTACGGAAACTTTTCCGCCTGCCTGAGAATACCGGAGGCTGATCACTCCTTCAAAATTTCCATCTTCTGAATAGAGCACCATTTTCCCGTTTTCCTGCGGCGCGGAATAGGACAGGAGCACAAAACGCTCATCCGGCAGATAAAAGGAGTATTTCAGCTCCAGATCACCGGGCTCCAGGGATATGCTTGCCGCGGCCTGGGCCGGAATGACGGGGAGCAGGAGGAGGATCAGCAGAAAAGAAACCAGCCTTATTCTCAGCAAGGGGCATCCCTTCCTTTCGTGGAAAACGCTTTGAAGACGCATCGCATAGTGTTCCATTTTAGAAACAACAGTATTTTAGCATGATTTTGTGATGATTACAATTGCGGAAACGGAAAGAATATGTTAAGATGTGCGTAATATCTGATAAAGGAGAATGGCATGAGAACCAAGAAAACGAAGAAAAGGGCCAAGCGGGTAAGCTGGTTTGGAAAGCTAATGGCGCTGCTCCCTGCTTCCTGTGTATTGCTGTATCCGCTGTATCTTGCAGCGCAGTTGGATACGGTAAACGAAACTTATACTTCGCCATATCTGCCCGACGCTTTCGACGGCTTACGGATCGCTTTTCTTTCTGATATTCATTATGGGAGCCTGTTTAAGGAAGAAAGGGTTCGTAAGCTAGCCAAGCAAGTGAATGCGCTGGATGCGGATATTGTGATCCTTGGCGGTGATTACGCTGAAAATTCCGAAGGAGCAATCGCGTTTTTTGATCTTCATCCTGGGTTCAAGGGAAAAATCGCCGTTCTTGGAACCGTGGGAAATCATGACCGGACGCTGCCTGAAAACAATTTCTCCAAGCTGCTCAAACGAATGGCGGAAGAAAAAGTGATCCCTGTAGTAAACGATGTTTGGATGCTGAAAAAAGCTGGGAAAACATTAGCTTTTGCCAGCACGGATGATTTTTTCAACGGGTATCCCGATTTTTATGGCATTGCAGCGCTTTGCAGCGAGGCTGATTTCACTGTGTTTTTCCCGCATAATCCGGATTCCCTGCCCGAAACCTACGGGATCGGAAAACAATCTTTTTATCAATTGGCGCTGTGCGGCCATACGCACGGGGGACAGGTTGCCATTCTGGGCCATGCGATCAAATCATCCAGCGATTATGGAAATCGATTCCTGTCAGGCTGGTATCGGGAAAACGGCGCGGATATTCTGGTGAGCAACGGGGTCGGTACGTCTGGGCTTCCGGTTCGCCTGGGCGCAAGAGCGCAAATCCATTTGATTACCTTGAAATCGGAAAAGAAAACACATTGATTTATCAAATCAGAGGGACCAATGAAACTGTACGATCGGATTGAATTCGGGGAATTTATCTGCAGGCCCAATCGCTTTATCGCGCAGGTAAAAACAGAACATGGTATGGAGATTTGCCATGTAAAGAATACAGGGCGATGCCGAGAATTACTCGTTCCTGGCGCGCAGGTAACTTTGGCGGTCAGCAAGAATCCGGAGCGAAAAACCCGGTGCGATTTGGTGGCGGTAAAGAAAGGCGAGCTTTACATCAATATGGACAGTCAGGCCCCCAATCTGGCGGCGGGAGAAGCGCTTCCCAATTTGTTTCCGGGCTTGACGCTGCTGCGCCCTGAAACATTTTACGGCGAATCCAGACTGGATTTTTATGTGGAGCAGGGTAAAAAGAAAACGTTTGTGGAAGTGAAGGGGGTCACGCTGGAAGAAAACGGCGTGGCATATTTTCCGGATGCGCCGACCGAGCGGGGGATCAAGCATTTAAAAACACTGGAAATGTGCAAACAGGAGGGGTATGGGGCCGCATTGCTGCTGGTGATTCAAATGAGAGGGATCCGTCACTTTGAACCAAACCGGAAAACGCATCCAGCTTTTGCAGATGCCTTGCTGCACGCGAGCAAGGCCGGCGTGCAGATTATGGCTTATGACTGCGTTGCTTCTCCCGATTCCCTGACGATCTGCGAACCTGTGCCTGTAATACTGGAATAATTGATCGGAAGGTAGGGGAGACTCAGTCTTTCTTTCGCTATCGACATCCAAAGCAAACTGGGCTTTGTTGCTTCTGTTTTCCATTTTGCTGACAAAATGTGCCTGGAATTACAGAAAAGCGTATCTCCCTTATATGATCAGCATTTAAGGGGCTGACGGTGATGGTGGAATATACGGGAGCTGAGTATCCCAACGCCAAATATTCCTATTTTGCAAATACGCCATAGAAACTACTATTCATCCCTGCTGTTCACCCTGATTCTGTTGACGCTGGCCGTTCTTTTGATCTTGCTTTATTATCGGGAAAACACGAAAATCGTGGATCCCTACGATCATTCCGCCCAGCTTCGCAAGCTGAAAGCCAAGAACGCCGTCACCGCCGGTATGCGTTCGCTTTTCTTGTATGCATGGCGGTGAATATTATTACCATCATGGCTGTGAAGGCGGAAGCCGCCAGGGCCGTAGAGCTTTTCGCGCCGGAAGCCCCTTAGATGGAGAGAGAATTCTTGTTTCCCTGGATCAGCCTTTGGATGGCAATTTCCGCCGCTTTGAATATGAAGTGGGAAAAACGAAAGTCCGCGCGAATGAACGGTGGCGTTCTGGAATTCATGAAATGATAGAAACATTGAAATAGCAGAAGGAAAAGCCCGCTTTTTTGCAGAACTAAACAAAAGCTGCGATTAGCGGCAAACAGTGCGATGGAAAGGGGCGGGGAAAAGGACGGTTCCTTCATTTTCCCTAAAGACATTATGTTTTATTACGAGCTGCACCTGCATACAGCGGAAACCAGCCGATGCGGAAGATCACCTGCTGCGGATATGGTAAAGGTCTATTGCGAAAAAGGCTTTTCCGGCATTGTGATCACCGATCATTTTATCAACGGCAATTCCTATGCAAATGATCCAGCGGTCTGGGATGAAAAAATGGACGTATATCTTCGCGGCTACAACGCGGCCAAAACAGCCGGAGAAAAATACGGGCTTCCGGTCTATTTCGGCATAGAGTATACGCATTTGGGCGGTAACGGTGAGGATTATTTGCTGCTGGGGCTGAAGCCGGAGTATTTGTATGCGGAATTGCGGGACTGTGATAAATGGAGCATTGAATACCTTTGCGATACGGTGCATGCTTTGGGCGGCATCGTGATCCGGGCCCACCCGTACAGGGAGGCTGGTTATATCCGTCATCCCGGCATTGAGCGGCCCGGGCTGGATATTGACGCAATCGAAGTATTTAACACCGGAAACGCCAGTGACGAATATAACCGCAAAGCGCTGGAGCTTGCCATGCAGGAAGGGAAACCCTGGACTGCAGGCTCTGATACCCATCATGTGGACACAACCGCCACCGCTTATGTAGGTTTTGAAGAAAAACCAAAGGATTATGCAGAACTCTGTCAATTCATTCGGGACGGAAAAGCTTATGTCATTTATCGTCCCAAAAAAGCTGTTCAATAAATCATTCAATTCCTTTGGTGAGCCTGTTTCATCAAAGGATTTTTTATGTGGAAAGATTTGAACTCTCGGCCTCTTGAACCCCATTCAAAAAGTGAAGTTAGAATTTACTTGACAATCTATTTCCCATTGCTTATGATATGAAACGTTCTGAAAAGAACGAAAACTTCCAAAGAGGCGAAAAACACCATGCAACCTTCAGAGCCCGGGAAATCTGCGCAAGCTGCCGCGATTAATCCTTTTACTACTTTTATAAAAAAGAACGCTGTGCTGGTCATCGCGTTTTGCGCTGCGGTTATATCATCCTTTTTGATTCCTCCGGATCGTGAATATCTGAATTACTTCGATGTAAAAACCCTTTGCTGCCTTTTCGCCACGCTGGCGGTGGTTTGTGCCCTGAAAAACATCCGCTTTTTTTCTATCCTGGCCGGCCAAATCATTCAATGGACGGGAAACAGCCGGTTGGCTGCGCTGACGCTGATTTATATTACGTTTATCGGTTCTATGCTGATTGCCAATGATATGGCGCTGATCACCTTCCTGCCTTTGGGATATTTCGTTTTTTCAACAACGGACAGAAGCGCCGAGGTGGCCACGGTATTCATCCTTCAAAATATTGCCGCCAATCTGGGCGGTATGCTTACGCCCTTCGGAAATCCGCAGAATCTGTACCTGTACAGTCATTTTCAAATTCCTACAGGGGAATTTATGGGAATCATGTTTCCGCCGTTTCTGGCCGCCGTTCTGCTGGTCAGTCTCTGCTGTCTGCTCATACCCAGGCATAGTCTTCGGGTCATCAAAAAACAGGTATCCCTTCCCATCCCCAGAACCATTCTATATTTGATCCTGTTTTCTCTTACCATTCTGATGGTATTCCGTGTCCTGCCTGTTTGGCTGGTTATGGCTTCTGTCATCATTGGTTTAGTGATTCTGGACAGAAAAGCATTCGCGATGGTGGATTACAGCTTGCTGCTCACATTTGTCTGCTTCTTTATTTTTTCCGGAAACATGGGCCGAGTTCCTGCCGTGCGTTCGTTTTTTTCCGGACTTCTTGAAAAAAACACATTGCTGACGGCGGTTTTTTCCTGCCAAATCATCTCCAATGTGCCTTCGGCCATCCTGCTTTCTCAGTTTACCGGAAACTATGCGTCCCTCCTGACCGGCGTGAATATTGGCGGCGCTGGAACGCTGATCGCGTCTCTTGCAAGCTTGATTACATTTCGGGAATATACATCCCATTACCGCAGCGAGACAAAAGCCTATATCCTGAAGTTTTCTCTGCTGAATTTTGGTTTTCTGATTATTCTGACCGTGTTTTCAAGCATGATTGGCAGATAATAACAAAGTATTCCAAATAAATAATCAAAAATAATAAAAATATTTCAAAAATAACTATTGACAAAAGTCTTCTGTTCGTATATAATAACATCTGTTCCTGCGAAATGCAGCGACTGGGTGTAGCGCAGCTTGGTAGCGTGCTTGAATGGGGTTCAAGAGGCCGAGAGTTCAAATCTCTCCACCC
>JAUNMW010000009.1 GCA_030537395.1 Clostridia bacterium | reverse complement strand
TCCACTTCCAAGGGCCTGATGACCGATAAGGAAGCCCGGAAGGAAAACATGGGCGGCGAAGTGCTCTGCTACATCTGGTAATCGAAAATCGTCAGGAGGTAAAAGACTATGTCTCGTATCGGAAGGCTCCCGATTGCCGTTCCCGCGGGCGTGACGGTTACCATCGATGACAACAATCTGGTGACTGTAAAAGGCCCCAAGGGCACGCTTTCTCAGCAAGTAAACAAGGAAATTAAAGTGAAGCAGGAGGGCGCCGAAATTCTGGTGTCCCGTCCCAGCGACGATAAGCAGCACCGCGCCTGGCACGGCCTGTATCGCGCTCTGATCCACAACATGGTGGTGGGCGTGACCGAAGGCTTCGCCGTGACGCTGGAAATGGTGGGCACCGGCTATCGTGCCGCCGCCGAGGAAAACGGCAAGAAGCTGAACATTGCTATCGGCTTCTCTCATCCCGTGATCCTGGACGCCCCCCAGAACATCACTTTTGAAACGCCCGTGCAGACCAAGATCGTGGTCAAGGGCATCGATAAGCAGCAGGTCGGCAACCTTGCCGCCGATATCCGCGCCATCCGGAAGCCTGAACCCTACCTGGGCAAGGGCATCAAGTATGAAGGCGAGCATATCCGCCGCAAGGAAGGCAAGGCCGGTAAGAAGTAAGAAAGGGAGTGAACGCAAATGTTCAATAAGCGCGACCGTAATGAAGTGCGCGTGATCCGTCACGCCCGCGTCCGCAAAAAGATCAGCGGCACCCCCGAAATGCCGCGCCTGTGCGTGTATCGCAGCAACAAATCCATTTATGCGCAGGTCATTGACGATACCAAGGGCGTGACCCTGGTATCCGCCTCCACCCTGGATCCCGCCATCAAGGGCCAGCTGGATGAACAGACCAAGACCGGCGCTTCTCAGCTGGTGGGCAAGCTGGTAGCCGAACGGGCCATCGCAGCCGGCATCAAGGATGTCGTGTTCGATCGCGGCGGTTATCTGTACACCGGCCGTGTAGCCGCCTTGGCTGCCGCCGCCCGTGAAGCCGGGCTGAACTTCTAAGGGGAGGGAAAGAGAACATGCCTATGAACGAAAACGATCGAGCGAATGATCGTCCCAACGATCGGCAGGATCGCCCCTTCGAGCGCCGGGATCGCCGGGAACGAGGGGATCGCGAAGAGCCCGTCAGCGAATGGAAAGAGCGTCTGGTCGCCCTCAACCGTGTAACGAAGGTTGTTAAGGGCGGTAAGAATTTCCGCTTTGCCGCGCTGGTAGTGGTCGGCAACGAAAAGGGCCAGGTTGGCGCCGCCATCGGCAAGGCCAAGGAAGTGCCCGAAGCCATCCGCAAGGCCAAGGAAGCCGCCATGAAGCATCTGGTCAACGTGCCCTTTGAAGGCACCACGATCCCCCATGCCATCGACGGACTGTACGGCACCGCTAAAGTGGTGCTGCTGCCCGCCGAAGAAGGCGCTGGCGTTATCGCCGGCGGCGGCGCCCGCGCTGTGCTGGAACTGGCCGGCGTGAAGGATATCCGCACCAAGACCTTCGGCACCAACAACCGCATCAACACCGTGAAAGCCACCCTGGAAGGCCTCAAGGGCCTGCGCAACGCCGAAACCGTTGCCAAGATGCGCGGCAAGACGGTGGAAGAGATCCTGGGCTAAGGAGGATAAGAAACGATGAAACTGAAAGTGACTCTGATCAAATCCCCCATTGCCTCTCTCCAGGTGCATAAGGACACCGTGGCCGCTCTGGGTCTGCATAAAGTGGGCCAGACTGTGGTCAAGGAAGACAACCCCTGCATCCGCGGCCAGATCTTCCGTGTGAAGCACATGGTCAAGGTTGAAGAAGTAAACGAATAATAAGGGAGGACACCCCCATGAAATTGCATGAGTTGCAGCCGGCTATCGGCTCGACGACTGCCCCGAAGCGCCTTGGTCGAGGCGTAGGCTCTCAGCTGGGCAAAACCTCCGGTAAAGGCCACAAAGGCGCCAAAGCCCGTTCCGGCGGCGGCAAGCGCCCCGGATTTGAAGGCGGCCAGATGCCTTTGACCCGCCGTATTCCTAAGCGCGGCTTTACCAATATCTTCTCGAAGGAATACGCCACCGTGAACGTGTCTGCCCTCAACGTGTTTGAGGATGGCACCGTGATCACCAATGAAGCGCTGATCGAAGCCGGTTTGATCAAAAAAGAACTGGACGGCGTGAAGGTGCTTGGCGGCGGCGAACTGACCAAAAAGCTCACCGTTTCCGTGGATAAGGTTACCGAATCCGCGAAGCAGAAGATCGAAGCGATTGGCGGGAAAGTTGAGGTGAAGTAACGATGTTGGAAACCCTGCGTAACGTCTGGCGGGTTCCGGAGCTCCGTAAAAAGGTGCTTTACACGTTCTTCATGCTGCTGATCTTCCGTTTGGTCAGCGTCATTCCCGCGCCCGGTATCGACGTAGCCCAGGTGCAGAGTGCCATGAGCAATTATGACATGCTGGGCCTGGTCAACATGATGACCGGTAATGCTTTCAGCCAGATGACCATTATGGCCATGGGTATTTCGCCCTACATCAACGCCAGCATCATCATGCAGCTGCTCACCATCGCCATCCCGGCGCTGGAGCGGCTGCAGAAAGATGGCGGCGAAGAAGGCAAGCAGAAGATCAACCGGATCACCCGGTACGTCACCGTGGGTCTGGCCGCCCTGCAGGCCATCGGCATCATCGCCGGTTTGGGCGCTATCAAATCTACTTATAAGAATTTCTTCGGTTATGTTTCCATCGGTATCATCATGGCCGGCGGTACTGCCCTGGCGATGTGGATCGGTGAAAAGATCACCAAGAATGGTATCGGCAACGGCATTTCCCTGCTGATCTTTGCCGGCATCATTTCCAACCTGTTCAACGGCATCGTGTCCGCCACGACGAACGTGTTCAACGGCGGCGGCATGCAGGCTGTTGGCCAGCTGGCCACCATCTTGATCGCTACCCTGGTGATCCTGGTTGTGGTTACTTACGTGGATATGGCCGAACGCCGCATCCCCGTCCAGTACGCCAAGCGCGTGGTGGGCCGGAAAATGTATGGCGGCCAGAGCACCCACATCCCGCTGAAGCTGCTGAGCGTCGGCGTGCTGCCCCTGATCTTCGCCTACTCCTTCATGGCGTTCCCGGGCACCATCTTCGCTATGTTCGGCACCAACAGCGGCGCTTATCAGTGGTGGCAGGCTCATATGAACCAGACCTCCTTCTGGTACATGCTGGTGTGCGCTCTGCTGATCATCGCGTTCAGCTACTTCTACACCTCCATCACCTTCAACCCTGAGGATATCGCCAAGAACATCCAGCAGCAGGGCGGTCATATCCCCGGTATCCGTACCGGCAGCAAGACCGTGGAATACCTCAAGCGGACTTCCAACCGCCTGACCCTGTTCGCCGCGCTCTTCCTGGCCATCCTGTCCACCATTCCCTCTCTGCTGACGGTATGGCAGCAGGTGTCGATCCCCTTCGGCGCTTCTTCCATCCTGATCGCTGTGAGCGTGGCTATCGAAACCGTACGCCAGGTGGAAAGCCAGTTGGTGATGCGCAATTACAAAGGTTTCCTGGGCTGATTCAAAAAAATCATTCCATGGAATTTCAGGAATGCACCCCTGGCAGGGAGACATTCTCCTTACCAGGGGCAGCATTCCAACTTGTGTCTATAAGATTATTTTGCGCAGAAGCTTGAGGTTTGAATTTTAGCTTGTTCGGGCGGATGATATCCGCCTCTACGATAGAATAAAAACTTGAAAGCACTGCACAAACGCTCAAGAAGGTTAAAGAACGAAAGAGTTTCCTATGGCTTTCTCAAAAGGGGCCTGGGGGAAACCGCTCTTTGGCCTCCAAAGAGCATGGACACAAATTCGCTCAAGAAGGTTAAAGAACGAAAGAATTTCCTATGGCTTTCTCAAAAGGGGCCTGGGGGAAACCGCTCTTTGGCCTCCAAAGAGCATGGACACAAATTCGCTCAAGAAGGTTAAAGAACGAAAGAATTTCCTATGGCTTTCTCGGAAGGGGGCCTGGGGGAAACCGCTCTTTGGCCTCCAAAGAGCGGTTTCCCCCAGAACAAAATCTTACAAAGGAGGCGCTGGTATGAATCTGATTTTCCTGGGCCCTCCGGGCGCCGGTAAAGGCACCCATGCGCAGCTGCTGATGACCGAACTGGGCATCCCCCAGATTTCCACCGGCGATATGCTTCGCCAGGCGATGAAAGCGGGCACCGAAATGGGCCTGAGCGCCAAGCGGTATATCGAAGCGGGCGAATTGGTGCCCGACGAAGTGGTGATCGGTATCGTGAAGGACCGCTTGCAGGCGGATGACTGCAAGAACGGCTATATCCTGGACGGGTTCCCCCGGACAGTGAAGCAGGCCGAAGCGCTGGATCAGTTCGCGCACATCGACGTGGCGCTGAATATCGCTTTGGACGATGAAGTGATCGTCAAGCGCCTCAGCGGGCGGCGCGTGTGCCTGAAATGCGGCGCCACCTATCATGTAAGCACCTTGAACGGCCGGGAAGACTGCGCGAACTGCGGCGAAAAGCTGGTGCAGCGCAAGGACGACGCGCCGGAAACAGTGCAGAACCGCCTGACGGTGTATGCCGCGCAGACCGCCCCTTTGATTGATTACTATCAGAACAAGGGAATTCTGCGCACTGTGGAATGCCCCCCTGCCGCCACCGTGCAGGAAAACTACGCCAAAGTGCGGGAAACGCTGGGCCTGAAATAATGATCAGCATCAAAAATCCCATTCAGCTGGCGAAAATGCGCAGCGCGGGACACTTGCTCCATGACGTGCTGGCCGCGACCCGGGAGATTATTCGTCCCGGCATGACCACCATGGATCTGAACGCCTTTGTGGATGAACACATCCGTAAAGGCGGCGGCATCCCCACCGAGCTGGGATACTGCGGCTACCCGGCGTCCATCTGCGCCTCCATCGACGATGAAGTGGTGCATGGCATTCCTTCCGCGAACGTGGAATTAAAGGAAGGCTCCATCATCTCCATCGACGTGACGCTGGCGCTGGACGGATGGCAGGCGGACAGCTGCTTCAGCGCGCCTATCGGCAAGATCAGCGCGGAAAAGCAGCGGCTGCTGGACATCACGGAAGAATGCTTCTGGAAGGGCGCGCGGCAGGCCATCAACGGCAACCGGATCGGCGATGTGAGCAACGCGGTGCAAACCCATGCGGAAGCCCATGGCCTGGGCGTGGTACGGGATCTGACCGGCCACGGCATCGGCAAGGAGATGCATGAGGATCCCGCGGTGCCGAACTTCGGGCCTGCGGGCCACGGTTCCCGGATCCGTCCTGGAATGACGTTCTGTATCGAGCCCATGATCACCATGGGGCGCTGGCAGGTGCATCAGCTCAGCGACGGCTGGACCATCGTGACCAATGATCACAGCCCCGCGGCGCATTATGAACATACCATCGCGGTGACGCCCAAGGGCCTTCCGGAGATTTTGACGCTTCCGGGCTTTACATGGGAGACTGCGTAAAGCGCTTTGAAGCCCAAAATCAGGGCCATTTTGCCAAGGGAGGTCAGGAAAAACCAGTGAAACCGCCAATTTTGCCCGGTTACGTAGTTTTTTCAAAAAAAGGGCGTGACAAAGGCAGGTACTTTGTGGTATTATATACGTTGGATGCCGATTTCGTGATGGTGAGCGACGGGGACACCCGGAAACTGGACCATCTGAAGAAGAAAAGACGGAAGCATCTGACCGCTTGTCCCATCGAATGCCCGGAGCTGATGGATTTGTTGGCAAAAGGGCAATTGAAAGACAGCGATATCCGCAAGGCACTTTTTCCCATCGCAAACAAGACCAGGGCAGACCAAATGCCCAACGAAAACAGGGAGGGTTAATCCGCTTTGTCCAAGGACGATGTCATCGAAATGGAGGGCAAGGTCATTGAGGCGCTGCCCAATGCCATGTTCCAGGTAGAACTGCCCAACGGGCACCGCATCATGGCCCATATTTCCGGCAAGATGCGCATGAACTTCATCCGCATTTATCCGGGAGATAAGGTCACCATCGAACTCTCCCCCTACGACTTGACCCGCGGCCGCATCACGTGGCGCAGCAAGAATTGATTCCACCCTAAGGAGGTAGAGCACCATGAAAGTCCGTCCTTCTGTGAAACCCATCTGCGAAAAGTGCAAGATCATCAAGCGCAAGGGCCGCGTGATGGTTATCTGCGAAAACCCCAAGCATAAGCAGCGCCAGGGCTAACCCACCCTTGGAGCTATGGGAACGCCGTCCCGGACGCCCGGGCGCAAGCAAAGCGAAAGCAATGCGGAGAATCGGACGCCGGGGACGGCGTTCCCGCGGGTCTGAAAACGGCCCAACAAACGCGGATTCATCCGCGAAGGAACCCCAATCACTTGAAGACATGCCTGTATGGGCGGCTGCCCCGGTAATGAAGCATTGCTGGGGACCATGCAAGCTGTCACCGGTATTCCGCCTGGGTTGCGGGCGGAAGGAGATGGCGGAAACGCTCCGCCGGAACCGCTGAGGCTTCTTTCCCGACGGGGCCAAGAGATCTACGCCTTGGCCTGCGAAGAAAAAGCTCCATTCCCACCACAGAATCATTTGGAGGTGTAACCAACACATGGCACGTATTGCGGGTGTTGACCTGCCGAGAGAAAAGCGCGTCGAGGTTGGCTTGACCTACATCTTCGGCATTGGCCCGACGGTAAGCAAGCAGATCCTCGAAGTAACCGAAGTCAATCCCGACACCCGGGTGAAGGACCTGAGTTAATCGGATGTGAGCAAGCTGCGCGAATATATCGAACATCACCTGAAGGTGGAGGGCGATCTGCGCCGCGAAGTTTCCCTGAATATCAAGCGCCTGGTGGAAATCGGCTGCTATCGCGGCGTCCGCCATCGTCGCAACCTGCCCGTTCGCGGACAGAACACCAAGCAGAACGCCCGCACCCGGAAGGGCCCGAAGCGCACTGTAGGCGGCAAGAAGAAGAGCTGATTTTGCTTCATCGGAAGCGGGCTGTTTTTCGCATATTATCGTTCTTTCGGTTCGGCCCGTGCTGAATGGGGGAACTGCGCCTGAGAAATCGGGCGGGAAAGCGGCTGGCTTTGCTTGGGCAAAACAGGACCCCGGCGGAGGGAATAAAGCTTCCGCGGCGGGCCAAATCAACAGAACATCCGATTCCCAAGGAATCGAATTCATCCAAAAGGACGCCCCGAAAGGGGTTCGGAGGGATATAGAATGGCTCCTAAGAAAACAGCGCTGAAGAAGGTTTCGCGCAAGCGCCGTGAGAAGAAGCTCGTGGAGCGCGGCGTAGCGCACATCCGTTCTTCCTTCAATAACACCATCGTAACCATCACTGACGTGCAGGGCAACGCCCTGTCCTGGGCTTCCGCTGGCGGCATGGGTTTCCGCGGCAACAAGAAGTCCACCCCCTTCGCCGCTCAGATGGCCGCCGAAACGGCTGCCAAGGCCAGCCAGGAATTCGGCCTGAAATCTGTGGACGTGCTGGTAAAGGGCCCCGGCTCCGGCCGTGAAGCCGCCATCCGCGCCCTGCAGACCGCCGGTCTGGATGTGACCATGATCAAGGACGTGACGCCCATTCCTCACAATGGCTGCCGTCCGCCCAAGCGTCGCCGCGTGTAATTGAAGGAGGAATACAAGAATGGCTAACAATAAGCAGCCGATCGCTCGGAGAAGCCGCGCGCTTGACATTTCTCCGGCCGTTATGGGCTATGCCAACAAAAAGTCCAATCGGAATCCCGGCGGCAACCGTCGGAAGAAGGTTTCCGAATATGGCGCTCAGCTGAAGGAAAAGCAGAAGGTCAAATTTATTTACGGCGTGCTGGAAAAGCAATTCCGTCATTACTTTGACCAGGCTTCCAACATGAAGGGCGTTACCGGTGAAAACATGCTGCAGCTGCTGGAGCTGCGCCTGGACAACATCGTGTACCGTCTGGGTCTGGCCAAGACCCGCCGCATGGCGCGTCAGGTGGTCGTGCACGGCCACATCCGCGTGAACGGCAAGAAGGTGGATATCCCCTCTTATCAGGTAAAGAAGGGCGATGTGATCACGCTGCGTGAACGGTCCACCCAGATCGAAATGTTCAAGGCTCTGCGGGAAGGCACCACTGTGCTCACTCCCAAGTGGCTGACTTTCGACGCTCCCAACCTGACTGGCACGGTCAACGAGCTGCCCGCCCGGGAAGACATTGACTACGAAGTGCAGGAGAACATGATCGTTGAATTCTATAGCCGCTGATCCTGTTCTGTCCGTATGATGCAGTCCCATACGACCGTATCGATGAGGAGGGTTGGACTCAGTGATTGTCGAAATCGAAAAAGCGCACATCGATTGTATCGAAATGGCAGCGAACAACAAGTTCGGCAAGTTCGTGATCGAGCCGCTTGAACGCGGCTTCGGCCATACGCTGGGGAACTCGCTGCGCCGGGTGCTGATCAATTCTCTGCCCGGGGCCGCTGTGACCAGCGTGAGTATTGATGGCGTTCAGCATGAATTTTCCACCGTGCCTGGCGTGAAAGAAGATGTAACCGAACTGATCCTGAACCTGAAGGAGCTGGCGCTTAAGCTCTACACGGACCAGGTGAAGATGGTTGAAATCAACGCCCAGGGCCCCTGCGAACTCACCGCGGCGGATATCCGGGTGGATGATGAAGTGGAAATCGTGAATCCCGATCTGCATATCGCCACTTTGGGCGAAGGCGCCAAGCTGCATATGTGGTTGTCGCTGGATCGGGGCCGGGGCTATGTTTCTTCCGATAAGAACAAAACGGCCCAGATGCCCATCGGCGTCATTCCCATTGATTCTATCTACACCCCCATCCGCAAAGTCAATTACGTGGTTGAGGACACCCGCGTGGGCCAGATCACGGACTATGATAAGCTGACGCTGGAAGTGTGGACGGACGGCTCCGTGGCTCCTGACGAAGCCATCGCCATGTCTGCCCGCATTCTGACCGAACAGCTTTCCCTCTTTGTGGGTCTGACCGATCAGACGATGCCCATCAGCACCTCTGAGCCCGAAGACGACAAGATGGAAAAGGTGATGGAGATGACCATCGAAGATCTGGATCTCTCCGTCCGTGCCTATAACTGCCTGAAGCGCGCCGGAATCAACACCGTGGCCGAACTGGTTCAGCGGAACCAGGAGGACATGATGAAGGTGCGGAATCTGGGCAAAAAGAGCCTTGAAGAAGTCGAGCAGAAGCTGCAGGCACTGGGCCTGGGTCTGCGCCCGACCGAAGAGTGATAGGAGGAAATTCCCATGGCAACAGAGCGCAAGCTGGGCCGTACTGCGAGCCAGCGCAAGGCGATGCTGCGGAACCTGACCACCAATCTTCTGTGGTACGGCCGCATCGAAACCACCGAAGCCAAGGCCAAGGAAGTGCGCAGCATCGTGGATAAAATGATCACTCTCGCCATCCGCGAGTATGATCAGACCGTTGAGGTCGAAAAAGAATTCTACAACGATAAGAAGCAGATCGTGAAGCAGACCTTCACCAACGACCTGCCTTCCAAGCTGCATGCCCGCCGCCTGATGATGGCTTACCTGTATGATATCAAGGAAGCCCAGAAGGACGACGAAAGCAAGGCCGAATACAAGGAACGCACCAAGGACAACAAGCATCCCGTGGTGGAAAAGCTGTTCCGTGAATATGGCCCCAAGTATCGTGCCCGCAACCAGGAAAAGAACTGCGCCGGCGGCTACACCCGCATCTATAAGCTGGGTCCCCGTCGCGGCGACGCGGCCGAAATGGTCATTATCGAATTGGTGTAAGCGAAAGCTGCATGCAAAACCCACAGCCTGTGAAAATGGGCTGTGGGTTTTTTAGCGCCTGCTTATGCCGCGATGTGCGCAAATTGGGAGTTGCAGGGGAACGAATCGAGAGCTGCTCGCTCTCGAGCTCTTCGGCAGGGGCCTGAGGCCCCTGCACCCGCTCCTCGCGAAATTACTTGGTATGCAATCCCCAACAACTCCCGCGTGCTGCACTGGGGACGGAATATAGCAAGCTTCGGGCACAATGAAAATACGCGAAAATAGCCGGGGGAAAAGCCGCTGCCAAGCTTGTTAGTTCTTGCCAACATGTTTGATAGGCGGCCTTTCCCCCGGCTATTTTCGCGTATTTTCACCGGATGCTTTGCATCCGGTCTGGCGGCCTTTGGCCGCCGTGCCCGAAAGCGACATGAGCGCAGAAGCCCTTGGTGCCCGTCTTAAACGTAACAGCGGGAACCAAGTCTTCTCGCCCCATCAAGTCAATTCCGCTGTTGCGGATCCAGGGACGAACCGCCGATTCCTGCCAGTGGCAGAAATCGAATCGGCGGTGAGATCAAGCGAAACGAGCAATCTCCCCTGTGGGGAGTTGCGACGATTGAGCTTGCGGATACTCACCGCCCTGGTGCGGGTCTGGGGCGCATAGCCCCAGCGTCCCCCCCTCCCCGCCAAATTCCAATTTATATGATTGCAGTCCGTTTGGTATCAGCGATTATTTGCCAATGTCCGGCAGGCTGGCGGCAGCGACGCTCTGGCCCACGCGGCGGCTGGCTTCATCGGGAATGTGCAATTGCATCCGGGCGGCCAGCTCGGGGAATTCCGTATCCAGCACTTCCTGGGCCTTCTTCAGCAGGATGGGGCCCCCTTCGCCGGAAGTGACGCGGCCCATGATGAGCACGTGATCAATGGTATAAAAGCGGCTGTACCAGGCCAGGGAGTAGCCAAAGTATACGCCGATGGATTCATAAATCTTGGCGGCTTCGGGATTGCCCGCGGCCATTTCCTTTTGAACGACCTTCAGCTTTTCAGCGGGAGAAAGATTTTCGTCCAGATGGATGCCCGCGGCGGGAGCCAGCTTGATCACGCCGTCCTGGCTGAAATACTTGACGCCGCAGCCCCAATCGCCGCTCCACTCGTCCACCATGGAGGCGGGATTGGCGTCCACGGGGGCGAAGGCCAGCTCGTTCAGCCAGCCGGTGATGTTCATATCCTTGTCCACGTAGCCCCCGGCTTCGCTGGTGCCCATAGCGATGCCCAGCACATTGCCCACGCCCAGTTCCATAGCTCCGGCCAGGGCGGTCACGTCGCCGTCGTTGGCCACTTCGAGCGGCGCGCCGATTTCCTTGGCTACGTCAATGTACATGGTCTTGGCGTGCTTTTGGAAGTCCTCTTTGCTGAGCTTTAAGAACAGGGAGGCCACCATGACCTTGTTGTCGATGTACACGCCGGCGCTGGACACGCCGATGGCGTCCACCCGGGGCATATGCGCCGCGGCGGACTTCATGGCGGAGAGAATGCCGTCGTAGTGGTATTGGGGATCGGAGGTGGTTTTGGGGAACCACACCACTTCTTCGGAATACACCGCTTCGCCGTCGATCACAGCGGACACCTTGCGGTCGCTGCCGCCCGCGTCAAAGCCGATGCGGCAGCCCTCCAGATGGCGGCCTATGCTGCCGGCGGAGGAGCGGGTAAGGAGCGCGTCGTCCAGCTTTTCGGCCTGTTCCACCTCGAAGGGGCACTCGTATACGGTGGACATAAAGTCCGCGTCAAAGGCGCGTTCGCCGCCCGCCCGGTAGGCGGCGGAGAGATGCGCGTGCACTTCCTTGGAACCGTAAGTGATGATTTTATAGCCGCCCCGGGCCCACAGCAGGGTTTTGATCAGCCGATCCAGCAGAGGAACGGTGCGCGCATCCTTGCCGTCAGGGAAAATATCCATTTTGTAATGGTCGCAGCAGCCTTGATTGCGCAGGATCAGCACTGCGAACGGAACGCCCTGTCCGCTTTCTTTTACGTCCTTTTCATAGGCGCGAAGCTCCATTTCCAATGGGCGGAAGCCGGGATCCAATGGGGCAGGAACCTTCAGAATCATGATGATGTCCTCCTTTATTTGCAGCTTGCCATGAATGCTGTGAAATATTGAATTCCTGGGATTGAATTTATTATAGCACAAGCGGGAACAATAGGCAATTTAGATTTCTGATGAAAAAGAAGCATACATTGCTGAACGGGCTTCCCTGAGCAGGAAAAGCGTGAAGAAAGCCGCAAAATGGGTAGAAAATGGGAAATGTTTGCCACAATCGGCTGAAATAAGGCGCTGTGAATAACGATCATTCCCACAAATCCGGGAAAAGCGGCTGATCATGGGGAAAACGCGGCATATGGAGGCCTGAGCATGCCCGGAAAACGGAAATATGCTGCAAGCTGGCGCTGGCTTTGATTTTTCTCTTTTCAAAATGTATAATTGCTGGTATAATAAAAAGGCTTTCGATTTATCGAAAGCGGCGTTTGCCGCAAGGCCGGCGAACGAAGCCAACAGGTCGAAGTATAAACCGATTGGCGCAAGGGATCGGGAGGATTGTATGCAGATCATTATTATCGGCGGGGGCAAGCTGGGAAACACCCTGGCCCAGCACTTGATTGACGAAGGCCACAATGTGACCATGATCGACCGCAACGAAGCGGTGCTGCAAAAAACCATGGACACCATGGACGCCATGTTTATCAAGGGCAGCGGGGTGAGCGCAGATACGCTGAAGGAAGCGGACGGCGCGCACGCAGATATCGTCATTGCCGCCACCATGGGGGACGAGGTGAACATGCTCTCCTGCCTGACAGCCAAGCGGCTGGGGGCCCAGTACGCCATCGCGCGCATCCGGGACCCGGAATATCTGCCCAGCCTGTCCTTCCTGCAGAAGGAACTGGCCATCGACTACGCCATCAATCCGGAGCGGGCCACGGCGCGGGAAATCAGCCGTATGCTTCGCTTCCCCTTTGCGGGCAGCATTGAAACCTTCGCCCGGGGCCGGGTGGAAATGGTGGATTTCCGCGCTTCGGAGGGGGACCCCATGGTGGGCATCCCGATGAAGGAAATGTACAAAAAGAACCGCCAGATGCCGCAGGTGCTGTTCTGCGCGGTGGAGAGGGGCGGCGAAATCATCATTCCCAAGGGCGATTTCGTCATTAGCGCTGGGGACCGGGTGCATGTGGTATCTGATGCCGGCACCATCACCCGCTTTTTCGATTTCCTGGGCAAGGGCATGGACACCATCCGCTCCGTCATGATCATGGGCGGCAGCCGCATCAGCTATTATTTGGCGGAAATGCTGCTGAATATGCGCATCAAGGTGTCCATCATTGAAATCAATCCGGATAAGGCCCGGCGGCTGAGCGAAATGCTGCCTGGGGCCACCATCATCGAGGGCGACGGCACCGATCAGGAACTGCTGGAAAGCGAGGGCATCGCCGACGCCCAGGCCTTCGTCACCCTGGCCAATCGGGACGAAGAAAACCTGATGGCGGGCTTCTACGCCGCCAAACGGGGCGTGAAAAAGGTGATCGTCAAATCCAGCCGGGACACCTACTCCTCCATCATGCACGATATGGGCCTGGACAGCATCATCAGCACCAAGTCCGTGGCCTGCAATGACATTCTTCGGGTGGTGCGCTCCCGCTCCAGCCGTTCCTTCGCCGCCGTGGAGCGGATGTACCGCCTGCTGGACGGCAAGGCCGAAGCCCTGGAATTCATCGCCCAGGCGGGGGATAATTACATTCATGTGCCCCTGAAGGATCTGCATGTGATCCCCGACGCCCTGATCGCCGTGATCGTGCGGGAAGGCCAGGTGAGGGTCCCCTTCGGCAACGATACCATCGAGGTGGGCGACTACGTGGTGGTGATCAGCCGGCGCGCTGGGCTCAGCTCGCTGGGGCAGTTTTTTAGGGGATAAGCAAAGTGGAAAGTGAAATGCGGGATGCCTTCCGCGTTTTGCTTTCCAATTTTCAGGGTGGAGAAAAGAAGGGTATTGTTTTGAATTATAAGCTGGTTTTTCGCCTGCTGGGCAGGCTGATGCTCATTGTGGCGGCGCTGATGGTGCCGTCCTTGATCGTGGCGCTGATTTACGGCGGGGGCGATGCGCTGTCCTTTGTGTACACCATTCTCATCACCGCTGCCTGCGGGGCCGCGCTCAATTTTCTGCTCAAACCGCAGCGCAGCGATTTAACGGCCCGGGACGGCATGGCGGTAGCGGGCCTGAGCTGGATCGTCCTGTCCTTTTTCGGGGCGCTGCCCTTCTGGATTTCCGGAGCGATCCCGTATCTGGCGGACGCGTACTTTGAGTCCGTCAGCGGGTTTACCACCACCGGGTCCACCATCCTGACGGAAATTGAGCATTTGCCCAAGGGCATCCTGTTCTGGCGCTCCTTCACCCACTGGATCGGGGGCATGGGCGTGCTGGTGTTCACCCTGGCGGTGATGCCCAAGCTGTCCGGCCGCACGTCCCATCTGGCCCGGGCGGAAAGCCCCGGCCCCACCTTTACCAAGCTGCTGCCCAAAATGAGCGATACGGCCAAACTGCTCTACGCGCTGTATTTCGCCTTGACGCTGATTGAAACGGCGTGCCTGCTGCTGGCGGGCATGAATGTGTACGATGCGCTGATTCACACCTTCGGCACGGCGGGCACCGGCGGCTTTTCCAATTACAACGCCAGCGTCGGTTCCTTCCAGAACCCGCTGATCGAATGGATCATCGCCGTTTTCATGATGCTGTTCGGCGTGAACTTCGCCATATATTTCCATATGCTCCGCAAGGAAAAGGAAACCATCCTGCAAAGCGAGGAGCTGTGGTTCTATCTGGGGCTGGTGGGCGGCGCCACGCTGCTGATCACTCTGGTGGTTCTGCCGCAGTATCACGGCTTCTTTGAAGCCTTGCGCACCGCTTTTTTCCAGGTAACGGCCATCGCGTCCACCACCGGCTTTTCCACGACGGACTTTAATCTGTGGCCCCTGTTTGCCCGGGCGATTTTGCTGCTGCTGCTCTGCTTCGGCGCCTGCGCTGGCTCCACCGCCGGCGGCTTCAAGCTGAGCCGCATCCTGCTGCTGTTCAAAACTGCCTACCGGGATCTGGAGCACACCCTGCAGCCCCGGAAGGTGGCCGTGGTGCGTTTTGAAGGCAAGCCCGTGGCCGAAACCACCCTGTCCCAGGTGGGTGTGTATCTGTCCATTTGGCTGTTCTTGGCCGTGGTGGGCACGCTGCTGCTTTCCATTCGGCAAAGTGATCTGGTAACCGCCATGACGGCCACCCTCACCTGCCTTTCCAATGTAGGTCCCGGATTTAACGGGGTGGGCCCGACGGAAAACTTCGCGTTCTTTTCTCCTGCCGCCAAGCTGCTGCTGTCCTTCCTGATGCTGGCTGGCCGACTGGAGATTTATCCCGTCCTGCTGCTGTTCTCTCCCAATGTATGGCGGAAGAACTGAGGCTGATGCGCGCGGCTGCGGCTGTATGATGGAAAAAAGACTTTGAAGCTGAGTAAGAGTACAGAGTTCAGGGTACAGATTGGATAGTGTTTTATGCGAACGCAGGCTTGTTATAATTCAACGGATGTCATGGACTATTTAATCTGCACTCTGCACTCTGTACTCTTATCTGTTCCTTCTGCACGGCTCGCATATGCGTTTATATATCTGGTGTAATAAAAAAAGGCGCGCCGATCCCTTCGGACGGCGCGCGCTTTTTATGAACTGATGATTATTTGATGATTTCGCCCATGGTGCCGTTGACGGCGCAGGCGGCGTTGGATTCGTCGGTGTCAATGTGCATGGCCAGGGCATACTTGGGGCTGACGCGTACCACCACGTCGCCGAAGATCAGGCTGCGGCCTTCGGTGTTCACCTTCACGCTCACGATCTGCTTGTCTTCCACGCCGTATTCCTGCGCGTCTTCGGGGGTCATATGCACGTGACGCTTGGCGGCGATCACGCCTTCCTTCACTTCCACTTCGCCCTTGGGGCCCACCAGCTTGCATGCGCCGGAGCCGGCTACGTCGCCGCTTTCCCGGATGGGAGCGGTCACGCCGATGGAGCGGGCGTCGGTGAGGGACAATTCAATCTGGGTTTCGGGGCGCACGGGGCCCAGGATGCTCACGCGGGCCAGGGTGTTCTTGGGACCAACCACGTCCACCCGCTCTTCGCTGGCAAACTGACCGGGCTGGCTGAGATATTTTTTGGGGGTGAGCTGATAGCCCGCGCCGAAGAGGGTTTCCAAATCCTGCTGGGTCACGTGGACGTGACGGGCAGAGGTTTCTACGATGAACTGTTTCATGTTCTTTTTCCTTCTTTCCCTTGTAATAATCGGAAATTCCGCTGATTTCCTCGCTTTTTCATTATATCAGGTTTTTCCCGGATTTACAAGGTGAAAACCCGGCTTTTGCAAAATGATCGCGTTTACCGGTTCAATGGCTTTCGATTCGCAGGAAAGGCGGGGATCGATTCATTCGTTTGTCAGATATGGCAGGAAAATATACAAATACATCAAACAATTCCCGAAAACCTTCCCGTTTTTGCCGTTCCTTGCTTGACAGAAACGTATCAATGGACGTATAATGTTGAATTGGAGAAGAAGCGGAAAAAGGAGAAGAATTCCGCTCTCACAATAAAGGAGGACTGATCCCCATGGCTATCAAATTGACCATTGACGGCAACGGGGCCGTTAGCCACGTCGCGTACGCGTTCAGCGATGTAGCCGCCATTTACCCCATCACGCCGTCCTCCACCATGGCCGAGTATGTGGACGAATGGGCCGCTCAGGGCCGGAAGAATCTGTTCGGCCAGCAGGTGCACGTAGCCGAAATGCAGAGTGAAGCCGGCGCTGCCGGTGCTGTGCACGGCTCTTTGGCCGCCGGTGCTCTGACCACCACCTTTACCGCCTCCCAGGGCTTGCTGCTGATGATCCCCAATATGTACAAGATCAGCGGCGAACTGCTGCCCGGTGTGTTCCATGTTTCCGCCCGCGCTCTGGCCGCTCACGCTCTGAGCATTTTCGGCGACCACAGCGACGTGATGGCTTGCCGCCAGACCGGTTTTGCCATGCTGGCCTCCGGTTCCGTGCAGGAAGCCCATGATATGGCCCTGGTTGCTCACCTGAGCGCTATCAAGGGCTCCGTTCCCTTCCTCCACTTCTTTGACGGTTTCCGCACCAGCCATGAGATCCAGAAGATCGACGCGCTGGAGCTGGACGAAATCGCCAAGCTGGTGGACTGGGACAAGATCAACGAGTTCCGCGCCCGCGCCCTGAATCCCGAACATCCCCATCAGGCCGGTACCGCCCAGAATCCCGACATCTACTTCCAGAACCGCGAAGCCGCCAACTGCTACTACAACGCCGTTCCCGAAATCGTGGAATGCTACATGAACGAAGTAGCCAAGGTGACCGGCCGCGCTTACAAGCTGTTTGATTACTATGGCGCACCCGATGCCGAAGAAGTGATCGTCGCCATGGGTTCCGGCTGCGAAGCCATCCAGGAAACCATCGATGTGCTCCTCAAGCAGGGCAAGAAGGTGGGCGTTGTGAAGGTGCATCTGTATCGCCCCTTCTCCGCCAAGCACTTCCTGGCCGCCGTTCCCGCTTCCGTCAAGAAGATCGCGGTGCTGGACCGCACCAAGGAACCCGGCTCCCTGGGCGAGCCCCTGTTTGAAGACGTGGTGGCCGTGCTGGCAGAAAACGGCCGCAAGGACATCGAAGTTGTGGGCGGCCGCTACGGCCTGGGCAGCAAGGAATTCAATCCCACCATGGTCAAGGCTGTGTACGACAACCTGGCCAAGGAATGCCCCAAGAACCACTTCACCGTTGGCATCAACGACGATGTGACCAATTCCAGCCTGGAGCTGGGCGATCTGCTCATCGCTGCCCCCGAAGGCACCGTATGCTGCAAGTTCTACGGCCTGGGCTCTGACGGCACCGTCGGCGCCAACAAGAACTCCATCAAGATCATCGGCGACCATACCGATAAGTACGCGCAGGCCTACTTTGCCTACGACTCCAAGAAGTCCGGCGGTCTGACCGTGTCCCATCTGCGCTTTGGCGACGTGCCCATCCGCAGCACCTACCTGATCGACGCGGCTGACTTCATCGCCTGCCACAATCCCGCCTACGTGACCATGTACGACATGGTGTCCAGCCTGAAGGACGGCGGCACCTTCCTGCTCAACAGCCAGTGGGCTCCCGAAGAAATGGACGAGCATCTGCCCGCCGCCATGAAGCAGCTGCTGGCCAAGAAGCATGCCAAGTTCTACACCATCAACGCCATCGAGCTGGCCGCGAAGGTGGGCATGGGCGGCCGCATCAACACCATCATGCAGGCTGCGTTCTTCAAGCTGGCCAACATCATCCCCTACGAAGATGCTGATCAGTACATGAAGGCCTATGCCAAGAAGACCTACGGCAAGAAGGGCGACGCGGTTGTCCAGAAGAACTGGGACGCCATCGACATCGCCATCTCCGGCCTGAAGGAAGTCAAGGTTCCCGCTGAATGGGCCAATGCCACCACCGGCGCTGTGCCCGTGAAGGTGGAAGCTTCCGAATACTTCGACACCCTGATCCGTCCCATCCTGGCCCAGGAAGGCGACCAGCTGCCCGTCAGCGCGTTCGACCCCCGCGGCTTCGTGGAAACCGGCACCACCAAGTACGAAAAGCGCGGCATCGCCGTGAAGGTGCCCGAATGGATCCCCGAAAACTGCATCCAGTGCGGCCAGTGCTCTCTGGTATGCCCCCATGCCTGCATCCGTCCCGTACTGGTGAAGGAAGGCGCCGAAAAGCCCGAAGGCTTCGTGGTGGCCCCCAAGACCATCGGCAAGGAACTGGCCGGCTATCAGTACCGTATGCAGGTAAGTCCTCTGGACTGCACCGGCTGCGGCAACTGCGTGGAAGTCTGCCCCGCCAAGACCAAGGCTCTGGAAATGAAGCCCCTGGACGAACAGCGCAAGGAAGAAAAGAACTGGGAATTCGCCATGAAGCTGCCTAAGCCCGAAGTGGCCATCAATCCTGCCACCGTAAAGGGCAGCCAGTTCCTGCAGCCCCTGTTTGAATTCTCCGGCGCCTGCGCCGGCTGCGGCGAGACTCCCTATGTGAAGCTCGTTACCCAGCTGTTCGGCGACCGCATGATGATCGCCAATGCCACCGGCTGCTCCTCCATCTACGGCGGCTCCGCTCCCACCTGCCCCTACACCACCAATGAAAAGGGCCAGGGCCCCGCTTGGGCTAACTCCCTGTTTGAAGACAACGCTGAATTCGGCTTCGGCATGAACCTGGCCACCGCTCAGCGCCGCGCCAAGCTGGCCGACACCGTTCAGAAGCTCATCGATGTTTCCTGGACGCAGCAGGCCATTAAGGACGCCGGCAAGGAATGGCTGGAGAACATGGAAGAAGCGGAAGGCAGCCGCGCTGCCGGCGATAAGCTGGTTGCCGCCTGCAACGAGAACATCGAAGAAGGCTGCGAATGCGACGCCTGCAAGCTGGCCCGCGAAGTAGTTGCCAACGCCGATCTGCTGACCAAGAAGTCCATCTGGATCTTCGGCGGCGACGGCTGGGCCTATGACATCGGCTACGGCGGTGTGGACCACGTGCTGGCCCAGAACCAGGATGTGAACATCCTCGTACTGGATACCGAAGTGTACTCCAACACCGGCGGACAGGCCTCCAAGTCCACCCCCACCGGCTCTGTGGCCAAGTTCGCCGCCGCCGGTAAGCGGACCAAGAAGAAGGATCTGGGCATGATGGCCATGAGCTATGGCTATGTGTACGTGGCCACCGTCGCCATGAGCGCCAACCCCGCTCAGCTGATCAAGGCCATGATCGAAGCCGAAAAGTATCATGGACCGTCCCTGATCATCGCCTACGCGCCCTGCATCAACCATGGTATCAACATGAGCAAGGCCCAGGCCGAAATCCGCAAGGCTGTGGCTGCCGGCTACTGGCCGCTGTATCGCTACAACCCCGAACTGGATCAGCCTCTCACCATCGACAGCAAGGATCCCACCGAAAGCTATCAGGACTTCATCCGCGGCGAAACCCGTTACCAGACGCTGCTGAAGATGTTCCCCGATGCCGCCGAAACGCTCTTTGCCCAGAACGAAGAGGACGCCAAGGTCCGTCTTGCCAACTACAAGCGGATGGCCGGCAACTGATTCAAATCAGCCTAATATCCCAGGGCTGTCCTGCGCAGGCAGGACAGCCCTTTTTCTTCTTTGGTTATTTCCTTTTTTTCTTGTTGTAAGATGCTTGATGCAAATGGGGAAAAAAGAGCATATTTGCAATGCGAACAAGGGGTTACACTGAGGGCTGCGCGCCCTCAGACTCTGCGCCAGGGCCTGGAAGCTCTTTTGTCAAGGGCTTTTTCAACATAATCGAGAGAAATGCAATTTTTTGCCTGGATACCCGCATATCAAAAGCCACAGTCTTTATTTTAAGGTGGACGATACCCTAAGGAATCACTGATTAATTCGGCGGCATCATCTGCGGTGCCTTTTGCGCCATCTGCTGCTTGCAGAAATCTCGATTTGCCTCCAGCAAACCTTCGATTTCTGCAATTGCATCTGACACAAAATTCACTCGCAGCTGAACTGCCTCATTTAATCAGTGCTTCCCTATGTTTGAAAGGCTAAATTTCATATTTTGCAAAATACCCTTGACATAGTTGCGCACTATGTCAAGGGACGGCTATCAGGACGGTTTCATACGACAGGTTGAGGAGGACACCTGCCCCATGACCCATAACTTACGCGATGGAAAAGCTAACAAAGGATGCAGTATCGTTCCCGATATAGGTGAAATACAGCGGCTTTATACCTGCTTCAATTTTCATACCGGTTTGTCCGTTGATCGGAACGACTGCTATTTGTTTTTCACCATCTGAAACCTCAAATGCACCAGTCCCAGTTCCCGTCAGGGAAATCGTGCACTCACTGCCATCAAAGGCGAAATACTTGAAGCCCGCTGTTGCACCATGCCGCATATTGGCTATGTACTGGTCTCCATCTGATTCTCGATCCGCGCCGGTTTGAGTAAAATACGGATGCGCTGTAAGCCTCTTTTTTACATTGGCGCCATCAACCCGGTCTGTTGTGTGTCCCTCTGCCCAAAGATTGCAGGCTATACGCGCTTCATAAGTACCTTTTCCGCGCAAGGGGCCTCCATTCAGACCACAGGAGGTCACTTCGGCCTGTAGAAACCCGCCGTCCGCCGTTCTCTTCAGCTTCTCGGCGCAGGCCTGCCGGGCATAGCTGCTGCGGTTGGTCTGACGATGATAGAAGATGTACCAGTCATCCCCGATGTTCAAAAGGCCGCCATGGGTGTTGCCTAAATAATTGTTGGCGTGCTGCTCGTCAGTATTGCCGTTCATGTACAGGTCGCCCAAATCTACCAGCACACCACCATAAGTGAAATCGCCATCTGGGCGATCAGACATCGCATAGCACAGTTCATGGTTGTTTTCGCCTGAATATACGAAGCAATACCTGCCATCCACCTTGCGGATGGAGCTGGCTTCAAAGAACGCATGTCCTGGGAAAGCACCAGGTTTGCCCTTGGTGGGAAAAAGGACCTTGGGCTCCGTCCTGATCGTCACCATATCGGGCTCCAGCTCCATCACCACGCCGCCATCATTGCGCAGATCATGCCAACGGGATGCGACAAATGGCACTTTGGTGGCAAAGCCGGAATACAGCCAGACCTTACCATCATCGTCTGTCAACACACCAGGATCAAACGGGAACTGTTCTCCGCTCTTTTTTCCCCAGGTTTTTCCGTTTGCATGATGTACTTTGCCATAGAACTGATACTTGCCCGCAGGCGTATCGCACACGGCCACACCGATTTCACCGAGAAAATCGAAGGCATAATACAAGTAATAGCGGCCATCGGGCCCCTTTGTCACATCCGGCGCATAGAGACTGCGGATGCCCAGCTTGTTGCCTGGATCCTGCCTGCGTTGATAGATGACGCCTTCATATCGCCATGTACGCAGATCATCCACTGATGCAGACCAGCATACGTAATCATTCACGCAGAAAATGGGCGCTCCAAAGGCATCGTGGCTACCATACACATACACACGATCACCAAACACATGCGGTTCGCCATCGGGCACATATTCCCAACTGGGCAGATATGGATTGAATGCTTGCATGACGTTCTTCTCCTTCAATCGTAATATTGAAATAAACTTACGAAAAATGAAGTCAATATTAGGGTGCTTTTGTATCTCTTTTTACCAATCAATTTTATCACACGGTACGGTCTGAATCAAGCATATGATGGTTTGGAGACAAAATAGGGCCTGCCGGAGGAGCGTTTTCCGACAGGCCGCAAGGATCATTCCGACTTACTTGGCTGCACCCCAGAAAGCAGCTGCATCAGCCAGCCAGGCTTCTTCATTCTCGAAAGCAACAGCACCGTCATCCGTTACAGTCGTGGAGCGGACATACTGACCGCCGTCAGCGAAACCCAGGCAGAAGTTCAGGCCAAAGGTGAACGCGCCATCCTCCTCAACCAGGTCATAGGTGTAATCCACAGTACGCACATCGCCATGGGTCACAGTGCCTTCCACCGTTGCACCTTCATAGCTGTAGCAGGTGAAAGCCAGGAAGATCTCCTCATCATCCATGTTGGTCCAATAGCCATAGTAGTAGAAGCGGACACCGTCAGCATCGATGGACTGGGCCATACGTGCGAAACCGTCCTCGTACAGGTCGATCTTCACAGACACATTCTGCTTGCTGGTCTCATCGCTGACACCGGCGAACTGGTAAGCGACGGTCTTGGTGGAAACATCCTCCTGGGCATACTGTTCAGGCGCATACTCCTGCCACACCTCATAGTCAACAGTGGGCGTCTTGTACTCAGCCAGAGCAGTCAGGCAGGTGCAGGTCAGGGTCAGAACAGTCACCAGAGCAATCAGGATACGGAACAGGTTTTTCATGAGATATTCCTCCTTTTCTTTATTCAACACCTGATGGTGTTTGAACCAACGCTTTATTTGGCCTTTCTGCCGGACGCAGCCATGGCGGCAATGCTCAGCACAAGAGCCAGGATGATCGTTGCACAATCCAACAAGAAGAAAACAGACAATCCGGTATTCATTACATCACCTGTGAGATAGAAAGCCACATAGCTGGCACGTCCCGCCGCAAATGCCGCAGAAGCAGAAGCCAATGCTGCAAAGGTCAGCAGTGTGGGAACATGGAAGATGTCTTTCCAGCATGATACTGCCCCCAATGCGATAGCTGCGATCAGCAAACCGGTAACCAGCGGGACATTTTCCGTGCTTTCAAAGGACGATGCCGTCAGCACTCTGAAAAAGATCAGCGAAAGAACAGTCAGTACCAACGTGAACAGACTCAAGGCAGAGACTTTGTTTTTCATCATCTTACGCATGTTTCTTGTCTTCCTTTCTGTTAACGCTGATCAGGTACAGAGCACCAAACAAAAGTGCAGCCACACCGGATACGATCTGCAAAGAAAGCAATGCCGGCTGCCACCAGGGCGTAATGATCTCGATCCGGTCATTCGCAGACTGGCCGTTCATGGCAGAGCTATTGACGAAGGCATACAGAATGTGATGGGCTGCCTCACGCATGGCAACACGCAGTACCGGGTCGCTCTGGAACATACTGAGGGACAGCGTTGTGTTGACATAGGAACCGCTGTCTGCATCAAAGGTACCGTTGTTCATCATGGTGGAAGTACCGGCAGCAATAATGGCATTGCCATCGTAGAGGCCAGCGGTGGGAGAATTCAGGTCCGTGATGACAAAGCAGTTGCTGCCCCATTCCTTGCGCAGCACAGTGGTCATCAGGTCATATTCCGCCGCAGTGCCGATAACACCCAGTCGATTGTAAGAACCCATCAAGCCCATTGCGCCGCCATAGGTCATAAGACCTTCAAAGCCACGCAGCATATTCTCGCGCAGATCCTGCTCGGTCACAAACGTTGCAACGCCTATGCGATTCTGTTCCTGATCGTTGGCAGCAAAATGCTTTACCACCATGACCAGGCCCTTCGTCCATCCGCCCTTGACCTGCTCTGCACCGATCAGGCTGTTCAGCACAGCATCAGCGGAATAATACTCCGTGGCACGGCCGCCATAGGGAATGCGGTGCATATTGGTACCGGGGCCATAGAGGAAGCTGGCGCCGCAGTACAGACTGTCTTCGCCCATCATGACGCCTTCTGCATAGGCAAGTTCCTTATTGAAAGTAGCAGCCAAAGTAGGCTCCGAAGCATAGAAACTTGCATCCATAGGCACCAGGTCGACCTTCTCCTCAGTGATGCCATCGCTGACCATATAGGAAGAGCCAATGGGGGTACGTTCCGTATCGGACCGACTGTAAAGATACGGGATATTCAGGCCGGTCGGAGAGTCACCACCCAGGGAAGAAACAAAGGACAGAGACGGAACAGCGCTGATTGTATAGCGTCCATTGGCCACAACATGAACGATCTCTTCCGCACTCATGTTGTCGAGCAGGACATCCCAGTATTCGTCGTCATAAGCGCGGCCGCGCATCATGACCGCGGAAAGGACCTTGCTTCCGTCACCCGTCTTGACATCGCGGACCTGGATTCGGGATGCTGAATCGTTATACACGCCATTTTCATACTTCTTTTTGTCGTTGAGGGCGGATTTCAGCATGTCAGAGGCAGTCAGCTCGATCGTCTTGGGCCAGGTACCCTCCCAATCATTTCGGGACAGATAGGTGATGTGGTCCTTTTCATCCAGCCAGTAGTTGATATCTGCATCCGCAAAGCTGGCCTTGATCTCTTCACCGGTATACAGAGAATGGGCATAGGTCGTCACATCTGTCTGTTCCTGTTTCCAGGAGTAAGTCAGCGCAGCACTGCCGTCAGAGATTGCTCCTTTGGCGGTCAGGATGTTGCGGACAGCATCATGTGCATTCTCACCAACAGAGAGATAGTAGGTGCCTTCCTCCATGATGTAGGTGCCATACCCATGGGTATCAAAGGATGCCAACCACTGCATTGGCAGCGTGACCGTTACAGTCGCTGAAGCACCGGGAGCAAGCTCCGCAGTCTTTTCAAAACCCATCAGCTGTACGGAAGATTTCTCAATCAGCTTTTCCTTGTCGTAATCGGTATAAGGCGACTGTCCATATACCTGCACGACTTCTTTGCCTGCCACATCACCGGTATTGGTTACCTTGACCTGCACAGCAGCGGTATGCTCCTGCTCATCGAAGGTTACGCCCAGCAGCTCCTGGGTGAAAGTGGTATAGCTAAGGCCAAAGCCAAAGGGATACAGGACATCCTTTTCCCAGGACCAGCCGCCGGCGGATGCATTGCCCTGATTGAGTACGCTGTCCTCATAGCGGGTCTCAAAATATTTGTAGTCCTTGTAGATGCTCTCTGCATAGACCACATAGGTCTTCGCCTGAGAGGCCATGATCTTGGACGCATTGGTATACGTATGATCGCCATAGTTCTGGCTGGCAGCGGAAACATGGGACTCGGTCGCCACTGTTTCCACTGTGCGCCCGGAGGGAGATGCTTTTCCAGTGATCACATCCGCAAGGCCATAAGCACCGCGATAGCCTGCATTGCCCAGGTGGAGGATCGCATCGATCTCAGGGTCAGACTGCAAGGCAGCAACCTCAGGATAGAAGTCACCGCTGAGCAGAACGATGACGCGTTCCGAGGCAGCCTTTGCCTGATCGATCAGTGCCAGTTCGTCAGAGGTCAGGATCAGTCCTCCCTCTGGCATATCTGCGCCTTCACCCGCAGAACGGCCAATAACGACCAGCGCCGCATCGGCTGAGGCGCCTTCGGTCATGACCTGCAAGCCATCATAAGCCAGCGCCTGCTCAACCGTGGTAGCATTGGCCAGATCAGCCGCATTCATGCTGCCGCCGCCATGGGCAAGCGCATGCATGAACTTGCTGCCGCCCAGTACCAGGATGGAACCTTGCTTCATCGGTAGCGCCTGATGCTCATTTTTCAGCAGAATCGTGCCTTCCTGACCGATCTGCCGGATCAGGGCTGCCTTCGCCTGGTACTCTTCTTCAAGAGATCTGTATGCAGACTTGAAGTACTGCGTATCTTCATTTTCTGCACCGCTGACCTTGACCATTCTGCTGGTCTCAATGCCCAGGGTGGCATTGATCAGCGCAGCGTAAGTGTTTGCCACGCTGCTGCCTGCTACCGAAAATGCGGTCAGCAGGACAAACACGACTGTCAGTGTACGCCACAGACCAGTCTTCCTTCTCTTCATGTTCCTTCCTCCTCTTGCATGCCACTGATGGCTTGTGTGGCACCATCATAGCCGAAAGATACAAAACCGCAAGAGAAAACGCCCAACCTTATCGGTTGAGCGCATAAATTGATGAGATTCATGCTGGGATAGGCAGCAGCAGCTTCAGCGAGAAAACCTGCTGATCTGTGCTGATTGCCATTTCACCTTTATACTTTTTTACAAGGTATTGCATGCTTTTCACACCATAGCCGTGATAGATCCTGTCCTCCTTGGTGGTGACCGGCAAGCCATTCTCCAGCTGAAGCAGTTCTCCCTGATAATAATTCTCAACACAGATGGAGGCCATGCCCATTGCACCGACAACCGTCATCGTAATAATACGCATTTCCGGATTCTCGACCTGACGTACTGCCTCAATTGCATTGTCCAGCGCATTTCCGAACAGCGAGTAAATGTCAGGCTTTTCCATAAAAGCCAACTGCTGTCCATCGGCCACGCAATTCAGGCGTATTCTTTCTTTCTGACAGATCAAGCCTTTCTCCGACAGCAACAGATTCAGCACATCATTCCCGGTATCTACACGCGAATCGTACACATCAATCAGTTCCTTGATGCTGTCGATCTCGCGCCGAGTACTGTCATCCTGCTGAACCGAGATCAGTCGAAGCAGATGCCGCATATCGTGGCATTTCAGATTCAGCATTCTCACGGTCTCCTGGGAGAGTGCCAACTGCTTGCGTTCCTGATTCCACATTTCCTGAATGACCGCTGTATCGTGCTTCATCTCATCCATTTTGAAGATGTTCTGCAGGATCACAAGCGCGCCTGCACAAGCTGCCAGATCATAGAGATCAATAATTGCCTGTTGAATGGGCACAACGCTATCCTTGTTTGCTCTCCACAAAGCAGTCAGCAGGATCGTACAGACCAGGATCATACCGCTGACCGTCAGTGTCTTGGGATTTGCCATGTGTTTTGCGGTTTCATGATCGATTCTGCGTGTGAAAAGAAATACCATGCAGGTAACAGCCGCTGCAATCACCAGAAGATACAGCATATGATCAGCTGCACCATCGTTGATGCCAGTCAGGAGCCTTGCTATATCAAGGGTTCGATTAAAACTATGCTGTGCGGCATACGCGGCAGAACTACAGTAAAGGGCTGCCAGCGGTCCACAATCAAAGCACAGCCAAGCTCCTGCGATTCCAAAGCCGAACAGTACCAGATACCTCAATATATACAATGGCACAACAGCAGCCAGCGCACTGTTCCATTGACAAGCGAAACCGAGACTGACAGCAACGAGCGGTATGACACGAACGATAAAGTTTTTCCGCTTTGGCAAGTGGATCAGCATAGGAATCAAAAACAAGAAATACTCTGCCAGAAACTCATACAGCGGAAAATGGTCGATCCACCAATTGATCATCGTCACAGGTTTTTTCCCTCCCCAAGCCAGATATTCATCTCCTGCATAAATGCTTTTTTCTTGGGATGACTGATTTGGATCGTCTCCCCGTTGATCAAGCGAATATCATAACCAAATATCGCCTGAATGCCGCGAGGATTGACCAGATAGCAGCTGTTGCATCGCAGAAAACTGCTGCCTCGAAGATCGGCTTCCAGTTCCGACAGGGAACCTGTCGCTTGAAACACTTCCTTCGTAGTATGGTAAGTCAGCATATGACGATTCACTTCGATATACAGAATTGATCGGATCGGCAATCTGACAATCCCTTGTTTCATGTTCAATGTTACACATTCTTCCGTCCTGGTTTGCAGAATGCCGATGCATTTCCTGATCCGCAGCAGAAAGTCATAATAGCTGACTGGCTTCAGAATGAATCCGGCCGCATTCACATCATAGCCCTTTACTGCGTATTGCGCCATGTTGGTCACAAACACCAGCAACACACTGCTGTCCTTTTTTCGCAGTGCCGCAGCTGCATCCATACCGTTCATCCCAGGCATTTGGATATCCAGAAGGATCAAATCAAAATCCGCTCTGTAATGTTCAACGAACACACCGGCATTGTTGAATACGGTCACCTGGTAACGGTTTTCTGAAGCTTCTTCTGAAAAATAACGAGCAATATAGTTCTCTAACAGGTCACTATCCTTCTTTTCATCTTCCACAATAGCAATCCGAAAGAGCATAAGTTTCACCTCTGTGATCAGGAAATCAAGACAGTAGAATAGTACAATAGACAGATTTGCTTGTCAATTCAATATCCGCCGCCACAAATTCGGTATCTCCCGGACAATACACATCTGACCTCCATAGGTTCCTCCTTCTCCTTATTTCAGCAGCGCCATCTGTTTGCGGTAGCAAGGGACAAAGTAGGCAATCTCCGCAATCGCAGTAATGGTCCAGGAAAAGATATAAAGCAGATACAGCGACATGATGGTTTGGAAGTGGGCAAACACAGTGAAGATCCAAATCAGACGGAAAACGCACGAGCCCAGGATGACCAGGATCGTAGGCACGACGCTGCGGCCCAGGCCGCGGGAGGCGGCAATGGTGCAGTCCATAAAGGCAGAGAAGCCATAGCTCAAGCCCATGATCGTCAGGCGAACCAGGCCCTTTTGGGCAACCTGCGGGTCGGTGGTAAACAGCGACAGGAATTGAGGACCAAAGGCCACCAGCGCCACGCCTATCATCAGACCAGCACCAAAGGAGTATGCGAGACTGATATAGTAGCTCTTCAGCACGCGCTCCTTTTTCCCAGCGCCATAGTTCTGGCTCATAAAGCTGGAGCATGCGGTGTAGAAGGCGGCCATCACGTCATAGACCAGGCCATCAGCATTGGCTGCGGCAGCATTGCCCTCTACCATGATCGCATCAAACGAATTGACGCCCGTCTGCACGAACAGATTGGCCAGCTGAAAGATGGCATTCTGCGCGCCGGAAAACAGGCCCAGCGGCAGGATCATCCGCACCTTGCTGCCAGTAAGTCTCAGTTCGCTCATCCGCACAGAGGTGATGCTGTCGCTGCGCATCATGAATCGCAGGATCAGCGCCGCCGACAGGTACTGCGACACGACGCTTGCGATCGCCACCCCGGTCACACCCAGCTGGCACACCACCACAAAGAACAGATTCAGCACCACGTTCAGCACACCGGCGGCGGACAGGAAAATCAAGGGATGCCGCGTATCACCGTCTGCGCTGAGCACTGCATTGCCGAAGTTGTATGCGCCCAATGCGGGCATGCCGAGAAAATAGATATGCAGGTATCGTTCGGCGCCGCCGATCAGCTCCGGCTTGGTATGCATGGCGGTCATGATGGCATGCGTGCCGCCCACGCCGACCGCAGCCAATGCCAGGCCGACCAGCAGGCACAGAATCAGCGACGTGTGAACCGATTCGCACACATCCTTCTCCTGCCTGGCGCCCAGAAAACGTGCCACCGTCACGTTCACACCGCTGCCCATACCGATCACGATGCCGATGAATAATGTGACCAGGATCGTGGTGGAACCCACCGCGCCGAGCGCTTCAGGGCCTGCGAACCTGCCCGCCACTGCAATGTCTGCCATATTGAACAGCACCTGCAGCACATTTGAGATCATCAGCGGGATGCTGAAGGCCATGATCTGCCGGGCCAGCGGTCCATCGGTCATGGTCATCTGTTTTGATGCCATGTAATCCCATCCTTTTCGGTCCGCTTTGGCGAACCCTATGCATTATAGCACATTCTGCGCAGAATTGAAGCGATTCATATCGTTTTGCATGCTTATTCCTCCACTTTGAAGTACTTCATGCGGTTACTTCTTCGCGCATATCAAGACTGTGTTCAATAAACAAGCGAACATACTTTATTTTTCAAGATACTATGTGTGTACGCCATGTCCCAAAGCAATGTTCTCTGAAATGACTATTCTATCATCAGAGTTCGTCTTTCTGATCCAAGCTTAGAAATCTTATGAAAAAGCCCGGCATAGTTCGCGCTTCTATGCCGGGCTGCGGTTATTTAGCAGGGTGGAGAGGAAGTCTATCCTGCTACTCTTATGATCTGATTGTTTTTATGGCGTGTTTATGCATTTTTCTTCTGCTTGCGGCCCTTAAGGAACAGCCACGCGCAAGAAGCCAGTGCCAGCACACCAAAGCCGATCTGAGCAGCCAGAATAGCTGTCTGCCACCAGGGCGTAACCTTTTCTACCACAGTGTGGGCAGACACGCCGTTCATAGCATTGGAATGCACCACGGTGTACAGAATGCGATGCATAGCTTCACGCATAGCCCAGGCCACATCGCCATGATTGTTGCCGGGACGGCTGGCATCCAGATGAGAGGCATCCATCACGCCATCCACCAGGTTGCCGCCAGCCAGCAGCCAGGCAGGCATATTCATGTAGGGAGAGGCTGTGCCATACCACATATCGGTCACGACGATACCGGGCATACCGCACTCGTTGCGCAGGAAGTTGGTCACCATGCCTTTCTGCATGCCGCTCCAGTGCAGACCCATACGGTTGAAGGCAAGCATCACGCTACTGGCGCCTTTCAGCGTCAGAGTTTCGCCGTTGTGTTCGTACTGAGTGCCAGCAATGGTGATGGGCAGCTCGAAGGCGCGCATGTAGATCTCGCGGATGCTCTGCTCATTGGCCCAGGTGCAGATACCACGACGCAGGTCTTCCTGATCATTCAGGCCAACATGCTTGTTGTACAGATACAAACCATGGCTCTCCATAGCTGCGCTCTCATAAGCACAGATGGTGCCGCTCAGGAAGCCGTCCTCGGAGTAATATTCGAAGTTGCGGCCAGAGTAGGGCGTGCGCTGGATGTTGGAACCGGGGCCATACAGGCCATTGTAGCCAGCCCAAAGAGCATCCTCACCGATTAGGTTACCGATGTCGTACATCAGGTCAATATTGAAGGTGGAAGCCAGCACACCGCCGCTGGGATAGCACATAGCGCGGGATTCCTTATTGGGATCGTTGGTGGTGGTAGCCAGACCGTTGGCACCGGAATTGTAGGGCTGGGTCAGGCCGGAAGGACCATTATGATCCAGGGTAGTCATCTTGTTGATGGTCAGGATATCGCCGGTGCGGCGGATACCGCTGGGAATCAGGCCGGTGTAGTCTTCCCAGCTCAGCTGATCCAGCAGGGTATCCCACTTGGGATCGTCATAAGCGATCTCGTTGCCGTTCTCATTCACACGCAGTTCGATCAGGCTCATGACCTTGCCGTTTACGAAGGTATCGTACTTGGGATACTCCATGTTGACCTCAGGCACCTTGGTCTCGCCCTGACGGCCATACTTCACTTCATCAGCTGCGATGGCATCGCTCCAGTGCAGAACCACGCCATCATCCCAGCTCTTGGGGGTAGTTCCGTTCCAGTCCTTGCGGCTCATGTAGGTCACGGAGTCATTGCCGCGGCCTTCATACTTGTTGAAATCGGCATATTCAAACTGGTTGGTGATCTCAGCGCCGGTGGCAGCAGAGGTCTTGTAGGTTTCAGCATCCAGGCTGTAGGTCAGCGCCTCGGTCACCTGGGCGGCAACGCCGTCCGCATCCATGCGGCCCTCGGTGCTTTCCACCGTGTAGCCCTTGCGAGCCAGGATGTTGTTCACAGCGTCATGGGCATTGCGGGCAGCGGTCAGGTAATAGTCGCCATCCACGACCACATAGGTCTTGGCATTGTTGGCGTCATAGGCAGCGAATTGACGCTCGCCCACCATCACGGTCACGGTCTCGCTCTCGCCGGGATTCAGAGCCTTGGTCTTGCCAAAGCCGACCAGCTCAACAGACGCAGCTTCCACATCGTTCTGCTTGTTATAGTCGCCATAGGGCTTCTGCAGGTAGATCTGCACAGTCTCCTTACCGGCAGCAGCACCGGTATTGGTCACCTTCACGCTCACGGCATACTGCGTGTTCGCACCGTTGCCGGTCTTGACCACGTTGAAATCGGAATAGTCAAAGCTGGTGTAGCTCAGGCCATAGCCGAAGGGATAGGCCACGGTTTCGCCATAGAGGTAATCGCCGGTGTTGGGCGTACCCATCACGTAGTCCTCATAGCGGCTTTCGGTGTAGCGGTAGCCCAGGTAGATGCCTTCCTGATAGACCACATACACCTTGTCCTGCTGGGGAGAACCATCGCTGTTCACCGCATCAGGCGCACCGGCGTAAGTGTTTGCACCAAAGTTGGCCAGAGAGGGGTTCTTGTCGTGGGTCAGCCAGAAGGTAGCAGACAGGCGACCGGAAGGATTGATGTTGCCAGCCAGGATGTCAGCCACGGCATACAGACCGGTCTGACCAGGCGTGCCGATCCACAGGGCAGCGTCGATGCCATAGGCCTCGTCATTCAAGAAGGATGCTTCAATCTGGTTGGCAAAGTTCAGCAGCACCACGATCTTCTTCACGGTGCCGTTGTCCTTCAGAGCCTTCAGGCCAGCGAACATTTCCTTTTCCTTGGGAGACAGCTTCAGGTAGTCGCCTTCGGTGGTATCACCGTTTGCACCGTTCACATCATCCAGCTTGGACAGGGAGCGCTCGCCGCGAGGCATGTCGGAACCTTCGCCGCCCAGACGGGACAGGATCACGATGGCCGCATCGCCATACTGAGCAAAGGAAGCACCGTTGGCCTTTTCCACTTCACTCCAGGGAGCTTCACCGATCACCTTGGCGCCCTGCACACCGGGGCCGGTAGGACCGACAGCACGCTTGTAGCCTTCCTGCTCAGGTGCAGCGTACCAGTTCCACAGCGTTTCGTTGACAGAGAACAGACCGTTGCGCTCAAATGCAGACTTATAGGAAGGAGCAGTGGACACATCCACCAGGCCGGAGCCGGTGCCGCCGTATACGGGATCGATGCAGGAGATGCCAACGAGGCTCACCTTACGCTCGTCTGCGGACAGGGGCAGAGCGTTGTTGTCATTCTTCAGAAGTACCACGCCTTCACCCATAGCAACCTCGCCCATGGCACGGCCATCAGCCATCAGGGTCGCCAGGTCGGTGTAAGCGGACTTGTAATACTGTGTATCCTCATTCAAGCCTTCCGGCACCGTCGTCTTGATGGTGGGCGTCTTGAGGAAGCTATTGATCTGCGGGGCATTTTCCATGGCAATGGTATTGCCCACGATCATGAAAGCCAGCAGCACGCAAGCCACGGACATCAGCGTCTTGGGCAGCGCAGCCTTCTTCACGGTAATGGCCTTCATGGCGGCCACCAGGTTCACCACCAGGCCCACAGCCAGCAGGATCATCACCACGAAGAAGCTGACCTCCCAGGTGGAGTCGATGCCCACAAAGGCAGCGGAGATGTAGGGATACATCTGATAGATCGTCATGGTAAAGGCAATCAGATGACAGATGGACATTACAGCCGGGGCCAGCTTGCCCTGCTTTACCAGAATCAGAGCCAGCGCAGCAGCGCCGCCGCCAATCAGCAGCCAGAATGCAGACCAGCTCATGTTGTTCATCATGGTGTTGGCTGAACCGTAGAACAGCGCATACACCACAGCCGTCAGCACGGACAGAACGATGCCGATCAGTGCCGGCAGGTTCTTCTTCGCTTTCAGTTCGCTCATAGGGACTTCCTCCTTCACGTTTACGCAACCAGTCATCTTCCTCAAATTCTGACCGTTTGCCCGTTGCTGATTACAGTATAAAAACAAGCTGCGGCTTCATCAATCAGTATTCCGCAGCCTAAAAAACATTTGCGCAGCCTAAAAGGAAAACCGCCTGTTTCATTGACGAATGATGTGCAAAATGATAAAATAACGCATATATAATGCAAAGAGGTGAGCCCTATGCAGGCCTTCATGGATCAGCTTTATGCAACCTATCACTACCAGTGGATGGTGCAGATCAACATGATGGGACAGCTGCTGCTATCTGGCTTTCTGTTCAGCTTTTCCCTGCGGCGGAAGCGGCACTTTTTCGGCTGGCTCACGCTGTCTGTGGTCATCTGCTTTGTACTGATGCTTTGCAGCGTTCTGCTGCGGTCACATATCAGCGGTCTTGGCACACGTTTTATCATGCGCTTTATCCAGTTGAGTATGCCGCTAGTGATTGATCTGCTGTGCTTCTCCAATCCCTTCCATGCCAAGCTGAAAACCTGGTGCGCCGGTGTTGCAGGCATGGAGATCGGTGCGGCAGCATATTCCTTTTTGCTGGCCGTATGCAATATTGACGAACGCATTACCATTTCTTTGATCAATCAGGAACGACCTGTCAATGCTGCCGATTGGATCATCTATTACGCGCTGCATCTGCTGGTATACTGGGTGCTGTGGCGATTTGCGGGTCCCCGAAAGAGCAACGAATTGGATCGAGTCTCGCGTCTGTCAACCACCGTCCTGACGCTGTGCTGCATTGTGTTTCTGACCATCCCGGATTGCATCAGTAACGAATACCGCGCTGAAAGCTGGCCGATGCTGCTGGTCAACCGCTCGTATCTGCTGGTCGTATCCATATTCATCCTGGTGTTGTGTAATGGCATTGAGCTGCAAAGCCATTATCGTACGGAAATGCTGGTCATGGATCAGATTCTCCTCCAGGAGCGAAAACAGTATCAGGTGGTCAAGGAAAATATCGACCTGATCAATATGCGCTGTCACGATCTGAAGCATCATCTTGACGACTTTTCTGACAAGCTGACGGCAGAGGAGATCACCTCCCTGCGTGACGCCATGAACATCTATGACCGCAACATCAAGACAGGCTGCGAAGTGCTGGATCTTGTGATCTATGTGATCCAGTTAGCCTGTGAAAAGGAACAGATCGAGTTTTCCTGTCTGGCAGATGGGCAGGCGCTGCGGTTCATGAAAAACAGCCATGTCTATTCACTGTTCATGAATGCTTTGAGTAATGCAGTGGAAGCGGTGCGCAAGCTGGATGATCCATCCAAGCGTGTGATCAGCCTCACTGTTCAGCAGGCCAACAGCTTTATAGATGCGGAGATCGTGAATTATTTCGACGGGCAAATGGATCAGGAGGGGAAAGCGCTACAAACCACCAAACGGGAACGCGGTCAGCATGGCTATGGCACCATGAGCATGCGCTACCTGGCGGAGCAATATCATGGTACCATGGCTGTTCAGCATCAGCGGGATGTGTTCAGCCTGACCATCCATATACCGATCAATTCCTAATCTGCGAAAATGATTGTGAGTTTACGGAAGAAGTCTTGCCGTATACACCGAATAACGGTATGCTTTGTCTATCAGTCGAGGAGGTGATCGTATGGCGATCCATGTTGCAATCGTTGAGGACGAGAAGCAGGCGCGAGCGGATCTGCAAGCCTATCTGGATCGGTATGCCCAAGAAAACAGCATCACGTTTCAGATTGACCTGTTTGAGAATCCAATCCTGCTGCTGGACAACTATAAGCCCGTCTACGATATCATCTACATGGATATCCAAATGCCCTATATCGACGGTATGGAAGCGGCACGACGCCTTCGTGTGCTGGATCAGAAGGTCCTGCTGTTTTTTGTTACCAGCCTGACGCAATATGCAATTGCCGGTTATGAGGTGTCGGCGCTGGATTACATGGTGAAACCTGTACAATACTACAGCTTTGCCATGAAGTTGACCCGTGCCATCTGGAGGATCGACCAGTCAGCCGAGGATGCGCTGATCATTGCCACAGGCTCGCACAATGTCCGTGTGAATCTGCGTGACATCCTCTACATAGAGGTGCAGGATCATCTCCTAAAATACCATACCATTGACGGCGTTTTTTCTGAGATCGGCACTATGTCCAAACTCGAAGCCAAGCTGGATTCCAAGGGCTTTGCCCGCTGCTCAAATACCTGTCTGGTTAACATGAAGCATGTGGCCGATGTGAAGGGGTACACCGTTACGCTGATCGGCGGCATAGAGCTGCGCATCAGTCAACCGCGCAAAAAGGGATTTGCGGCTAAACTCAAAGATCTGAAAGCAAGCCAGATGATATTATAAACACAATCGACATTCTATGATGAATCCGGCATTTGTTTGCAATACATGGTCCCGTTTTTACGTGTCGAAAACCATCAGCAACGATATCGTTCTGGCATTGTTCTTTTATTTCCCTTGATAACTCACGTTTCACCGCCTCCATCCTGCATACGTCCTCCTTCATTTCGCGCAGATTGATATCCGGCGCTATTCATTCCGCGCTCAGATATTGCAGCATCTTCTGCCAGTCTTTGAGAGAGGATTATGCTTGAGAAAACGATCAAAAGATGCTACACTTACGGCGCTTCGCCCCTTGTTGCGTGACACGATCTTGATGGGACAATGAAAGAAGTTCATTGGACCTCCTATTCTTCGGCTCCCGCAGGAGCATCGTTACCTGGGGTATGGGGCTTGCCCCATCGCGACGCAGTCGCAACAGGCCCCGCAGGGCGCACGACATACACCAGAGTGTATGTATAAGTGCGCATTTCTCTCCGAAATGAACCAGGGACGCCCCAGGTTGCCCCGAAACGTCCCCGTCGTAGTCACCGGCCAGCAGCCAGCTCCTGCATGAATGCAGAGAACTGTGCGCTGTCCATCGCAATGGTCTGCGGAAAGTATGCTTCCATGATGGCTCCGTGTTCGCAGAGCCGGTGGTTGCGTGCCTTCCGCTTCTTCTCGTTCTCACGGTTCTCCTGAAGGATCTTCCGGTGCTTGGCCTGCACTTCCTTCAGGGTTTCTTCGTCCTTCGGCATGTTTGCCATGATGGCGTCAAGATCAAGTTTCATAGATTCTCCTGTTCTGCACCAAAATGATGAGAAAAGCCTTGTTTTCGCACCATTTTGGTGTAATATGTTCTTAGTGTTGTAAATGAAAATCACCACTTTGGTGCGCAAATGGGGTATTCCGCACCAAAGTGGTGATCGTTGTTAGCTGCCCATGAAGTCAAAATCCATGACACTGCCGCTGAAATCTGGCATGTCGTCATCCGAGGAAGCTGCCGCCTTCAGGGGTGGCTCAATTGAGACAGGCCTGGCAGTGGGGACGACAGCAGGAACAGTAGCCCCGGCTGAATACCCTGCGAGATAGGCAGGCAGCATCTGCTGGAGCTTATCAGCTACTGCGTCGGCGGTACGTACTACCAACCGTTTCTCATCCTGCGCAGACAGGCGCAGCTGATCGTGTTCGTAAGCGTTGATCGCGTCTACAACAATCCGATTGAAGGACAGATGCGTCCGACGCTGAATGTCGTTCAGCTTCTGCCAGGCGGCATGTTCATCAACATAGCGATCATCCAGACGCATGGTAAAGCGATGTTCGGTCATCGATTCGCACGCTCCCTGCTCCACAGCATGCCGAGGGTCATGTACTCATAGCCCTTGGCAGAGGCATGCAGGTCATCAAT
>JAUNMW010000192.1 GCA_030537395.1 Clostridia bacterium | reverse complement strand
TAATCTGGCCGAAAAATGGTCTGGGGCAGCAAGAATAAACAGATTTTAGTGGTTTTATGGCAAAAATAATTGCACGCTAATTCTATCAAAATTAGCGTGCAATTATGGATGGGTGCTCGAGGAATAAGAAGATTTGGGCAACTGACCCAATCATTGGGCAAGCGTCTGAAAACCCGGGCAGACGGCCCAAAAAATGGGCCCTTGAAAGCCAAGGGTTTGCAGAGTTCAGTTTACAAGGATAGTATTCTTAAGCCACACATACTTTATCCTGCAAATAGCTTCCGTACCGGTAGTTTCAATATCCGCTTATCGGGACGGCTCTATTCCTCTTTCGGCGTTATGAATTTGCTGTATCGGAAACAGGTGCCTGAAACTTCGCCTTGCCCAGGCCGAGGAACAGGCGGCTGACCTCTTTGATCCCGGGAATCGCCATCAGAACACCGACGAATGTGCTCTTGCCGAAGGCTTTCGCCAGTCTGATGCTCTCCGGGATACCGAGCACAAAGCCCGCAGCATACAGGATGGGAGCGATGAAAGCCGGCAGACCGACTATGTTGCAGAGGATGCCGAGCGGGAAGCACAGCGTGGCGAGGATACCGATCCATCCTTTCCACACCATGGAATACTCATCGTAGGTATTCAGCAGCGGGATCAGGCTGTGCCAGCCTTTCTTTCCGGCCTTACGGAAGAGGCCCCATCTGCCGATGACCAGCACGAGCGAAGCGATCGGGATGGCGATTTCGACGTAGTGCATGTAGTTTACGGCCTGTTCTGTCTTGAGTGGCTTTCCGCTGTAATCCGGGGAGAGGAAATAGCCGACCTTGCTCTCAAACTCCGCTTTGTCGACAAAGGCACCAACCTTGATCAGGCCCACCATCCCGCTGCGGTCGATGAAGATCGTCGTCGGGAAACCGGGGACCGTGAGATAGCTCAACGCGTTGCCCGCCAGTCCCATCGGGAAGCTCAGGTTGTGGCTTTCCTTGTAATCGGCAATGATTTCCATCGTGTCGTTCGGTTCACCCGACAGGGAAAGGATTACCATGCGGTCGCTGTTCGCCTGGTAGACCTCTTCCATTTCAGGGAACTCTCTCTCGCAGGGTTTGCACCAGCTGGCGAAGATGTTGAGCACGACCAGATCTTTCTCCTTCAGAAGCTCTGAGAGCGTTGCGGTGGTTCCGTCCGTCAGGTCTACCGTGAAGGCCGGCATGTTCTGTCCGGGCTTAACGCCAATTCCCGAGTCCGCATAGGCGGTGATGCTCAGTGCGGTAGCCAGAAGGACAACCAGCAGGAGAACACTAATCAGTTTTTTCATAATGATCGTTCCTTTCTTTTTGACTCTGACGACATGGTATCACACGCTGTGTCACACTACTGTCACGCCGTGCAAAAAGCGACGCAGAGCGTCACTTAAGGACGATGACCACCTGACCGGGCTTATCGGGCGCTGTATACTCCGTGTCGTCCGGGGCATATCCCTCCGGCACCTTGAGCACATGGATGGTATAATTGCCCGCTTCCTTCTCGAAGACCGCAATGCCGTTTTCATTGGTGGTGCCCATGTTGCACTCGGTATCCGAGCAGAACTGGATCGTGACACCGGAAACAGGCTTGCCGGACGCATCGTTGACCAGCACCTCATAATTTGCCTTCTTGCCGCATGCGGCAAGCGCGACGACTGCCAGGGCAAGCAGAAGACACACTGCCAGGACTTTTCTTACAGTTTTCATAATGATCCTCCTTATAATTTTTTATCGATCATTTATCATTCAGTCGCTTATTCCGTTCCCCCCGCTCCGGGAGCTTTTTGTGTTCTCCGCACAATGCGGAGCTGTTCAGGTACGTGCCGGGATCTTCGCCTTCCGTTAAGAAAGCGTCAGCCCGCGGGCTCCCCGGAAGCGTCTGGGATCGGCGTATCCAGTTTACCGTCTTTGTGCCAGCGCACAAGCTTGACGATAATGATAACGGCCATCACAAATGCACCGACAAAAGCCAGCAGACCCATCGCGATATAGATCTGGCCGGTTCCCGCATCAGCATCGTAGTTGGGCATCAAGTTGAGCCCCGTGTCGTAGAGCGTGTGGATCAGCGCCGGCCACAGGATGCACTGGAAACGGTATGTTTTCTCCCCGGCGATCAGATATTTTCCGTAATACCAGCCCATGATCACGCCGAAGATGAAATGTCCCGGCGCCAGATTGCGGAGGATCGCCACAATAATGCCGTAACTCCCGCCGTACACGAGGTTCTCCAGAATCTGAAAAGTGAGACCCACCGCCGTGAAGCAGATCAGCGCGTCCATCCAGGTGCGGACCATGCCCTTCTTGCGGATGGCGGCGCGGCATGCGTAATACTTGCAAAGCTCTTCAAGAAGGCCGGCGGTGATCATCGTGGACAGCAGCGTCATCAGAGGCGACCTTTTTTTATTGAAGGACAGGCTCTGCAGGAAATCGCCCGCCGCTGCCATATCGGTACGCATCCTGTTTATAGTTTCCGCAACGTTGGCCGGCCCGATGCGGATCGCGGCGATGATCAGGCTGAATGTCTGGGACAGAATCGCGGCAACAACGGTGCTGAGCGCTCCCGCGATCAGAAGCCGCCACAGACCTCCTTTCGGAAACGGGTCTGCCTTCTTCGGCTTGAGCACAAGCCAGAACAGCAGCAGCGATACCGGCAGAGAAATGATGATACCCATATTGTTCCCTCTAAATCTGATGGTTTTTAAAACAGATCCCTATCCCAGGGACGCCTGCTCGTAAAGCGCGGCAAGCATCTCCGGCGTTACGGAACCTTTCTGGTTATAGATGACCGTGCCGTTCCGATCCAGCACGACGGTCTGCGGCAGAGTGGACGAGCCGTTGACGATCTTCCATAGCGTGTCATCCTCCGTATCGACGGCGAAGGGGATGCCCCATCCCTTGTCGGCCAGGAACTCCGCCGGATCGTCCGTCACGATGGAGGAATGCACGGCGAGCATGGCGATGTCGCCCTCATGCTCCCGGTAGAGCGCGTCAAAATGCGGCAGCTCCTGCACACAGGGAGTGCAGTAGGTGGCCCAGAGATTGATAAAGACGACCTTGCCGCGTGTATCCCCCAGGTGGAACTGCGTGCCGTCTAGGCAGGTCAGTGTAAAATCCTCAAGATCCATGCCGACCTCGAAACCCACGGCGCTTTCCGCCTGCCCCGGCATCGGAGTTCCCGTCCCTGTTTCTGCGCGGACGGCGGGATCAAGGAAGTTGAACCAAATTAGAGCAACGCACAGCAGTGCCAAAGCAACGCCCCAGGCGATCCGTCCGCCTCTTTTGCGCTTCGACTTTTCATCCTCGCTCAGGGTGCCTGTCGGCGCTTTTAGCACGGCCTTTCCGGCCTTGAGGGAGATGGCCTTCTGCGCGCAGCTGTCCATACATCTGGCACAGTGGATGCATTCGTGGTCGCCCACATGGCGCACGTCCATGCCGCAGCCGCGCACACAGGCGCCGCAGCCGTTGCAGCGCTCCTCATCCACCCGCACACCCACCAGGCAGAAGCGGTTGAACAGCCCGTAGATCGCGCCGAGAGGGCAGATAAAACGGCAGAAACTCCGGTAGCAGAACACGCAGGCCAGTCCGATGATCAGCATGATCGTGAACTTGCGGGTAAAGAGGATACCCAGCATGCTGAACAATCCCGTGTTGTTGGGATTGGACAGCAGGCCGATCGCACCCTCAAAGGTTCCGGCGGGACAGATGTATTTGCAAAAGCCCGGCACGGGAATATCATGCTTCAGCCCATACCACAGAGGGATCGCCACAACAAAAACGGCGAGCAGCACATACTTCAGCCAGGACAGCGCACGGGTGATGCAGCTTTTCCTGATTTTATAAGTTGGAATCTTGTGCAGCAGCTCCTGGATCAGCCCCAGGGGGCAGAGCCAGCCGCAGATGGTCCGTCCAACGATAACGCCGAAGAGCAGGATGATCCCCATCACATACCAGCCGGCGCGGTGTCCGATGGATGCCAGGGCGTTCTGGATCGAGCCCAGGGGGCATGCTCCTACAGCTCCGGGGCAGGAATAACAGTTAAAGCCGGGAACACAGGCGAACTTGGCCTTACCCTGGTAAATCTCCCCGTCGATAAATCCTTTCAGATGCGCGTTGTGTAGCAGCGCGCTGTAAAGCTGGATCAGCCTTCTTGTTGAGGGACGGAGCGACGCCCGCCCAGCAGTTTTACTATTATCCAAGGCCAACACACTCCGTACAGATTTTTACCGCCTTTCCAAAGACGTCCCTTGCGCTGCCGTTAAACACGCCCGCAATGATCAGCACGACCGCCAGAGCCAGCACTACGGCGCGCAGCAGGCGGTTTTTCCCGGCAAGCGATTTATTCTCTTCTTTCTTTGTCTCCGGCTGTACTCCGGAGGCTCTTTCCGCTTTTATCTGCTCTTTCGCCGCCTCAATCTCCCGCTTCATGCTCTTCTCCTGAAAAACGGACGAGATCATCAGAGCGCCCAGACCCATGGCGATCCAGGGAAACACATGTCCGACCAGAGCGAGGAACACCGGCTCCAGATCACCGTTAGGGAAATGATCCCCGTTTGTGATGTATAACAGGACAGGGATCATGCAGAGCGCAAAAACGATCCAGCCGCCGCAGAGCAGTCTCTTTTGCCGGCTTCGTTCCGCCTTCATTTCAGCGCTTTCTTCAGCCACACGGCCCACCGTCAGGTCCCGCATGCATTCGGTATTCTTCACGGGCTTCTCTCCGTTTTCGTCCCGGATACCCAGGAACAGCCCAACGGCGGTCACTGAGAGGCTGAGCACCAGCAGCGGCAGTGTCGGGCGCAGCGCTGCAGCCGCCTTTTCGCGCGTGTAGATCCAGCTCAGGGGATCTGCCGCTTTCAGAACCAGGCCTTCCCGGTAGATCCCGATAGCAGCTGCGGCGAACATCCCGGCAAGCAGGATGCAGAGAACAGACTGGATGATCAGAAACAATCTGGTTTTGTTCATGGAATCCACTCGCTTTCTTTTTTTGCGGAGGAAATGAAGGGAACGGATTATCTGTACAACAAGCTCCGGCGACCAGCAAAAAACGGCTGGGTTTTCCTTTTGCTATATGCTGACTGTTTCAAAAAAGCAGACAATTCGGTACACCGGAAAAAGCATGAGACAGGAGTCTCATATTCCCTTGTTTCATGCATTTTGCATGTTAATCCATATGTGATTTTTATACCATACTTGTTTCTAAAAATCTACCCTCTGAAACGGGCAATTCTTGCTCCCAGGCAAGAAAGTGTCTTTAGAACGCAGTGTGGCTCATGTCGGCATCGATAACCAAGAAAGGCAGACAACAGACAATACAAGGATCACGGAAAGGATCCGAATGGTAAACGCACTTTTCATCTGATCAGCCCTCTTTTTTATCAAACTGTAAGACGTCACAGCTAAAAACGACAGTTTTTCTCAAACTCTGCAGCAATCGAATCGCCGAACTCTCTCTTGGCAGTCGGGTAAGAGATCCAGAAAGTCTTTAGGCCTCTGTCAGTCATGCTTTCCTTTGAGTAAAATATTTCTTCTCCGTTATTGTTATATCCACTTTGGACGAACCAGTTTTCACCATGATTGAAATACGTTACATACTTTCAATAACGCCGTAGTCGCAGCATAATCCGTTAATATGAAAAAGACTTTATTTCTCTGTGGAACGATCCTTGTTATGCTGATAGTATCAAGGTTTATCGTGAGAATAGTAGACGCGACCGTGCAGATTGGCAACGACATCGGCATGCTGATTCTCTTGCTGATCATTGTTAATGCAACTATTGGTTTCATCGGTTATAGGATATACCGAAGGGCAAAGGACAAATAAAGCTGTATTATGAAATACTACGTCACTGCGGATGTTCACGGCTTTTACTCCATTCTCCATGACGCATTGGAGAAGGCTGGCTTCTTCGCAGAAACACAACCGCATAAGCTCATAATACTAGGCGACCTCTTTGACAGGGGGACAGAAGCACCCGAGCTGCAGGAGTTTATCCTTAAGCTGATGGAGGAGGACCAGGTTATTCTGGTCAAAGGCAATCATGAAGATCTCTTTGAAGAGATGCTGACTGAAGATGCAGGATTGCCGTACCATCATCACGTCAGCAACGGGACATACATGACCGCTCTACAGCTGACCGGGTATGAACCTACAATGGCCCGGATACACAACTACGACTTTGCAGACGCAGCGAAGGAGACCCCTTATTACAAAACCATTATTCCGGCGATGGTGGATTATTATGAGACGCAAAACTATGTGTTCACACACGGCTGGATTCCATGCATCCGTGAGAATTTCCGCTACTGCTATTGCTCTGATTGGCGGGAATCATCGGAGGTAGCATGGTTGCATGCACGCTGGTATAACGGAATGGATGCAGCCCAAACAGCAGATGAGGAGAAAACCATCTTATGCGGGCACTGGCATTGTTCCTATGGGCATGCCAAATATGAGCAGAAGGGATCAGAATTTGGCCCGGACGCAGATTTCACGCCTTACTATGGGCCACACGTTATAGCCCTTGACGCATGCACAGCCTACAGCAAAAGGATAAATGTAATCGTCCTAGAAGATGCCCCACTTAGATCGCATGATAA
>JAUNMW010000191.1 GCA_030537395.1 Clostridia bacterium | reverse complement strand
GATTCCCGCCCCCAAGGTGGCGCTGGTGAACGTAAAGTACCTGGATCCCGACGGCAATGCCTTCTGTACTTACTCCGCCACCTGCGCCGAAGGTCAGGAAAACCCCGTGACGCTTGATTGGAGTCAGGTGGACTCCTCTCTGGGCTATGAGCTGGCTTCCGATGAAACGGTTTATGTGACCGTGGATAACGAGGGCCTCGCCACGCCCGCGGAGGTGGTGTTCAAGTTCCGCAATGAAACGGATGTAATCATCCGCTTCCAGGACAGCCTGACCGGCCAGGATGTGGCCTCGCCGCAGCAGCAGAGGTGCTTCATCGGCAGCAACACGATAGACGCCCGGCCCATCGATTTGGCCGAAGGCTATGCGCTGGCGGGCGAAAGCAGCATAATGGTGCAGCTGAGCGAGGACGGCGTGCTCACCCCCGCGGAAGTAATCTTCCAATACGTTTCCACCGCCACGGCAACGCCCGCGCCTCAGCCCCCGGCTTTTGATACCCCCATGGACGCTTACTTCTATCCCACCGGCACCTCCATCCGCGTCCGGTCCACGCCCTCCACGGCGGAGGACAATATCGTGGGCATGGTGAACAACAGCGATCTGGGCCACATCCTGGGCCAGATCACCAGCGCGGACAACAAGGTTTGGTATGCCGTGGAAATCAACGGCATGATGGGCTACATGAGCGAAACCGTGATCCGCTTTTTGAACGAAGCGGAGCTGGCCGCCCTGTTCGGCTACACTCTGGCCCCCACCGAAGCGCCCACCCCCGCGCCCACGGAAATTCTCGACGGCGCGGTGATTGACCGCTGGGGCGCCACCACCGCAGCCGTGAATTTCCGAAAGAGTCCCGACAAGAACACCGGCCGCATCAAAGAGCTGGACAAGAACACCCGGATATGGATTTATTCCTCTGAAACCGTAAACGGCGAAAAATGGTACCGGGTCCGGGTCAGCGGCACGGACGGCTATGTGATGGCCAATTATGTGAACGTGGCCGCGCAGGCGGAAAGCGACGCCATCCAGGCCCAGCTTCCCTCCCCCATGCCCACTGCCGCGCCTGTGGGGCTTCCCACAGAAATTCCCACCGAAGCGCCTACCGAGGCCCCCACGGAGACCCCCACCGAAGCGCCCACGGAAGTTCCCACCGAAGTCCCCACCGAGGCCCCCACCCAGGAGCCTACCGCCGCGCCTACCGAAACCCCCGTGCCCTATAAGGGCTATGCCCTCACCCAGGCCCAGGCCGCCCTGCGCACCGGCGTGAGCATGACGGATGACACCATCCTGGAAATGCTGCCCGCCCAGGCGCTGCTGTACGTATCCGGCCAAACCTATGTGGACGGTGTGGCCTGGGATTCCGCTCAGGCTGTGGCCAGCGGCAATTTCGGCTTCATTCAGCAGTCCATGCTGACACCCATCGGCAATGAAGAAGCGCGGCCTTATCTGGATCAGCTGCAGGCAACCGCCGCCCCCGCCGCCTCTCCCACGCCCGTTCCGGAGCAAACGGAGGGCTACGCCATGACCCTGGGCGACGGCGTGCCCATGCGCAATTTCCCCGACACCAACGGCGAAATCATTCTGGTGCTGCCCTACATGGCGGTTACCAATGTGCACGGCCAGTATTACACCGACAGCGCCGCTTGGCACCTGGTGCAGTACAACGGTCTGTGGGGTTATATCCGCCAGGATCAGCTGCGCATGATGAGCGAAGAAGAAGTAAAGGCTTATCTGGATTCGCTCGTGGGCGCGGCCCCCACCCCCACCTCCGCTCCCACCCCTGAACCCGTGACCGAAAGCAGCTTGAGCAGCTACGGCCATGTGCAAAGCAGCAGCGGACGGGTCAATCTCCGTTCCGAACCCACCACCAAAGCCGACAACGCCATCCGTCTGCTGGATAATTACGCCTTCGCCCTGGTGCTAGGCAGCGTGACCAACGATGAAGGCACCTGGTATCATGTAAGCCAGGCCGGCACCGAAGGCTATATCCGCAGCGATTACTTCCATGTGCTGCAGTTGGGCGAGCTGTCCCAGTTCCTGCAAAGCAATGAATACCTGAACGCCAACAGCAACAACACCTCCTCCTCCGCCACCAGCAGCGAAATCCAGCCTGTGGAGGACTATAACCGGACGGTATGGCAGAATCCTGCCTTGTCCGCTTCCTACGAGCCTTTCAATCCCTATCTGACGCCCACGCCCGATCCGGAGCGGCTGCCCACCGAATCCCCGGTGCCCACCGCCGCCCCCTCCCCCACGCCTGAAATTGCCCCCGTGGGGCCCGACAGCAACGTGATCCCCGAGCCCACCACGCAGGAAAGCGGATCCCCGTGGCCCTGGGTGCTGCTGGGACTGGCCGTAGTCGGCGGCGGCGGCGCGTACTACGCCTACACCGTGCATCAGCAAAACAAGAAGCGTCAGGCAGCACGGGCCCAGCAGGCCCGCCAGGCCCGCAACGCGGCGGCTCATCCCCAGATGCGCGCGGCGGAAAACAATCCAACCCAGACGGTCAGCCGCGCTTCCTACCCCAATCAGGCCACAGCGCCCTTCATGCCGCCTCACAGCGCCGCGCCCCAGCCCGTTCAGCCGACTGGCAGCGCCGCGCAGCCCGGCGCTCCCGTGCCCCAGGGCACTCACATTTTCCGCCCCGTTACCCAGCAAACGGCCCAGCAGACGCCGAATCCATCTCAGGCCGGATCCCAGGCGCCTCAGGGCACTCAGATTTTCCATCCCGTTACCCAGCAAACCGCGGCCTCTCAGATGACCCAGGCCTACAAGCCCGTTCAGGGCTATCAGAAACCCGAAGGACAGCAGCCGATCCGGACCGTTGAAACGGCCCAGCCCGTCGGTCAAGTGTCCCAGGACACCCAGGCCTTCAATCCCGCGCCGCTGAATCCTCAGGAGCGGGGATTGAATCTGCGGATCAAGGTCGCTCAGGCCAATCTGGACGGCGCGAACGCTTCCGCCGCGCCTGCGGCCCGGGTGCCCGCCGCCCAGCCCGTTCAGCCGGCCCAGACGCCGGTACCGGAGGCTCCCGCCGCTGCCCAAAGCGCGCCGGATCAGGCCCCTGAAACGCCGCACAGGAGAGTGCGCCGTACCGAACGGTTCAAGAGCCTCTATGAGGATCAGGACAAGAATGCCTGATTCTGAACCCGCACGCTCAATAACCGGGGCTGGAAGCCGGTCTTCCGGCCCCGGTTCATTCCTTGATTGGGAGGGTATGATATGCGTTTATCCACCCGTTTTCTGGCGCTGCTTGCCTGCGCCGCCCTGCTGCTTGCCTGCGCCGCGGCAGAGGAAGCGCCGTCCGGAGCAGACTTGGATGCCTTCCGGGCCGGGTTTCTCCTCGCCCCGGGCGAAACCCTGATCGATCCTTCCTATCCCATCCCCGATTATGTGCTTTGGCTGCTGGAGGTGGAAAGGAACGAACTGGGCTACACCGAGGAACGCAGCGGCGTGACCAAATACGGCACCTGGGCGGGGTATCCCACCGCCGAATGGTGCGCCGAATTTCAATGCTGGAGCGTTCATCAGGTGGATCGGCAGCACGGTACCCGCCTGCTCGCCCAGGTTTATCCCAATTACAGCGGCACCAACGTGGGCCGGGACTGGTTCCTCTCCAGCGGCCGCTATATATCCCGCACCGGCATGGTGCCGGGATGGGGCACTCAATGGTGGAAGGACAGCTTTCAGCCCATCGAAAAAAACAGCTACATTCCCCAGCCGGGCGATTGGATGTTCTTGACCGACAACGCCAGCGGCGATACCAGCCATGTGGCTTTGGTGGAATACTGCACGCGCAACGCTGACGGCGATGTGCGCGTGCACGTGATCGAGGGCAACAACGTGACCAAGCCCGCCCCCCAGGCGGTGGAAAGAAACGCTTATCCGCTGGATTACTGGCGCATTCTGGGCTACGGCACTGTGCGCGATCTGGCTGATGTGACTTTGAAATTCGGCCACAGCGGGCCCAAAGTGACCGAATTGCAATGGGAGCTGGTGCAGGCCGGCCTGCTGGAGGAAAGATACACCACCGGAAAATACGGGGCCATCACCACGGACTGCATCCGGGCCGTCCAGCGTCAGGCGGGCATCGCGCAAAACGGCATCGCCAATCTGGAAACCCGTTTGGCCCTCCGGGCCCTGGCCGCGCAGAAAGCCCGGGAGAGCGCGGGGGAATAAGCGGCCATGCAGGATTTTTCCGGTATGCCGTCGAATAGAAGTATGTTTCCTGAATCCATGATTTTTGTATCCCAAAGGAGGGAAGTCCCATGCGCGATATGGTGCTGGTGCTGAACTTTGATGATGACGCCAGCCGCGCTGTGACGCGCAAACTGCGTTCGGAACGCATTCTGGCCAGAATTCTGCGCTTTGATACGGCGCTGGAGGATATTCAGGCGCAGGAGCCCCTGGGCCTGATCCTGGCGGGCGGCTCCAACGGGCAGAATCCCACCGGACTGGACGAGCGCATTCTGCAATCCGGCATTCCCACGCTCGCCCTGGGCGACGCGGCGGGCCTGATGCTCACCCTGCTTTCCGGCTCGGCGGGCGAAACGGAGCTGCGCGGGGCTGTGACCGCCCTCACCTATCAATCTTCGCCCCTGTTTACCGGGCTGGAAAACGGCGAAAGGATGCTTCCCTGCGCCCGGAGCTTCCGTTTGCCGGAACGGGTGTTTCCCCTTTGCTTTGCCCAGGAAATCATCGTGGGCTTTGCCCATGAAAGCCTGCCCCTTTACGGCATGCAAATCGAGGTGGAGCAGAACGATCCGGACGGTTCCCTGATGCTGCGCAATTTCGCGGTGAACATCTGCGGCTGCACCACCTGGTGGGACGACGATGCCTTCATTACCCGCGCTGTGCAGGAAATCGGCCGGATCGCAGGCAGCGGCAAAGCCGTATGCGCCATCACTGGCGGGCTGGCCAGCGGAGTCAGCGCGCTGCTGGCTTACAAAGCGCTGGGGCAGAACCTGAAATGTATTTTTGTGGATACCGGCCTGCTGCGGGATCGGGAGAGCGACGACGTGCTCGCCTTTTACCGGGATACCATCGGCATGGATATCACCCGGATTTCCGCGCAGCAGCGTTTTCTGGAGGCGCTGCGGGGCATCGTGCTTCCCGACGAAAAGCGCCGCGCCATCCGCGAGCTGCTGAACCGGATCCTCCGGGAGGAGCAGGAAAAGCTGGAGCCCATTGCCGCCTTGATCAAAGGCACCAGCTACAGCGACATCATGTTCGTCAGCGCGCCTTCTGCGCCCCCGCCCTCCAGCTCTATTCATTTGATCGAGCCGGTGCGGGAGCTGTTCCGGGATGAAATTCGCCGGGTGGCTGATTTTATGGGCATCCCGGATGATTTGATTTCCCGCCAGCCCTTCCCGGGCAGCGGCCTTGCCACCCGCATTCTGGGCGAAGTCACCGAGGAACGCCTGACCACGCTGCGGGCTGCGGACGCCATTTTCCGGGGCGAATTAAAAGCTTCCAGCGCCGCCAAGCGCCTTTGGCAGTATTTTGCCCTGCTCTATCCCCTGCCAGGGAATGAAAGCCAGTCTGTCATCTGTCTGCGGGCCGTGCAGGGCGGCGAACGCAGCCAAGCCTACGCCGCCCGCCTGCCCTACGACGTGATGGAAAACGTGGTGGATCTGATCATGCGGGATCAAAAGAGCGTATGCCGCGTGGTGTACGATCTGACCCCCAGCAGCAATTATTCCGGCATCGAATGGCAGTAAAGCGCCCGGGATCGGGCGCGCGATCCTTCAATATCACCGAAGCAAGGGGAATTTTATGCGTATTACCCATCCGCAGGCGGCCTTCCAGGGCATCGCGCCTGAAAATGTGTTTTTTGTGGCCAATGATCAGCAGATTCAATTGGGCACGGGCTATGTGATGCAGTTTTTTCAGGGAGAGCTGTACCCCGATCGGCCCAATCATCTTTTCCTGCAAATCGACTGCCAGCCCACCGCCCGGGCGCTCATGTTCGGCGCGCTGCTGGCCCGGGCCGAGCAATTGCGCGCCATGAATCCCGATTTGCCCGCCCGGCTGTATGCCCAGGTGGCCCCCGAAAACCTGGAAATGCTGAAATTCTATGAATCCTGCGGCCTGCGCAACGACGATGGGGAGGATATGTTCCGTTTTCTGCCCCCTGCAGGCGTGCCCCAGGCCCCCATGGGGATGACCTTTGCGTCCGTGCCCCTGCAGGATGAAATGAGCCAGAACGCGTTTCTGGCCCGGATCAACGCCCAGCGCATTCAGCCCATCACCCGAGATTACCTGCAATTGTGGCAGCAGCAGCAGCACTTTATGGCCCTGGGCTTTTACCGCGGGGGGCAGCCCATCTGCGAAGCCGTTTTCACCGGCGCCGGCAGCAGCGCCACCCTGCTCATGATCTATACCCGCTCCGATTACCGCCGTCAGGGGATGGCCAAAAATCTGATCGGCGCGGCTTCCTCGCTGCTCCGGGAGCGGGGCGTAAACACCATGTACACCCATATCTTCCGCCGGAACGTGCCCCAGGTGGCCCTGATGCGGCGGCTGAACGGCGCTTTCGTGCGCACCGTCACCGCGCTGCCGGGCATTGATTTGTAAGCGTTGAACGAAAGAGGCCTTTCAGTAAGAAAAGGAGTTGAGAGTTGAGAGTT